>CAMIVY010000001.1 GCA_946402275.1 uncultured Prevotella sp.
AGTACAAGCGCTTCTGCATCCGTAATGTGTTGAAGGCGTGGTTCGGCTATGAAGCTACCGATGACTTTATCTGGGAGGTGTGCCACCTGTGTGAACAGGAAGGCTACAACGAACTGCCCATACCCTCGCTCTACCCGCTGAAACACCGCGAACTGCTGCGTGCCATCGTGGCCGTACGGCTGGGCATCAGCTTTTACAAGATAGACCTGAAAGCGCTGGACAAGGCGTACAGTGTGGCATTCCCAGGGAGTACAGCGATAAATAAGAGTAAGAAAAAAATTAGAAATTATGGTTACAGAGATAAACACTGAAATGAGACTCACCCAGCACTTTGGTCTCGCTGAGTTAACCAAAACAAGAGTGAAGTTAGAAAACGTGCCCAATGAGGCACAAGTGAATAACCTTCGTAGAGTATGTCAATGGTTAGAACAATTGAGAAGGCGGTGGAACAACCTGTATGGCGAGGGTGACGACCCGATTATCATTAACTCGGGATTCCGAAGTCCGGAGGTGAACAAGGCGGTAGGGGGAGTGCCCACCTCGAACCACCTGACGGGCTGTGCGGTAGATATCCGTTGCATCGGGATGGAACAGGCATTGCGCTATGCAGCGATTCTGTTGGATATCAGCGACCTGAACCGCGAGGACTATGACGAGCTGCTGATAGAACAGAAGGGTAGGGTGATCTGGATTCACTTCGCAGTACGTCCTTCGGGCAACCGCCGGCGAACAAATTTCAAGCGGTGAACAAAAAAAGGAGGGCTGCATCCACAAGGAGCGCAGCTCTCTTTGTATTCGAGCACAAAAAATCCGGCGGTTATTGGTTTTAGAAAAATAATTTGTATTTTTGCATCCATAGAATAATGATAAGAGCTATTATGCAAAAGAAACGTACGACACCAGAGTTTATCACAGAACTGCAGCCCAACGAGATATTCGTATTCGGCAGCAACCTGAAGGGAATGCATGGCGGTGGAGCGGCTTATATCGCCTACCGCAAGTTTGGAGCCATCATGGGACAGGGCGTAGGACTGCAAGGGCAGAGCTACGGAATCCCGACGATGCAGGGTGGGGTGGAAACCATCCGTCCGTATGTGGACGAGTTTATTGCGTTTGCCAAGGAGCATCCGGAACTGACGTTCCTCGTGACGCGCATCGGTTGCGGCATCGCCGGATTCACGGACGAGGAGATTGCTCCGCTGTTCGAGAAGGCGCACGATGTTGAAAATATCGTTTTGCCGGAGGGATGGTAATATAATAGTTGATATCGAAAACCAGGATGGACTGCTCTGTTTCGAGCACAAAGCCGCTATGAAAGATGTAGTCGGTTGATGATTTTTTGCAGTTCTTCCAGGAAACGGGCGGCTTGGCAACCGTCCATCTGTGCATGGTGGAACTGGAAAGAGATGGGTAGGGTAGTCCTGAACCAGCCCTTGCGATAACGGGCCCACGAAAGGAAGGGATTATTGAAGATACCGCTGTACTGATTGACGATGCAGTCGAGCTCTGTGCCTGTGACTGCCGATGTGCCGACAATAACGGCTTCTTCGTCTAAAATATCCTGACAGGTCTGGCTGATGGTCTCTGTCAGACGCAGGTAATTGTCATTAAAGGTCTCCAAATCATCGCAGACGGCAACATCACAGAAGCTTAGCCCCCCTTTTATGTTATTCACTATCACATTCACGGCCATGCGGTCGTATTTGTACAATTTCCCGTCTTGGGGCAACATGTAAAACTCTTCAATCCTTGATGCAGCACGGCCGATACACCAGCACAGCAGCATATTGAATTTCATGCCGCTCCTACGGCTCACCTTACGCAGCCGTGTTACGTCGAAGGTCTTCGTGATTGTCACCATTGGCATAGACGACTTCGTCCACAACTCGAATGCTATGGCTCTATTGGTATCCTTGGGATCAATCTCCTGTTTCATGTTATCATTATTTTGTTGTTATTATTGTCCCCGCACAGAAGGCGTGTAAATGTTTGCCCATAATGTCTTTCATCACCTTAAATACATTATCACCCGTGCAATGACTGGTGTAGAACTGCGTATTATGATTTGACCTATGGTTGAGTATGCTCACGTTCGGCAGAATCCAAACGAGTTTGTTTCTGCTCTCGCTTACTCGCATATTTAATCTTTACAATCTCAAAAGAGTTGCGGGTCAGTTCCTTTAGCAGGTCATCAGGGGCAGTCAAGGGGTTGATGCCTATCCAATGCTTGGGCGATTCGTTATACGGATTGCCGATGCACTCGTACTGTGCCTTCAGATCTTCGATGCGCTCTGGCTGGCATTTCAGCGAGATGACTGAGAAATCATTGCAGTCGAAGAATGAGAACATGTGGCCCATTACGTAGAACACCAATACTCCCTCTCCTTTCTTAAACTTCTGGAAAGGTAGCTTTTCTTCTATGTCATTGCCTAATGACAGGCAGTACTCGCGATAGTCTTCTATATTCATGAATACTATTTCGTATTGCTGAGTTTTGCATATGCTTCACCCATCAGCAGATGGTCACCATCATGAAGAAGCTGCACATCAATTCCCTTTTGGAATATAAGTATGATGTCAGAGCCACCGAAAAGGAAGTAACCCATTTCCTGACCTCGTTCCAATTTGTCACCGATGTGCAATGAGGGAAGCCAGTTGCAGGAACATATCTGCGACATACCAACCGGCATCATGGCTACCAGACCGTACTCTTCAGTCTCGATGATGGCACACGAACGCGTCTCAACCATCTGGAAGCCCATGTTATTCTGGTAGTAGTAGAGTTTCTGCTCATTGTCCCAAAGCGTGTAGCCGCCACCTGCTGCTACACCTGGGATGGTACGCAGTTCGCGCAATGTACCACTTACCGGCGAATGATAGCGGTGGTAGTCGTTCACGTCAAGGAAGGTGTGGGTCAGTGTACCTCCGGCGAAGGCTCCATGATATTCAGAGTCTTGTCCTATGAGTTTACCGATGTCCGATAGCTTGGCTGTCTTGATTTGCAGGTTGGCAGGGTAAATGAGCTGATTGTCATCGCTGATAGTCCAAAGATCCTTAGGCCACGAATCGGCAGGAGCTACCACATCTGCATCAGCTATCGGGCGCACTTCAGGTGACGAAAGCCGTCGGGAGAAGAAGTCATTGAAGGTGCTCCAGTTCGCTCCGTCCTCATACCACCCCTTCGTAAGCCCCCAATCGGGGTCGCTGGCTACCATATTATAATATGTGTTGTTCCAGCTCTCTTCAGTAGATAACCAGTCTCCCCAAGACTGGGCGTATGTGGTGAGCCAGGAGGCGAAAGGTTCCACGAATTCTACCGTAGGATAATAGTAACCTCGGCCTTTCAGTTCATCCAAGGGTTGGTCAACGACAAACCAGAAATAGCCAACGCCTTGATCTGTTCGTCCGTAAAGGGACTGCCCGTATTGGGTGGGCGACGAGGTGGTCATAATATCCCAAGGCAGGTGTCGCACGTTCCAATCTACAAAGTCGTAGAATTCCTCCAAAGTCTGAGCCGGATTGTAACGACGGTCTGGATTTACTTGAGCTGCCTGACTAATCGCATGTTCCAAAAGGTGTCGTACCTCTGTATTCTCGTTGCAGATGTTTATCAGCGCATAGACTGCCTCAGTATGCTGTTTCTGAGGCAGGACTTTTTCTGCTGGGTTATCATGACTGCAGGAAGTCAATACGCAGCCGTTACCAATAAGAAGCAGGATGGCTACCATCCATAGTCTTGTATATTTCATATTTATATCCTCTTTATTTCAATACTATTATATCCATCCAGCTGTTCAAAGTCACCTTGTATGATTCGGATGTTTGCCATTATCTATTTGTCTGTCCGCTAAATTGGAATTTATCTTGTCAGCCTCATGTTAAGCAAATCACACAATTCCTGCGGCTTTATGTTGAGACCATCTGCTGGCAAAGATTCCTGAACCCCTGCTAAACGTTCATTCAACTTCCGAAAGGTGCGACCAGCGCTGCTTGCATCATTCATCTTCTGAAACTCTACTTCTTTCTTATATTTTATGCCTATCTGCTTAGATGACGACACATTGATAAGATAGAATTCTTCCACATCTGCAAAACGGACCTCCCATTTCTTCATTCCGCTATCCATCGAAACAGATTCGTCTGTTATGATATAATAGGCTTTGTGACTGATTATTTCTCTCAGTATGAGGAATAAGACGAAAAGTCCACCTCCGCCAAAGAATAAGATGCTTGTCCATGCAATGAATGATTGTTCTCCACGCAGAAGCATTAAAATTCCGATTGCTACAAACACAAAACATATAGCTATCAAGCCTATGTTTTTCCAAATTGAATGATATATCCTAATCTCTTCCATAAATTCCTTGTTTATCTGTCTTTTATCTCTATCTTTTTTATTACCTTGGCTGGAACGCCACCAACAATGGTATTCGGTTCAACGTCCTTTGTCACTACTGCACCAGCAGCTACTACGGCTCCATCGCCGATGGTTACTCCAGCAAGAACGGTGGCATTAGCTCCAATCCATACGTTTTTGCCGATGTGAATTGGTGCATAGCTCATGCTTTGACGCTTGGCTGGGTCAAGGTCGTGATTGATGGTTGCCAGTACGACGTTGTGACCTATGAGTGCACCCTCGTCGATGGTGATGCCGCCCTGATCCTGGAACTTACAGCCCATGTTGATGAAGACCCGTTCACCAACAACGGTGTTCTTACCGCAGTCGGTATGAAACGGAGGAAACATACCTACCGTCTTGGGAACTTCACGCCCCCAAAGCTGTTTCAGCAAATCGTGCAGCTGCTCTGGAGTATGATACTTGCCGTTAATCTCTGCTGTTATCTTCAGTGCCTCCTGCGACAGCTGATGGAACATCAGGTGGACATCACCACCGCCAACGACGGGTTTGCCCGATGCCATGTAATCACGAAATTCTTGTATTGTCATTGTCTCTGATTCATCTGATAAAGTTCATGCCTTGCCACTCTTCGCGTTCAGGATAATCGGGATTACCATTGGCATGAATCTTCTTCAGCAACCATGCCATGTTGTCGGCAAGGGTTCGCATAGTTTGCATACCTTCAGTGTCCTGTGTTACTTCACCGGGTGCCAAGCCGTAGGCGATGTTCCAATATTGCGAAGTAACCACAGGCATGTTCTTCATCTCGAATATCATGTTCATCGTCTGATACGCAGCCGTAGCACCACCACGACGGCAGATAGCTACCGCTGCCGCAGGCTTGTTCTGTACTTGGGCACCTGAGAAGAAGGCACGTTGCAGAACTGCCATCACAGCACCGTTGGGCTGACCATAATAGACAGGCGAACCCACGATGAGCGCATCGGCCTCATTGAGTTTCTCGACGATACGGTTGCAGATGTCGTCATCAAAGACACAATGCCCTAATTGCTTCGCCTGACACTGTCCGCAGGCTATACAGCCACGAACAGGCTTGTTGCCCAGCTGCATGATTTCCGACTCTACACCATTCTTCTCCAATTGACGGGCTATCTCCGATAGTGCAGTAAAAGTGTTGCCATTCTTGTTGGCACTGCCGTTTAATAATAATACTCTCATATATGTATTTGTTTCGTTTGATAGATTTTGTTGCAAAATTACCAAATAACGTTTTAAATTCATTATCACTGAGCCTATTTTTAACAAAAGTTACGGTGTTTTCGGTCGGTTAATATTTCTTAAATAATTGATTCCTATACGTTACAACTTATTGGAATAATTAGTAACTTTGCACCCGAATTCGAAAAAAGGGGTGTGTTCCCCGTCACTTTTTTATTTAGTATTAATGACATTTAGGAACATGGCGTTCCTGATAGTTGTAGCCACTGCGACGGTGGCGAAGGCTCAGACGGAGCGCAAGATGACAGTTGACGAATTGTTTCAACTGGTGGAAAGCAACAGCAAGACTCTTCAACAAGAGAAGATAAGCGTAGAATTTGCTAAGAAAGGGATAGAGGCGGCTCGCTCGGCGCGACTGCCAGAGTTGACGGCATCGGCATCGGTGTCGATGAATGGCGATGTGGTCATGATGGATCGTGATTTTACAAATGCTCACGGCTTTGCAGCTCCACGCTGGGGTAACTCGCTGGCGTTAGAAGCACAGCAGGTGGTGTATGCAGGTGGAGCTATCGATGCTGGCATTGCATTGGCTACACTTCAGCATCAGCAGGCTCAGGTTGGTGAACAACAGCGCCGCCAGCAACAGCGGTTCTTGGCTTTGGGACAGTTTCTGGAAATCTTCAAGCTCAAAAACCGTGAGCAGGTAGTGAGGCAGAATATCGAACTGACGCAGCGGCTGATAGACGACATCCAAGCAAAGTACGAACAGGGCATGGCACTGAAGAACGATGTGACACGCTATGAGCTGCAAATGGAGACGTTGCGTCTGAATCTGAAGAAACTGCAGGATCAGCGTGGTATCTTGAATCATCAGTTATGTAATCAGTTAGGAATTGACGGGGAGATTATTCCGAGTCTCACCACCGACACGTCTCAAAAGGGAGAGGGGAGTGAAATGTCTTGGCAAAATATGGCACTGACGACGGCTCCCAGCATTCAGAAGGCAGAAATTGGACAGAAAATGGCCAGTCAGCAACTGCGTTTGGCTAAGAGCGAGATGCGTCCTAAAGTGGCATTGGTAGCTGCCGACAATTTCAACGGTCCTTTTACCTACGATATACCGCCCATTGACAAAAACTTCAACTTCTGGTATGTAGGAGTTGGTGTCAAGTACCCCATCAGTTCGCTGTTCAAGCAGAACAAGAAGGTGCAGCAGGCCCATATTCGTACCCGTCAGGCAGAGCAGTCGTACATAGTTGCAGCCGAACAACTGAATAACCAAGTACAGCAGGCTTATACCTATTATCAGCAAGCCTATGTAGAGTTGGAAACACAGCAGAAGAGCGTGCAACTGGCTGGGCAGAACTATCAGGTGGTCAACGACCGCTACCTGTCGCAGTTGGCACTCATCACCGATATGATTGACGCCTCGAACATCAAGCTCGATGCAGAGCTCAAAGAGGTGGATGCCCGCATCGGCATCATCTTCGCCTACTATAAGCTAAAATACATTGCAGGAACGCTTTAAGTGAAAAGTGAAGAGTGAAAAGTGAAAAATTTACTACCGCATAAAAGAACAAAAGTTATGAACAAGAAACAAATAAAGAGAATATATAATGTAGTGATAATTGCAGCCCTCGTGGTGTTTATCGGACTCGTTTGCAGTCGGTTTGTGCATTGGGGCAACGTGGAATATACAGACGATGCACAGGTGTGGCGTCACATTACGCCTATCAATGCCCGTGTGGGTGGATTCATAAAGGAAGTGCGTTTCGACGACTATCAGCATGTAAAGAAGGGCGATACGCTCGTCATTATCGAGGATGCAGAGTTTCGTCTGGCTTTAGCTCAAGCAGAGGCACATCTTCGTGGCTCAAAGAGTGGTTCGTCGGCAGTAACTGCAGGTATGAGCACCACTGCCTCGAATGTGCGTGCAGCATCGGCAGGCATTGAAGAGGCTCGTGTGCAGATGGAGAATGCCGGGAAGGACTATCAGCGGTTTGAGCAACTGCTGCAGAAAGATGCAGTCACCCGCCAGCAATACGACAATGTCAAGGCCATGTACGAAGCCGCCAAGGCTCGTTATGAGGCAGCCCGCAATCGCCAACAGGCTACGAGTCAGGTGCTGGGTGAACAGCAGCAACGTTTAGGACAGTCCACAGCAGGTGAATCAGTAGCCGAGGCACAAGTCAATCTGGCACGACTGAATCTGAGTTATACCGTCATTGTAGCGACCTGCGATGGTGTGATGGGGCGCAAGGATATTCACGTAGGTCAGTTGGTTCAGCCTGGCATGCAGTTGGCTCGTATCGTGGACGATCAACAAGTGTGGGTGGTAGCCAACTACCGTGAAACGCAGTTGAAGCACATCAAGGTGGGCAATCAAGTAGAGTTTCATGCCGATGCCATACCTGGTGTGACGTATCAAGGCGAGATAGAGTCGATAGCTGCTGGTACAGGTTCTGCTTTCTCTCCCATCCCCGTAGATAATGCCACAGGCAACTTTGTAAAAGTAGAGCAGCGTGTGCCTGTGCGCATCAAAGTGACTACAGAGAATGCTGACGATGTGGCTCGTCTGCTGGCGGGCCTGAATGTAGAAACGGAGGTGATGTACTAATGGCTGGGTGGAAGGCTGCGACTAAGCGAGAACAGAATCAAACTCGCTCGAATTCTGTCAAGCGCGAGCAGGCTCGACCAAAGGTCAATCCGAACCAAGGGTTCTCGATGCCCATGTTCAATCCTTGGGTACCTGAGAAAGTGCGCCCTTGGATATACTTGCTCTTCGCGCTTTTCTTCCAGTTGTCGAGCGGTGTCTATTTTGGCAGCCTGCAGCAGATGGTTGGTGCTACGGGATTCACTCGTGAGGACATGGTGATGGTAGCGATGTTCGGCGTGGTGGGTGTCAATATGCCCTTCCCGTTCTTGTTCCGCTACAAGCTGCGCTTCACCAATCAGCAGTTGCTCATCAATGCCGCCTGCGTGATAGCTGCGTGCAATCTGCTGTCATTATGGCTCAGCAGCAGCGATTTCGGCGAGTGGCGATTGCCGCTGCTTTGCGCCATCAGTTATGTTGCAGGCTACTTCAAACTGTGCGGTACTTTCGAGTGTTTCTCGAATATTCGTCTGTGGCTCTCGCCTAAGCAGGATTTCGGCATCTTCCTGCCCAGCATCTATATCGTCATTCTCACCAGCATGTCGCTCAGCAGTTTGGTTGACCAGCAGCTTATCATGATCTACGACTCGTGGCAGATGATGCATTGGCTCATTATCGGGATGATGCTCGTGATAGTCCTTGTGATTTATACTTGTACTCATCCTTGGCGCATGATGCCCCATCAGGTACCCCTTATCTCGCTCGACTGGCTGGGTTGCATCTTGGCGTCTGCTTGCATGCTGGAGGTCATCTGGCTATTCAACTACGGCGAATACTATCATTGGTATGACAGCACGTTATGGTGTGCGGTGCTCTGTATGCTGCCCCTCACCGTTCTCATTACTATAGGTCGCTTGACGCATATCCGTCACCCGTATCTGGAACCGTGGATATTCCGTCGCTGGCGGTTATATCCCATCTTGGGCATGTTTCTTGTTGCCGAGGTGATGAACGCTACACCGCAAGTGTTGCAGAACACACTCACTGGCGGAGTGCTAGGTTGGGGATTCACCACCACGTCGCAGTTCTCGCTGCTCGAGATACTGGGCTATGTCAGCGGTTGTGCATTTACCATACTGTGGGGCAAAGAGACACCCCAATGGGGACCACTCCCCCGTCTAGGTTTCAAGTACACACGCCTGCTCACCGTGGGTTTTGCTTGTCTGCTCGCCTATCAGGTATTGATGTATTTCTACGTCTCGCCTGTGCTCAATCTGGAACGCTTGTGGCTACCCACTTTCCTACGTGCATTCGGATACAGCATCTTCTTTGCCACAATGACGCTCTACCTGAAAGACCTCATCGAGTTTCCCTTCTTCTTTCATGCGCTCACTATCTCAGGCTTCATCCGCAACGGTGTGGCAGAGTCCATGTGTTCGGGCATGTATAGCTACGGCCTGCGCCATCAGGTAGCCGATACACTCAATCGAGGTCTGCACACCGACTATCAGAGCATCCTCATGGTGGCTGTTAAGGAGATGTTTGGCATGATGTGCATCGTCGGCACCATCGTCCTGCTGCTCATGCTACTCTACGATGTCCAACCCGTGCGAAGCACCATGAGTAAGATGCCGAAACTGAAAAATCTGGGCATTATCATCGTAAGGCAGTTGCATGGCAAACAAATGTTAAATACAGCCCTTCATTCATCTTAAAAAATCAAAAAAGTGATACTCTGCAGCGTTCGCAAAATCGACTTTTTTTGTTAATTTTGTGCTTGGAATTTTAATCCTAAAATATCATTTTATAAACAAAAAGAATTATGTCAAAGACAACAGAAGTTCAGATTGAGAAGAGCCGCAACCTCATAGAGGGACTACGGCGACACGTGAAAGAGATGGGTGAAAGGCAACGGGTAGGCGACGGAACGTCGGGAATGAGAGGTATCTCAAACACAGAGATTAACGAGATGGAGAAGACAGTGGCAATGCTCACTGATGCCAATGCCGAGGTTGACCGCCTGCGTGCAGAGCTAACACCCAAGGTGAAGAAGATGAACGACCTGATGACAATCGTCAAGGCCTCTTACGCAGAATCCAAAAAGACCCTGAAGGGGTACTATCCGCAGGAACGCTGGCCAGACTATGGTATTCCTGATAAACGATAAAAGTGTGATAAGAACAAGTTGTAAGGAGCGGTAACTGCCGCTCCTTTTGTTTACGTTGTAAATTCGATGATGGCACTGACCTCACTATTGATAGAGAATGAGACGATGATGCCTCCCTCAATCTGGAATAAAGTAGGAATAAGCATGTCACCAAACTTAGCTGCTACCCGATATTCTACCCGCAGACCGATTACAACGAAGTCTTCCGGCAAAAGGAAATATTATTTTCCACTCTTTTCTGTTTATACCTCTATCTTTTTAATCACCTTGGCAGGCACGCCGCCGACTATTGTATTCGGCTCAACGTCTTTTGTCACGACGGCACCGGCGGCTACTACGGCTCCGTCACCAATGGTAACGCCTGCAAGCACAGTAGCATTGGCTCCAATCCAGACGTTCTTACCAATGTGTATAGGTGCATAACTCATGCTCTGACGCTTGGCTGGGTCAAGGTCATGATTAATGGTTGCCAACACGACGTTGTGACCTATGAGTGCTCCCTCGTCAATGGTGATACCGCCTTGGTCCTGGAACTTGCAGCCCATGTTGATGAATACCCGTTCACCAACGACGGTATTTTTTCCGCAGTCGGTATGGAACGGAGGGAACAAGCCTACCGTCTTGGGAACTTTGCGTCCCCAAAGTTGTTCTAATAAATCATGCAGTTCCTCCGGTGTATGATATTTGCCGTTAATCTCTGCTGTTATCTTCAGTGCTTCCTGCGACAGCTGATGGAACATCATGTGGACATCGGAGCCTCCTATGACTGGCTTTCCCGATGCCATGTAATCACGAAATTCTTGTATTGTCATATTGCTTCATCTTTGTCATGTGATAACCCATACGCTTCAACTGCATGGCGGCACCGAACAAATATAGTTGGTGCAAGCAGGCTACATAGCCGTTGAAAGCTTCCTTGGTGCCAGGTTCGAGGCGTTGGTGCATTAGGGCATTATAGACCCGTGAGGCACATTCGCCCACGACCTTCTCCAGAACGGTATAGTCCTCGCCCTGCAGTAGCAGCACGTCCTCACGGATGTATTCGTCCATCGAGTCGTAACCGCGTTTATCGCGCATATATGCATAAAAGTCTGCCACCTTGGAATAGATATCCCACTCCGTGTCCCACATCTTGGCAACAGCCATACCGATGTACATCATCCAGCCAAGGGATGCTGATGGGAAGTCCTGAAACTCCCTGATACCATCGGGAATATAGGCCTTGGCTATGGCTTCCCATTTGTCCTCGACATCGGGACACTCCGGCAACCGCTCGTCAACCTCCTTCATGGAAAGAAGGAACTGATGCAGGTCACGATGTAGCTGATCTTCAAATTGCTCTGTCATATTCTATCTTTGTTCTATTACTTTTGCAAAGGTACGAATAAGCGAGCAAAACGCCATCGTTTTTACGTCTTTTTAAGAAAAACAGAATGATGCGAAAACAAAACAAGCCTCCCATCTTCGAGAACAAAAAAAGTCTGGTGGCTATTGGTTTAAAAAAATTATTTGTATCTTTGCAGCGAAAAGACAAAAAAGAATGAAAAAAGCAATCGTCGTTGGTGCTTCGTCGGGTATCGGCATGGAGGTGGCTCGGCTGCTGTTGAAACAGGGCTGGAAAGTAGGAACTGCTGCCCGAAGAATTGACCTGCTGAAGACCATTGGGGACGTTGAGACAGAACAGATTGACGTGACTAAACCGGAGGCCACACAGCAGTTGCAACACTTGATAGAAAGGGTAGGAGGTATGGACCTCTTCTTCTATGCTTCAGGCATCGGCAAGCAGAACCGAGAGTTGAAGGAGGACATCGAACTGGCTACGGTCGAAACTAATGCCGTTGGCTTCACGAGAATGATAGGTGAGGCATACCGATACTTTGCGCAACAAGGCCATGGCCATATTGCTGCCATATCGTCCATCGCCGGTACCAAAGGGCTGGGCCCTGCACCGTCGTATTCGGCTACAAAGGCGTTGCAGAACGTATATCTGCAGGCACTCGAGCAACAGGCAAACGCTCGCGACTTGGACATCTGTTTCACGGATATTCGCCCAGGATTTGTTGACACAGCACTTCTCGACGGCAATTTCAAATATCCGATGATGCTGAAACCGGAGAATGTGGCAAAGGAGATAGTCCTTGCCATCAATAGAAAACAGCATGTTCGCATCATCGATTGGAAATACCGAATCTTAACAGCCCTTTGGCGTAGAATACCAAAGTGCATCTGGAGATACTTGAAATTATAAGTGTCTTTGTTGATATCCATCGCCCTCATCCAGGTAGCATCATGAAAGAATGGATGATAAAGGCGATTTATATACAATAATCCCCGGCTTGCATTCCTGCAGGTCGGGGATTTAACTTAGAACAAGACGAACTGTTTACGAGACCTCAATGGCCTTGGTGACTTTCTCCTTCGGTGCGGTCTTCGGCATCGTGATGGTTAGGATGCCATCCTCCACCTTGGCAGAAATCTGGTCTTTCACCACATCGTCTGGCAGCACGTAGTTCTGTTCGTAGTTTGAGTAGCTGAACTCACGGCGCAGATAGTGATGGTGCTTGTCCTCATGCTTGTGTTCCTGTTTGTTCTCAATGGCGATGGTGAGGTTGCCCTCGTCATTGATGCCTACGCGGCAATATTCTTTCTTGATGCCTGGAGCTGCAAGTTCCATCGTGTAGGCCTTCTCACTCTCCTTGACATTGACTGCGGGTGCTGTACTGTTGGCACGAGGCATGAAATCAGTGTTAAAGAAATCATCAAACATTGTTGGGAACCAACCATTGCTTTTCATCAATCCGTTCAACATAACTTTTACCTCCTAATTATACTTTTAGTTTAACTTGTTTGTTCTTGACCGCCTCAGCTCATTCCCGAGCAAGCTCGCCTACCCGTGGCCTTTCGCTTCAGCGTTCACCAAGAAAAATGCAAGTTACGTGCCTGAATCGCAAAAAGGTGACAAAATGACCTCCGGTTTTGTCATTATGGCACGGAATTTAAACTCGCTTAAACAATGCTGACAATCCTTTAAACTCCCTTAAACATTGGACGGAAAAACCGTCAGTCGCTATAACTTTTCAGTTTTTCTTCGTACCTTTGCAGCCAGTTATGAGTAAACGAGAATATATACAGGCAAACAAAGACTGGCTGGAGGCAAAATCTAAAGAGAAAGGCGTAAAAGCCCTTCCCAAGGGAATCTATTATAAGGTACTGGCAGAAGGCAACGCTTCAAGTGCTCAGCCAATGGTACGAAGTATCATCACAGCCCATTATACGGGAAAGACCATCGACGGCAAACAGTTTGATAGCAGTCGTGGCGGTGTGTTTTGAAATAGAACTATTAGGAATAGCATGAGTGAGTTTCGTGAAATGAGGCGTAAACGCCAGCAGCTTTCGGAAGAAGAAAGCATTTCAATTTTAAAGAAGGCAACGGCAGGTACATTGGCACTGCTGGGTGACAATGATTATCCCTATGCCGTCCCCATCAGCTATGTCTATGCCGATGGCAGGTTATATTTCCACAGTGCGCTGAGTGGTCATAAGGTCGATGCTATCCGCAAGTGCGATAAGGCATCGTTCTGTGTCATCGAACAGGATGATGTACAGCCGAAGAAGTACACTACTTTCTTTCGTAGCGTGATAGCTTTCGGCAGAATCCACATCATCGAGGATGAGCAAGCGAAACTGAAAATGGCACGAATGCTCGGCAACCGCTACAATCCTAATGATGACGAATCTCTGCAAAAGGAACTGGAGCAAGGCCTTTCCCGTATGCTGATGATTCGTTTCGACATCGAGCATCTGACTGGCAAGGAAGCTATCGAATTAGTAAGACAAAGGCAATGACACTCCGTGAACTCATCAATTCTGTAGATTCCGAGCAGTATAGCGACCGCTCGACGACGAAAGGAGACGCTTGCCTAAGCAAGAATGCGCTATATCAGATGCTCAGAGAGACTAAGCCCGAATATGGTGCCAGCCGGCATATTCAGGTGAACGTGGTGAATGGCGAAATAGCCATTACCAACTGTCACGTAGGCTCGTTGGGTGACATCGTCACATACCCCATCGATGTTGACCCAAGCCTGAACATCTCGAAAGTACAGCTGCTGGATGCTATCCTCCATGAACTTTCTACCAACGGCTTCAGCGAATCGGAAGCATCCGATTTTTGGAGCGACTTCGACAACCTTCAGAAAGCAAAGATTATCCGATGATTGACTACGACTCCATCTTGGCTAGGTTCTCATGTTCCATGTGGTCACGGCAGAATTCAACAAAGCTCTGGCGAAGGTCGGTATCGTTGAAAAGAACCTTCTCCTCTTTCTTACTGGGTGCCTGTGCGGAGTAAATATGCTGATTAAAGTTCTCTATAGTCATTTCTTCTCCTAGCAATGTCATTGCATTGATGATTTGCTCATAATGCTTAATCTTGACTGGATTTGTCTGCTCTGTGCATCAGTTTCCAAGTCTTCTACTGTTGAGGTCCCAACAGTGATCCACTTACGCAGAGTCCATGACAGGTAAACCTGTAACTCCACTTTTCCAACTCCTGTCTTCTTAGCAGTTCCCTTACGGTCGAAGACAACTTTAACTCTTTCTTTCATGTTTTTTAATTTTTAGCGCAGCCAAAAGGGGTTTGGGGTTAGAAATTGGTAACAGGTTGTGAAAAGTGGTAACAGAATTGGTAACAGAATCCACTCCAAATCATTCCAAGTCGTTACAATTAATTCCACTAAATTCCAAATGGACTGTGCGGTTCAACAATAAATTTTTATCCCAAACCAGCTAAAAATCAAAACGTTAGAGCATAAAGCCCTGATTTTTTGAACAAAAAAAAGGTAGGAATTGTTTCCTACCAGTTTTGTGTACTAAGTACACCCGCAGGGGCTCGAACCCTGGACACCCTGATTAAGAGTCAGGTGCTCTACCAACTGAGCTACGGGTGCATCATGTTTTGTTCTTCATTCAGCGCTCTTGCTGAATTGCGGGTGCAAAGGTACGGAGTATTTTTGAAACCGCCAAACTTTTTTGCGACTTTTTTTGAAAAAAGATAGAAAAAGGCTCGATTTCCGAAGAAATGAGCCTTTTTTAGCGTAGAACAGGAGCTTGTCAGATGAACAAAACGGTGAGTCCTGCCATCACAATGCTAACCATAGACATAAGCTTGATGAGGATGTTGAGCGATGGACCAGAGGTATCCTTGAAAGGATCGCCAACAGTATCGCCCACGATAGTTGCCTTATGGGCAAAGGAGCCCTTACCGCCAAAGTTGCCTTCTTCAACCATCTTCTTGGCATTGTCCCACGCACCTCCAGCATTGGCCATGAAGACGGCGAGGGTGAAACCACAGGTGAGTCCGCCAACGAGAAGGCCTAACACACCAGCAACACCAAGTACCAGACCGACGATGATAGGTATAGCAATAGCAAGGAGTGACGGGAAAATCATCTCGTGCTGAGCGGCACGGGTGGATATTTCAACGCAAGAGCCATAATCGGGTGTAGCTTTTCCTTCGAGGATGCCTGCAATCTCACGGAACTGGCGACGCACCTCTTCCACCATCTTCTGAGCAGCTCGTCCTACGGCTTCCATGGTAAGTCCACAGAACAAGAATGCTGCCATTCCACCGATAAATGCACCTACTAGAACTTTCGGATTCATCAGGTTTACCTGGAAATAGTTCATGAAATCGGGGATGGTGGCCTGAGAGGCACTGATAACCTCGCCTTTAACATTCTCCATCATAACACCGGCACGGCTCATGGCAATCTTGATTTCCTCGATATAGGAGGCAAGGAGAGCCAATGCAGTGAGGGCTGCAGAACCAATGGCAAAGCCCTTACCCGTAGCGGCGGTGGTGTTGCCCAGTGCGTCAAGAGCATCTGTACGATGGCGAACTTCTTCGCCCAGTTCAGACATCTCAGCATTACCGCCAGCATTGTCGGCAATAGGTCCGTAGGCGTCGGTTGCCAGTGTGATGCCCAGCGTAGAAAGCATACCCACGGCAGCGATGCCAATGCCATAGAGTCCGTTTGCAAGGCTCTGCGAAGACATAGAGAGGTCGAAGCCGTTGGCAAAGCCGAAACTAAGGATGATGGCTACCCCGATGGTAATAACGGGGATGCAGGTGGAAATCATACCTGTTCCTATACCTTTTATAATAACAGTGGCAGAACCCGTCAAACCTGCTTCAGAAATCTTCTGAGTGGGTTTGTAGGAGTGAGAGGTGTAGTACTCGGTAGCCTGTCCGATGATAACACCAGCCACCAGACCCGTGATAACGCTGCACGACAACCACAACCAATTCTCGATGCCCAGCAGGTAGAGGATGGCAAAGGTGGCAACGGCAATGAGTACGGCACTGACATTGGTACCCAATGAGAGAGACTTCAGCAGGTCGCGCATGGTGGCGCCCTCCTTGGTTCGAACGAGGAAGATGCCAATAAGTGACAGGAATACGCCTACCGCAGCAATCAGCATAGGAGCAATGACAGCCTTGAGCTGGATGTCACCACCTACCGTAGCAAAAGCAGCTGCTCCTAAGGCTGCCGTGGAGAGTACGGAGCCGCAGTATGACTCATAGAGGTCTGCACCCATACCTGCAACGTCGCCGACATTGTCGCCTACATTATCGGCTATGGTTGCCGGATTACGTGGATCGTCCTCTGGAATGTCAGCCTCTACCTTACCCACGATGTCGGCACCAACATCGGCTGCCTTAGTATAGATACCTCCGCCAACACGTGCAAAGAGAGCCTGTGTAGAAGCACCCATACCGAAGGTAAGCATCGTAGTGGTGATGGAGATAAGTCCGTCGGGATCGAAACGGTTAAGGACAATGAACCAGATGGCAATGTCGAGCAGACCGAGGCCAACGACGGTGAGACCCATGACGGCACCAGATCGGAAGGCTACCTTCAGACCATTGTTCAGACTCTGGCGAGCGGCATTGGCCGTACGGGCGGAGGCATAGGTGGCCGTCTTCATGCCGAAGAAGCCTGCCAGTCCGGAGAAAAATCCCCCGGTGAGGAAAGCAAAAGGAACCCATCGGTTTTGTACGTTTAGGCCATAGGCCATGAATGCAAACAGAGCGCAAAGCACTATAAACACAATGCCAACGACCTTGTACTGTTGCCACAGATAGGCCATAGCACCCTTGCGCACATAAAGCGCGATTTCACGCATACGAGGAGTTCCCTCATCTTCTCCCATCATCTGACGGAAAAAGAAAAAGGCCATGCCCAACGCTACAACAGAAGCAATGGGCACAAGCCAGAATACACTTGGAATAATCATAAATATTTAGGTTTTAGAAAAGGTTATCGGTAGGATAGGAGAGTCCAGAATTACTCGTCGGCAATATAGTCAGAGAGACTTTCTGCATCTTCATCGGAATCAGTTGTGATATCAAATGTGGTACGATAGTTGTTCTCGTTGATATCGTCATCATTGGGCTCTTCCAATTCTATATCGTCCTCGTCGGGCTTGTTGTAGTCGTCGATAGGCAATTCAGTATCGTCGTCCTCCTCATCATCAACGTCCTTGGCATCGTCATATTTCATGCGCGGCTTGATGGATTCGGGTTTCATCTTTGCGAAAATAGCCTCGACCCATGTTCCTTTGGCGACCTCCAGGACTTCATATCCATCGGCGACTTTCTTTTCATACATGCCTCCTTTCTTATGCAGGCGATCTTTGGGAAGCGTTGTGGTAGAAATGTCAAACCCGCTTTCTATAATGTCTTGGATAGACTGGGAAAGTGAGTCCCATCCGCCTCCGAAGTTTCTGTCGAGCACCTCAATAAGCTTTGCCGCTGTAATGTGGCGGATGTTCTCATAGGTCAAGTCTGTAACACGCATGATAGGACGCTTTTTGATGGCCCATGTCACTTTCTTGTCATCACCCAACTTGATGGTTCCAACCTTATAGCCCTGCTTGGTGTATTTTTCCAAGACTGGCTTACTATCATCCTTCACATCTTCTATCATAAAAGCACTTCTGATAATGTCAGCATAGTGTCGTAGATTATCCTTCAGTTCGGAGTCTTTTTCCATAGCATCCAGGATACGGAAAATGTCGTTTTCCTGAATATCCCAAACAGAACTCTTTGTCAGTGCCTTTAGGCTCAGTGCTTTGTTACTTGTCATTTCTTTCGCCATAATGAAATCTTTAAATTAGTCTATTTGCTTGCAAATGTACATACTTTATTTGCTATTTACAAGTTTTTTGCCGACTTTTTTTGTGATTTATCTAAAATGCACTACCTTTGCGCCAGATATGTCAGAACCATTAGCAGAAAGACTACGTCCTCGCTCGCTTGATGACTACATCGGGCAGAAGCATTTAGTAGGTGAAGGTGCCGTGTTGCGCAAGATGATTGAAGCAGGGCGCATCACATCATTTATATTATGGGGACCTCCTGGAGTCGGAAAAACCACATTGGCACAGATTATTGCCAATCGGTTGAAAGTTCCGTTCTTCACACTTTCTGCTGTGACAAGCGGAGTAAAGGACGTCCGGGATGTGATAGAACGAGCTCAAAAGGGCAGATTCTTCAATGAAGCCTCGCCCATACTTTTTATTGATGAGATACACCGTTTTTCCAAGTCTCAGCAAGATTCACTCTTAGGAGCTGTTGAAAAAGGCATAGTCACTCTGATTGGTGCAACGACGGAAAATCCTTCTTTTGAAGTTATTCGGCCACTCCTTTCACGTTGTCAGCTCTATGTGTTGAAATCGTTGGAAAAGGGTGATTTGGAAGAATTGTTACATAAAGCCATCACGAAAGACATCATACTGAAAGAGCGCAAAATCACCTTAAAGGAGACATCCGCCATGTTGAGGTATAGCGGCGGAGATGCCCGTAAGTTATTGAACATCTTAGAATTAATTGTTGATTCTTCAACAAACGATGCGGTTGAAATAACCGATTCCATCGTAGAAGAGTGTCTTCAACAGAATCCGTTGGCATACGACAAAGACGGCGAGATGCACTATGATATTATTTCGGCATTTATCAAAAGCATTCGTGGCTCTGATCCTGATGCGGCTCTCTACTGGATGGCTCGCATGATAGAGGGTGGGGAAGACCCGCAATTTATTGCACGGCGCATGGTTATTTCGGCAGCTGAGGATATCGGTTTGGCTAACCCCAATGCCTTGCTGCTAGCTAATGCGGCCTTTGATGCTGTGATGAAAATAGGATGGCCCGAAGGCCGTATTCCGCTTGCGGAATGTGCTGTTTACCTGGCAACTTCACCAAAAAGCAATTCCGCTTACCTAGGAATTGACTCTGCGTTGGCATTGGTAAAAAACACGGGAAATCAGCCTGTTCCTTTGCATCTTCGCAACGCTCCCACCTCATTGATGAAAGATTTGGGCTATAGCGACGGGTATCAATATCCACATAATTATGCAGGGCACTTTACTCCACAACAATATATGCCAGACGCCTTGCAACAGGAACGGTTGTGGTATGGACAGCACTCTCCAGCCGAACAGAAGTTGTATGAACGAATGGTGAATTATTGGGGAGAGCGCTTTTCTAGTGAAAAGTCTTCGACCTAACGGTACGAAGCGACCAAAGGTCGAGCAGAAGAGTGAAAAGTTAAGAGAGAATAATGGAGTACGAAGATATTATCCAACAAATCATTGAGTTTTTAGGCACCTTTGCGTTTGCCATTTCTGGTATTCGCCACGCTGCAGCCAAGCATTTCGACTGGTTTGGCGGTTACGTGTGTGGCATTGCTGTTGCTATTGGTGGCGGAACAATCCGTGATGTAATGTTGGGAGCCACACCATTCTGGATGACTAATCCTTTTTATATGATTTGTACGGCATTGGCCTTGTTGTTCGTCATTGTTTTTGCCAAGCACATGGAAGGATTACGAAACACATGGTTTGTGTTTGACACATTAGGTCTTGCATTGTTTACTATTGCGGGAATTCAGAAGTCGCTGTTGTTTGGACAACCGTATTGGGTGGCGATTATCATGGGGTGTATCACTGGTTCAGCCGGTGGCGTCATACGTGATATATTGCTCAATAATGAGCCCGTAATTTTTCATCGGGAAATCTATGCAATGGCGACTGTCTTAGGTGGTGTAACTTATTGGTTCTTAGATTTTTGCAATGTACCTATTGAAGTAACTGTTATAGCATCGTTTTTGGTTACTTGCATGATACGATTTCTGGCAGTTCGCTACCATCTCTCACTACCAACACTAAAAGACGAGTAGGGGAGAACCCCTACTCTGAATTTAGCATAGTTATTATTTTGCCATCTGGTATATTTCTCGCATAGCCTGTTGGTCTATCACTTCCATTGCGCCTAATGTGATAGTCCCCCCACGAGAGCATTTTTCTACTAAAATGTCGATTTCATCGTCAGTTATTTCACGTCCTAACAACTCGTGAATATTTGTTGGCATACCAATCTTGCGATAGAAATCTTCCAAGGCAGCAATTCCCTTTTCTGCCGTTTCATCGGGATGAGAGAAGTCATTCTCAACACCCATCACATTGACTGCGAACTGTACAAAACGGCTCAAATGACGATTTTTCACATAACGGGCCCATGAAGGCCATAATGCGGCTAGTCCGGCGCCATGAGTAACACCAAACTGGGCACTTAATTCGTGTTCTAGCCGGTGGGTGGCAAAATCTTTTTCCGTGCCACATTCCGTCAGGTCATTGTGTGCCAGTGAGCCTGCCCACATGATTTGTGCACGATTACGGTAGTCCTCAGGATGTTGCATCACCACCAATGCAGAATCCTTCACGGTGCGCAACAAAGCTTCAGCAATAGCATCCGTAAGGGTCATGTCTTCGTATTTTGAGAAATAGCGCTCCATGGTGTGCATCATGATATCGGTAGCACCAGCAGCAGTCTGGTAAGGTGGAAGTGTATAAGTGCGCTCTGGATTCATCACAGCGAACTTACAACGGCAAAGATCACTGTTTACTCCGCGTTTCAGCAAGCCTTCATCTTTGGTTATCACACAACTCGAAGACATTTCCGAACCTGCTGCCGGAATCGTTAGAACGGCTCCAATGGGCAAGCATTTTTCTGGCGTTTTTCCACACCAGAAATCCCATACATCGCCAGAATAAGGCACTCCGTAGCCTATAGCCTTCGAAGAGTCAATAACGCTTCCGCCGCCAACAGCCAGGATAAAATCAACATTTTCACAACGACAGAGTTCAATGCCTTCATAAACCTTCGATAAGAGCGGATTGGGAACAACACCACCAAGTTCAACAAAATGAATTCCTGCGTCAGCCAGTTGTTGACGAACGACGTTTAGCAAACCAGAACGTTCTGCAGAACCGCCACCATAATGAATAAGCACACGATTTGCACCATAGTCTTTAGCTAACTGCCCAATTTTATTTTCAGACTCTCGACCAAACACCACACGAGTCGGTGCATAGAAATTAAAATCTTTCAGCATATTATTATTTTTAGTTTAAGTTTAATTTTAAATTATTTTTGACTTACAAGATATAATTTCGACTTTCGATGCAAAGATACAATATTATTTCAAAATTTCCAAAATTTCAAATTTAATTAAATAGGGAATTCTGAGATTAAAAATAGAGTACTATTTCTATTTATCATAATGCTGATTATTTTCAAATTTAAAATCAAGAAAAATTTGGTAGTTTCAAATAATATTCGTAACTTTGCAAAATCTTTATAAATAAGTACACACAGACACGTACAATAAGTTATGAAACCAACAGCAATACTGCTTCTGCATTGTCCTGACCAGCAAGGTATTATATCGGAAGTAACCCGATTCATCACGGATAACAAAGGTAATATCGTTTATCTTGACCAATATGTAGATAAACAAGACGGAATGTTTTTTATGCGCATAGAATGGGAACTTGAAGGTTTTCTGATTCCTCGCGACAAACTTTACGATTATATTACCACGCTCTATGCACAGCGTTATCAAATGAAATTCAGCCTGTATTATAGTGACAAACGCCCTAGAATGGCTATTTTCGTGTCAAAAATGAGCCATTGTCTCTATGACTTGCTGGCACGATGGAAAGCTGGAGAATTTAATTGTGACATTCCCTGTATTGTGTCAAATCACGATGATTTGCGCTATGTGGCTGAACAATTTGGTATCCCCTTCTACGTTTGGAGCATTAAAAAAGATCACTCCAATAAGCATGAAGTAGAACAAGCCGAAATGGAACTTTTGAGGAAGGAAGACATATCTTTTATCGTACTGGCTCGTTACATGCAAATCATTTCTGACGAGATGATAGAAGCTTATCCTCACCATATTATCAATATACACCACTCGTTCTTGCCTGCCTTTATCGGTGCAAAACCCTATCACCAGGCATGGGAACGTGGCGTAAAGATTATCGGTGCCACGAGCCATTATGTGACAGCAGAACTGGATGCAGGTCCTATTATAGAGCAGGATGTGACCCGTATCAGTCATAAAGACACTCCTGAGTCATTAGTGTTGAAAGGCAAAGATTTGGAGAAAATAGTGCTTTCACATGCCGTATCAAAGCATATTCAGCGTAAAATCCTGACTTACAAGAACAAAACGGTTATTTTCAGTTAAAAGAACATGAACGTCGCAATCGTTAAATATAACGCTGGAAATATCTACTCGGTGGTCAATGCACTCAGGCGACTGGGCGTAGAGCCTGTGCTGACAGACGATGCAGAACTATTGCAGAAGGCTGACCGCGTATTGTTCCCAGGCCAAGGAGAGGCTCGCGGAGCCATGGAATACCTTAAAGCTCGCCGATTGGATGAGGTCATTCGCGACCTTAAGCAGCCTGTATTTGGCATTTGTGTAGGTCAGCAATTGCTCTGTAAGCATTCTGAAGAAGGTGATGTGAACTGTATTGGTATTTTTGACGCTCAAGTCAAGCGATTCTCCCCTACTCGTCATGAGGACAAGGTGCCATGCATGGGTTGGAACAAGCTGTTTAATACGAAAGGCCCTTTATTCACGGAGAATGAATATGTATATTTCGTTCATAGCTACTATGTTCCCCTTTGTGCTGAGACAGCTGCTACGGCAGACTACATACACCCCTACTCTGCTGCTCTGCAAAAAGGAAATTTCTATGCCTGTCAGTTTCATCCAGAAAAGAGCGGACGAGCAGGTGAACAAATCATCAAACACTTTCTGGAACTATGATAGAACTGATACCAGCCATTGACATTATCGACGCCCAATGTGTTCGGCTGACAAAGGGCGACTACGATCAGAAGACCGTTTATGGATCTCCTCTTGAGATGGCTCGTGAATTTGAGCGAATTGGCTATAAACGCCTGCATATGGTTGACCTTGACGGTGCTAAGTCTAAACACATCGTCAATAGTTCAGTACTTCATCGTATTACATCAGAAACTCAGCTGACCATAGATTTCGGTGGAGGCATCAAGACAGACGAGGACATCCGAATTGCTTTCAACTGTGGAGCACAGATGGTGACTATTGGTTCTATAGCTGTTACACAACCAGACCTGTTTAAGAAATGGGTAAAAGAATATGGTGCAGACCGGCTTATTTTAGGTGCAGACGTCCGTAATGGGAAAATTAGCATCAACGGATGGAAAGAAGATTCACAAGAGGATCTGTTGCCATTCCTTCGCAAATATATAGATGCTGGCGTAAAGAACGTTTTGTGCACCGAGATATCCAAAGACGGCACACTGCAAGGACCTGCTATAGACCTTTACAAACGTGTTATGGAAGAATATCCGTCTTTACATTTGATAGCAAGCGGTGGGGTTTCCTCTATTGATGATATCAAGGCCCTAGATGCAGCCGGTATTCCTGCTGTTGTCTTTGGTAAGGCTATATACGAAGGGAAAATAGACCTTCACGAACTAATCAGGTTAAATCCTCAAATTTTGAATTGAATATGGGACTGGCAAAAAGAATAATACCCTGTTTAGACGTAAAGGATGGTGAAACTGTCAAGGGCACGAACTTTGTCAATCTCCGTTCTGCCGGTGATCCTGTTGAACTGGGTAGAGCCTATTCAGAGCAGGGAGCCGACGAACTGGTGTTCCTGGACATCACGGCTTCGTTTGAAGGTCGCAAGACATTTGCCGACATGGTGACCCGTGTGGCTGAGACATTGAATATACCATTTACTGTGGGTGGAGGTATCAATGAGCTAAAGGACGTAGAGCGACTGCTTTATGCCGGTGCCGACAAGGTAAGCATCAACAGTGCAGCTATCCGTCGTCCTGAACTCATCGACGAAATTGCCTCCCGTTTTGGCTCTCAAGTCTGTGTAGTAGCCATCGATGCCCGCATGGATGAAGACGGTTGGCATTGCTATTTGAAAGGTGGACGGGAGCGTACAGAGCGCATGCTCTTTGAGTGGGCACACGAAGCCCAGGAACGCGGTGCCGGTGAAATACTCTTCACCTCCATGAACCATGACGGCACCAAGAACGGCTATGCCAACGAAGCGTTGCGTGAACTGTCCGATACGCTCTCCATACCCATCATTGCCAGTGGTGGCGCAGGCTGCAAGGAACATTTCCGCGATGTTTTCACGAAAGGGCATGCCGATGCAGCCCTCGCAGCTTCTGTATTCCACTTTGGTGAGATACCCATACCCGAATTAAAACAATATTTACACAACGAAGGAATAAACGTCAGACTATGACAATAGATTTTGAAAAAATGGGCGGCCTGGTCCCCGCCATTATACAAGATGCCACCACAAAGAACGTGTTAATGCTAGGGTTCATGAATCAGGAAGCCTACGACAAGACCGTTGCCACCAAGCACGTCACCTTCTGGAGCCGCACACGCAACACTTTGTGGACTAAGGGCGAAACGAGTGGGCACTTTCTGAACCTCATCGATATGAAGATAGATTGTGACAACGATACCCTGTTGGTGCGAGTAAACCCAATAGGACCGACCTGTCACACAGGAACGGACACCTGCTGGGGTGAGGACAATGAGAGCAATCCCCTACTCTTCCTCACGGAGTTACAGGACTTCATCAATAAGCGCAAGCAAGAGATGCCCGAGGGTTCCTACACAACGAGTCTGTTCACCAAAGGCATCAACAAAATAGCCCAAAAGGTGGGTGAAGAAGCACTTGAAACTGTTATCGAAGCCACCAATGGTACTAACGACAATCTGGTTTACGAGGCCAGTGACCTGTTGTATCACCTTCTGGTAATGCTGACCGAAAAAGGACTGCGAATAGAAGATGTGGCTCTGGAGCTGCAAAAGCGTCATGACCCAAACTGGGACAAGAAACGCCGTGAAGCCAAAGCTGCTGGTAAAATGAAATAATTATTGAAAACATCTGAGTTATGCTTATAGATTACAAGAAAGCCAATATCTACCAGAAAGATAACATTCTCGTATTGAAAGAGGTTGATTTCCATGTTGACGAAGGTGAGTTTATATATGTCATCGGTCGTGTGGGAGCAGGTAAGAGCACCCTGTTGAAGACTCTCTATTTTGAGCTGGATGTGGATGAGGCTGAGAATGCCTTTGTTTTAAATCACGACTTGCGTGGACTGAAGCGAAAATACATCCCTGCATTAAGGAGACAGATGGGTATCATCTTCCAAGACTTTCAACTGTTAAGCGACCGTACTGTTCATGACAATCTGGCTTTTGTTCTCAAGGCCACAGGATGGAAGAAAAAAGACGAGATAGAGGAACGCATCAAAGATGTTCTGGAAGATGTGGATATGCTTGACTTCGGCGACCGATTCCCTTATGAATTGTCTGGGGGTGAACAGCAACGTATAGCTATAGCACGTGCTATTTTGAACAAGCCCAAGGTGATTATTGCAGACGAGCCAACAGGAAATCTAGACTCAGAGACAGCTGCCAATATTTTGCAATTACTACGCAAAATAACCCATACAGGAACTGCTGTCATTATGACAACTCACAATATACCTTTACTGGCACAATATCCGGGAATTGTCTATCGTTGCGTAGATCAACATTTGGAAGAGATAACGAATGACTATAACAAGATAGCTCTCTATCAAGAAGAAGATAGTGCCGACGAGGTTCGCACAATGGATTATTCTACACGTGAGGACTTGTCTATGTAATATAAGAAATATAAAGTAAAAATTGATATAGCAATGAAAGTGATGAAATTTGGCGGAACATCGGTGGGGACACCGAGCCGCATGATGGACGTAACAAAGTTAGTAACAAAGTCGGGTGAGCCCGTTTTTGTGGTGTTGTCAGCAATGGCAGGCACTACAAACTCGCTTGTCGAAATTTCCGACTATCTCTACAAAAAGAACCCAGATGGTGCCAATGAAGTCATCAACCAAATGGAACGCAAATACATGAAACATGTGGAAGAGCTCTACTCCACAGAAGAGATGAAGGCTCAGACACGCGAGTTCATACAGTCGGAAATGAACTATCTGCGTTCCTTTACCAAGGAACTATTTACATCTTTTGAGGAAAAAAGCATCATTGCGCAGGGTGAGATGATGTCAACCAACATGGTGGTGAATTACATGAAGGAACTGGGCATCAAGGCTACGTTACTCAATGCTCTAGACTTTATGCGTACAGACAAGAATTCCGAACCTGATCCTACTTATATTAAGGAGAAACTTAATGCCATTATGGAGCAGAACGAAGGCCAGCAGGTATATATTACCCAAGGATTTATTTGCCGTAATGCTTATGGTGAGATAGACAACCTGCAGCGCGGAGGTTCTGACTATACTGCATCACTCATCGGTGCTGCTCTGAATGCCGAAGAAATTCAGATATGGACGGATATTGATGGTATGCACAACAATGACCCACGCGTGGTAGAGAAAACAGAACCCGTTCATCAGCTGCATTTCGAAGAAGCTGCAGAGTTAGCTTATTTCGGGGCCAAAATCCTTCATCCCACATGTGTACAACCGGCCAAGTATGCAGGTATTCCCGTTCGACTGTTGAACACCATGCAGCCAGATGCTGAGGGCACAACGATTTCAAACCAGACGGAATATGGAAAGATTAAGGCTGTAGCAGCGAAGGACAATATCATTGCCATCAAGATAAAATCTTCACGCATGTTGCTGGCTACTGGTTTCCTGCGTAAAGTATTCGAGATATTTGAATCGTACCAGACTCCTATTGATATGGTGTGCACTTCAGAAGTTGGTGTTTCAATGTCTATTGATAATTCATCCCATTTGGGTGAAATTGTTGATGAGTTGAAAAAATACGGTACTGTAACCGTTGACACAGGAATGTGTATCATATGCGTTGTCGGTGACCTCGACTGGTCAAACATAGGTTTTGAGACAATGGTTATGGACGCCATGAAGAACATCCCTGTTCGTATGATTTCATATGGCGGTTCTAACTATAACATCTCATTCCTCATCAAAGAGGAGGACAAGAAGCGTGCTTTGCAATCATTGAGCGACAACTTGTTCAACAAATAAACGCAAAAAACAAACACGAAACTTAACATGAAGGGTATTTTTCCAATAGATAAACTGGAACAAATTCAGACTCCATACTACTATTATGATATGGAATTGTTGAGAGCAACACTCCATTCCATAAACAAGGAACTTCAGAAACACGACGAGTTTGTTGTCCACTATGCTGTTAAAGCCAATGCGAATCCGAAAATTCTTCGCATCATTCGTGAAGCGGGGCTAGGTGCTGACTGTGTCAGTGGCGGTGAAATAGAGGCAGCTCTAAAGGCGGGGTTCCCTGCAAACAAGATAGTATTTGCAGGAGTTGGGAAAAGTGACTGGGAAATCAACTTAGGCCTGGACAATGATATTTTTTCATTTAATGTGGAAAGTATTCCAGAGCTTGAAGTTATTAACGAATTGGCTGAGAAGAAAGGAAAGGTAGCTCGTATAGCGCTACGTATTAATCCAAACGTTGGAGCTCACACACATGCTAATATCACAACAGGGTTGGCTGAAAACAAGTTTGGCATTGCAATGAATGACATGGAAACAGTCATTGAGCGAGCTTCTGCTATGCAAAATGTCCGCTTTGTTGGACTCCATTTCCATATCGGCTCTCAAATTCTTGACATGGGGGACTTTGAGGCTTTGTGCAATCGTATTAATGAACTTCAAATACAATTGGAAAACCATCACATCCGTGTTGAGAATATTAATGTTGGAGGAGGCTTAGGTGTTGACTATCAACATCCTAACCGCGTACCAATCCCCGACTTCAAGGCCTACTTTGACACCTATGCAAGAAAATTAAAGTTGCGTCCAAATCAGACCCTTCATTTTGAGCTGGGACGTGCCGTTGTTGCCCAATGCGGTTCATTAATTTCGCGTACCTTATATATTAAAGAGGGAGCGTCTAAGAAGTTTTGCATTATTGATGCTGGCATGACAGATTTAATACGTCCTGCCCTCTATCAGGCTTATCATAAGATAGAAAACATTAGTAGCGAAGAGTCTATGGAGACATACGACGTAGTGGGTCCTATTTGCGAGTCGAGTGATGTGTTTGCCAAGCAAATTGATTTAAACGGTTCTCATAGAGGCGATTTGATAGCCATTCGCTCTGCAGGAGCTTATGGTGAAAGTATGGCCTCTCAATACAACTGCCGTAGATTACCGCAAGGCTATACAAGTGATGAAATATAATTGTAGAAAATGACAGCAGAGAAGCCAAATATTTCCGTCATAATAGCTGTGCAGGATCAAGCTCGGGATTTGGAGCAAAACCTGCCTATTTTCCTTAACCAGCAAGGTGAAGAGGAATACGAAGTTATTGTGGTCAACGATTCTTCTGTAGATGATAGTGCCGATGTGCTAGATCGCATGAAAGCAGAATATTCTCATCTTTACACGACTTTCCTCCCTTTTTCCAAAGTCCCCTATCCTAGTAGGCTAAGACTAGCCCTGACAATTGGAGCGAAGGCTGCTCGTGGAGAATGGATAGTACTGGCCAATATCACTCGCCCTCCCTTGTCTGACACTTGGATTTTTACTCTGATAGGAAATATTGACAATAGTGCAGAAGTTATCTTAGACTATCATCATAAGACGAATATTATCCAGTCGTTCAGTACATTAGAAGAAGCAGCACCTTATATCATCAAAGCCGAGCGCAATTCAAGATATGGTCATCAAGGACGCTTGTTCCTTTTCCGCCGCGGAATCTATAGCACCATGATGGTAAAAGCATCACGTATTCATGATGCCATCAAGTTGTTTGACCAGCATATCGGAAGTTATCAGCTAACCAATCTCCGAATGCAAGTGTTAAGTAAGAATATCTTTTATTAACTGATAAAGAATGAGAATACTACATTTTTTTCCAAAAGATGACAGCATGATCAGTCAGTATGTGACCATGCTTCATGAAAGTATGGGATTAGAGTGTAGTAATGAAATGGTAACAGATGCTAAGGAGGCTCAAAAAAACCTGTGGTCTTCGCATTATGACATCTTGCATATACATGGCTGTTGGAATAGTTCTCTTTATTTTGTAGCCAAGCAGGCCATTAAGTCCCATACTCGCATAGTTCTTTCTCCTCATGGACAATTGGAGCCTTGGATAGTAAATGACAACTATTGGAATGAAAAACTTCCCAAGCAGATACTTTTCCTAAAAAAGTTAGTGCAGCACTCATATGTTGTTATTATTCAAGGGAAGATGGAGGAGGAAAGTATGAACAGATTGGGATGGAACCCTCGTACGATTATCATCAAGAATGCCTTAGTTACTCATGCTATCACAAGACAAGAGATGGCTAGGCAGATTTTTCATGTTTACCGGAAAGTTATGGACTCGAATCAGTTGGAACTGATGGACGAGGAAATGAAAAATACCATGCAACAGGTCATCATGGCTGGCATAACAGCAGATCAGCAATGGTTGCCAGAAAAAGGCCTACATACAGCTCCTGACACATTAGAAAAATGGAGACTGTTACTTCTTTATGCTCATCAGGAGCATATTACGGAGATTATTCAACGTGGCATTCAAGTCCTGAATTATGATGCTCCTGACTTTGATGCTTCTAAGGTTGACTGTTTCCTACCCTCTGGCTATGAAGAGCCTCACTCCATAGAGAGTATTATTGGCATTAGTTTCGTATCAGAGAATGATCGTTTAATAGCAACATTTAAGCATCTAAGGAAACTGGTTCTTCGTCGTCAAATAGCGATGATGCATTTAATTGAACTGGATAAGGAATTGCGACTGCATGAATGTGAAGAGGACAGACTTTGCGAAAGACTCAGCGAAATTAATCTTCTGAAATTTGCTGGAAGATTAATGCAAGTGATGAGTGATATGACTGGTTTGACAGAGGGTTACATGCCTGTTCCCCCACTCGATGATCGTATTGCAAAAAAAATAAGACTACAAGTAGAAAACCGCCTAAAAATATAAGACTATGAATAAGACGTCAATGACCCGTGACATGTATTATCTGGAGTTACTCTCTACTTCGTTTCCGACAATAGCTTCGGCTTCGACAGAGATTATCAATCTAGAAGCTATCATGAATCTCCCAAAAGGAACGGAGCATTTCCTTGCCGACCTTCATGGAGAAAGTCAGGCTTTTCAGCATGTCTTGAAGAACGCTTCAGGTAATATCCGGCGTAAGGTTAGCGAATTGTTTAGAGGTGACATCCGCGAGACAGAGCGCCGTGAGCTTTGTACATTGATTTATTACCCAGAAGAAAAGTTAGAACTTATAAAAGCTACAGAAGAAGATATAGATGATTGGTACCATATTACAATTCATAGGCTAGTAAGCGTTTGCCGTGACGTTTCGTCTAAATATACACGTTCAAAAGTTCGGAAATCTCTCCCAGAAGAGTTTGCCTACATTATTGAAGAACTGTTACATGAACGGACTGACGATATAGACAAAGCAGCATATGTCAATGTGATTGTTGACACCATTATATCAACGGGAAGAGCTGATGATTTTATCGTAGCCCTATGCAATGTTATCCAAAGACTTGCTATAGACCAGTTACATATCCTAGGTGATATTTTTGACCGTGGGCCAGGCGCCCATATTATTTTAGACACTTTACGACAGTATCATTCATGGGACATCCAATGGGGAAACCACGATATTTTATGGATGGGAGCTTGTGCAGGAAACAATGCTTGTATATGTAATGTGTTACGTCTTTCTCTGAGGTATGCAAATCTTACGACCATTGAGGAAGCTTATGGTATCAACCTTGTACCACTGGCCACTTTTGCTATGGAATTCTATGGAGATGATCCTTGTGAGGAATTTATGCCAAAATTGTTGAAAGGTGAGAAAATGGAAGACAAGTATCTGCGTCTTACAGCTCAAATGCACAAGGCAATTTCCGTTATTCAGTTTAAGAAAGAGGCTCAGATATTCCATCGTCGTCCTGAGTGGCAGATGGAAGACCGTTGTATTTTAGAGCATATCGACTACAAACGTGGTATTTGTACCATTGATGGAAAAGAGTACGAGATGCGTTCTTGTCATTTCCCAACCATTAATCCGGAGCATCCCAATGAGCTCACGCCTGAGGAATTCCAGTTGATGGAGCGCTTGCATCATTCTTTCCGTGTTAGTGAGAAACTGCAGAAACATATTAAGATGCTGTTGTCGCACGGATGTATGTATTCTATCTGTAATCAGAACCTCTTGTTTCACGCTTCCGTTCCTCTTAATTCCAATGGAACGTTGAAAGAGGTCGAGCTTTACCCTAGACAGCGTTTTAGTGGTAAAGATTTGATGCATAATATTGGCATGATGGTACGTGCTGCTTTCCAAAATGACACAGAAAAGCAGATGAGGCTCTATGCACGAGACTACTTCCTTTATCTTTGGTGTGGCAAAGACTCTCCTCTATTCGACAAATCGAAGATGGCCACTTTTGAGCGTTATTTCCTCACAGACAAGACAACCTTTAAGGAAGAGAAAGGATATTATTTCCAGTTGCGCGACAATGAAGATATCTGCGATCGTATTCTTGATGCATTTGGAGTAAAAGGGAGCAATCGACATATTATTAATGGACATGTTCCCGTACATGCTTCTAAGGGTGAGAATCCTATCAAAGCAAACGGCAAATTAATGGTGATTGACGGAGGATTCTCTGAGGCATATCATAATGAAACAGGTATTGCTGGATATACGTTGGTTTACCATAGCCGAGGATTCCAACTTGTTCAACATGAACCTTTTATGAACGCAAGAGATGCAATAGAAAGAGGACTTGACATTAAGTCAACCACCCAGTTGGTAGAGCTTTCTGCTCATAGGATGTTAGTGGCTGATACGGACAAAGGAGAAGAACTTCGTATGCAGATAGAAGATTTACGACAACTTCTCTATGCCTATCGACACGGAATTCTCAAAGAGAAGAACAAAGTATGACATCACATCGAGTCTTGATAGCTTTAGGGTCTAATCATTACCAGTTGCCGTTTATCCACTGGGCTTCTCAACGTCTTTCGGTCATATTGTACGAGACGCAACAGAGTCCTTTGTTATGGACAAAGGACATAAAGGGAAGTGGACGACTGTATATGAATCGTCTGATTTCCGGGTACACCCAACTTTCTATTCATGAACTAGAGCAACGTCTGAAGCAGATAGAAACAGAAGCCCATCGTTCTAGTATCCATATCACCATTGATATGGACTTGATGCTATACGACTCCGAACGACATCATCTTCAGGATTGGACAAGGCCATATATTACAAATTTACTACCCTATATGGTATTTGATGAAAAATTGGGTTATCCGCTTGGCTAGCCCATTTTTTTGTTGTACCTTTGCACCCGCAATAATTAATAAGGTATAAAAAGACATGATAACAGTCACAAATCTGGCTATTCAATTTGGAAAAAAGACGCTTTATAAAGACGTCAACATGAAGTTTACAAGTGGCAACATATATGGTATCATTGGTGCCAATGGTGCAGGGAAGTCCACGCTACTTCGTGCTATTAGTGGTGAATTGGAACCCAATAAGGGAACTGTTGAGATGCAACCAGGAGAGCGCTTATCTGTTTTGGAGCAAGACCACTTTAAATATGATGAGTTTTCTGTTATGGACACAGTACTTATGGGACATCAGCCACTGTGGCAGAATATGAAGGAACGTGAAGCTTTGTATTCGAAAGAAGAAATGACAGAAGAAGATGGAAACCGTGCTGCCGATTTGGAGATGGCATTTGCGGAAATGAACGGATGGGAAGCAGAAAGTGAGGCTGCACAACTTTTGCAGAATCTAGGCGTTCCTGAAGGACAGCATTACAAGCAGATGGCCGAAATTTCCAACAACGAAAAGGTGCGTGTCATGTTGGCAAAAGCATTATTTGGACATCCAGACAATCTACTTCTTGACGAGCCCACCAACGACCTGGATCTCGATACGGTTCAATGGTTAGAGGAATATCTGTCAAACCTGGAGCAATGCGTGCTTGTTGTCAGTCATGACCGTCACTTCTTGGATGCCGTTTCTACTCAAACGGTCGATATTGACTTTGGAAAAGTAACCCTTTTCTCCGGAAACTATTCTTTCTGGTATGAATCTTCGCAATTGGCATTACGACAGCAACAGAACCAGAAAATGAAGGCAGAAGAAAAGCGCAAACAGCTGGAAGAATTTATTCGTCGTTTCTCCGCTAATGTCGCAAAGTCCAAGCAAACAACCTCGCGTAAAAAGATGCTTGAGAAGTTGAATGTGGAAGAAATCACCCCTTCTACACGTAAATATCCAGGTATCATTTTCTCCATGGAGCGTGAGCCTGGTACCCAAATTCTCGAAGTAGAAGGTCTGAAAGCTGTTGACACAGATGGAACGATATTATTTGACAATGTGTCATTTACCATTGAGAAAGGACAGAAAACAGTTTTCCTGTCACACAATCCAAAGGCAATGACTGCTTTATTCGAAATTATCAATGGAAACCGTGAGGCTGATGCAGGAACTTTTAAGTGGGGTGTAACAATAACTACAGCATATCTCCCACTCGACAATACAAATTTCTTCCAGAGCGAATTAAATCTAGTTGACTGGCTGAGTCAATATGGCACAGGCAATGAGGTAATGATGAAATCATTCTTGGGGCGTATGTTGTTTAAAGAGGAAGATGTCCTCAAGAAAGTAAACGTTCTCAGTGGTGGTGAGAAAATGCGTTGCATGATAGCCCGCATGCAATTGAAGAACGCTAACTGCCTCATATTGGACACCCCGACAAACCATCTGGATTTGGAATCCATTCAGGCATTCAACAACAACTTGATTTCTTTTAAAGGCAACATACTGTTTGCATCGCATGACCATGAGTTTATTAACACTGTGGCAGACCGAATCATAGAACTCACGCCAAAGGGTACCATCGACAAGCTTATGACATACGATGATTATATTTATGACGAAGCCATCAAAGAGCAAAAAGCCAAAATGTATGAATGAATAAATAATCATGGCACGGAATTTGCTGTCAAGATTGAAAAAACTATTTTGCTATGGAAGAAGAAAAGATGAATATGAATGAAGAAGAGCAAGCAGTATGCTCTGACAATATGGAGACAGAGAATAAAGTAGAAAACGCTGAGAATTCAGAAAACACAGACTGCAAGGAAGATAAAGATCCTCTGGAAGCCGCACAGGCTGAAATAGAAGAATTAAAAGACAAGTATCTGCGTTCTGTGGCAGAATTCGACAACTACCGCAAACGCACACTCAAGGAAAAAGCCGAACTAATTCTTAACGGAGGAGAAAAGTCTGTTTGTGCCATACTCCCTATTATTGACGATATGGAGCGAGCCATAGAAAATGGTACGAAGACAGAAGACCCTGCTGTTCTTCGTGAAGGCATGGAGCTCATCTATCACAAGATGATGAAAGCGTTGGAAAGTCTTGGCGTCAAAAAGATAGAGACTGAAGGTGCAGATTTCAATACCGACATACACGAAGCTGTTGCAATGGTACCAGGCATGGGTGATGACAAGAAAGGTAAGATTATAGATTGCCTCCAAGCTGGCTACCAATTAAACGATAAAGTAATTCGCCATGCAAAAGTGGCAGTAGGACAATAAGGAAAATGGCAAAAAGAGACTATTATGAGGTGTTAGGCGTAGATAAGAACGCGACAGAAGACCAGATTAAAAAGGCCTATCGCACTATCGCCATAAAGTATCACCCCGATCGAAATCCTGGCAACAAGGAAGCTGAGGAGAAATTCAAGGAGGCTGCTGAAGCCTACGATGTACTACATGATCCCCAAAAGCGCCAGCAATATGACCAGTTTGGATTCAATGGTCCAGGTGCCGGAGGATTTGGAGGCTTTGGTGGTGCATCCATGAACATGGACGATATCTTCTCTATGTTTGGTGATATCTTTGGAGGCCGTGCAGGCTTTGGAGGCTTTGGAGGTGGCTCACGAGGTCGTCAACAACATCGCGGTTCCGATCTCCGTCTTAAGGTGCGCCTCTCTCTTGAAGAGATTGCCCATGGTGTTACAAAGAAGTTCAAGGTTCGCAAGGATGTCACATGTTCACATTGTCATGGTTCAGGTGCAGAGGCTGGCTCTACTAGCGAACAATGCCCTACTTGTCACGGTTCAGGTGTTATCACTCACACTACTCAAAGCATTTTTGGTATGATGCAGACACAAGGTGTATGTCCGACTTGTAATGGTGAAGGAACGGTTATCAAAAACAAGTGTAAGCATTGTGGCGGAACGGGTATAGAGAAGGGTGAAGAAGTCGTTGAAATAAAGATTCCTGCAGGTGTTGCCGAAGGAATGGTTGTCAACATACCAGGCAAGGGAAATGCTGGTCAGCGAAAAGGAATCAACGGTGACATCCAGGTCTTTATTGAAGAGGAAGAAAATAATACTTTCATCCGTGATGACAATGATCTTATCTACAACCTTCTTCTTGACTTCCCGACAGCAGCTCTAGGCGGAGAGGTTGAAATCCCCACCATAGAAGGTACAAAATTGAAGGTTAAGATGGAACCAGGCACACAACCCGGAAAGACATTACGTCTTAGAGGGAAAGGACTTCCCGCAGTTCAAGGTTATGGACGAGGCAATGGAGATTTGGTAGTCAATGTTAGTGTTTTCATACCAAAAACTCTCTCGCGTGAAGAGAAAACTGCCATCGAAGAATTCAAGAAAAGCGATAATTTCAAGGGAGACGCAGCAACGAAGCGCTCCATTTTCCAAAAGTTCAAGAATTATTTTTCCTAATTCATGATGAATTACACGGAAACATGCGAATATCTCTATAACCAGATGCCCATGTTTGAACGACAGGGGAAATCTGGTTATAAAGAAGGTCTGTCAAATACGATTGCCCTTGATAATCATTTCAATCACCCCCACCAGTCCTATGTCACCATTCATGTCGGGGGTACAAATGGTAAGGGCAGTGTGTCACATACCATTGCATCCGTGTTGCAAGAAAGCGGTTATCGCGTAGGTCTATACATATCCCCACATTTGGTTGATTTTAGCGAACGAATCCGAGTAAATGGAATACCCATCAGCGAGGATTATGTCGTTGACTTTGTAGCTAATGAAAAAAAATTCTTTGAGCCATTACATCCTTCTTTTTTTGAAGTAACAACAGCAATGGCATTCAAATATTTTAGAGACAAAAATGTTGATATCGCCGTTGTTGAAGTAGGACTTGGAGGAAGACTAGACTGTACTAACATCATCACACCTCTGGTTTCCGTCATAACCAATATCAGCTTTGACCACACCCAATTTTTAGGTGACACATTAGCAAAAATAGCAGGAGAAAAAGCCGGAATAATCAAGAAAGGCGTACCTGTTGTGATTGGCGAGACCAACGATGAAACCCGACCAGTTTTTGAAAACAAGGCACGGGAGATGAATGCACCAATCATCTTTGCAGAAGACAAACCTGAAATTACTAGTGCTGAAACAACCTACGATGGCGGGATGTTGTATCACACTCCCTGTTTTGGGGACATAACAGGTGATTTAGGAGGACTATACCAGCAAAAGAATCTGAATACGGTATTTTTTGTATTGCATGAAATAGCCAAAAAAGGATTCCTTTGTGAATGTAAGGATGAGGAAAATAAAGCCAAATGCCTTTCTGAACTGTTACATGGCGTTGCCCATGTGAAAGACAATACAGGTTTGATGGGACGATGGCAGACTATTCAAAATTTCCCTAAAGTTGTATGTGACACGGGCCATAACGTGGGTGGTTGGCAATATATTAGTGCTCAGTTGAATAATATCGACTGTCAAACAATGCACATCGTTTTTGGAATGGTTGATGATAAAGATGTCAATGGTGTGCTTGCATTATTACCAAAGAATGCTCAATACTATTTTACGAAGGCAAACAACCATAGAGCCATTAGCGAAATCGTTTTGTGCGATCTAGCAAGCAAGCAAGGACTTGTAGGCAATTCCTATCCCACTGTATATGAAGCATATAACGCAGCTATGGGCAATGCCTCCCCTCTTGATTTCATCTTCGTTGGAGGCAGTTCTTATGTGGTAGGTGATTTCTTGAAAAATTGTCTTTAGTTGTTTTTAACACTCCATAAACGTTTTTTTCCACGTTTCTTTCTTTGTTCTCGTTTTTTTTAGGTTACTTTGCAGATAGATTTTAGTAACTTAAAACATTAGGAATATGAATAACACGACTGAAAACGCGAATTTGTGTGGTCTGAATCGTAAAGATTTCCAGGCCACGATCAATGGAAAGAAAACAGATTTGTACATCCTTAAGAACCGTAAAGGTTACGAGGTTGCTGTGTCTAATTATGGTGGTGCTATCGTAGCTATCATGGTTCCCGATAAAAACGGGAATATAGGTAATGTCATCCAGGGACACGGAAGTATAGAACAACTTACCAGCGGTAAAGAGCCTTACCTTTCTACTTTGATTGGACGATGGGGAAACCGCATCTGCAAAGGTCAGTTCACATTGAATGGCAAGGATTATCAGTTGGCCATCAACGATGGTCCCAACCATCTCCACGGCGGAAAGGTAGGTTTCAATGCAAAGGTATGGGATGCCCGTCAGATGGGTCCTCGTTCTTTGGCTTTGCACAGGAAGTCATCCTATGGCGAAGAAGGTTTCACTGGAGAACTCGATGTTACCGTTGAATATACCTTTACAGATGATAATGAGCTGATTATCGAATATCTTGCAACCACTAATAAGAAGACTATTGTCAATTTGACTCATCATGCGTTCTTCAGCTTGGCAGGTACTGCAGATCCTACACCAACCATTGAAAATCAGATTTGTGAGATTAACGCTGACTTCTATCTTCCCACAGACAAGACAGCTATTCCTACTGGTGAGATTCTCAAGGTAGAAGGCACTCCGTTTGATTTCCGCAAGCCCAAATCATTTGGTCAGGATATCAATGCAGACAACGAGCAGATAAAATTCGGTCAAGGCTTTGACCATAATTACGTGTTGAATAAGCGTGAAGAGGGAGAACTGAGTTTTGCTGCTAGAATTACAGATCCTAACAGCGGCCGCATTATGGAGTGCTATACTACAGAGCCCGGTATGCAGCTTTATACCGCTAACTTCGCTAATGGCTACAAAGGTGCCAATGGTGCTACCTTCCCACGTAGAAGCGCCGTCTGCCTGGAAGCTCAGCACTTCCCCGATTCCCCAAATCGTCCCTATTTCCCATCAGTTGTTCTGAATCCGGGAGAGCAGTATAAGCAGAAGACTATTTATCGCTTTGACGTAGTAAAGTAATCATTATCTCACCTTTTATTATATAATTAATGGAAGTTGATTTCGTAAGAAGCCGATTCATCAAACACTTTGATGGACAGACGGGAAGCGTTTACGCCTCACCAGGACGCATTAACCTGATTGGCGAGCATACGGACTACAATGGTGGCTACGTGTTTCCTGGGGCTGTGGACAAGGGTGTAATAGCAGAGATGCGCATTAATGGAACGGAAGATACTGTGATGGCCTATGCTATAGACTTGAAGGACCGTGTGGACTTCAAGCTATCAGATCCTAAAGGGCCACGCACTTCTTGGGCACGCTATATCTATGGCATTTCTCTTGAAATGAAGAAGTTAGGCGTTCCTGTTAAAGGTTTTAACATTGCCTTTGCTGGTGATGTTCCCCTTGGAGCCGGCATGTCTTCTTCTGCCGCTATGGAGAGTTGTTTTGCCTTTGGACTGAATGATCTCTTTGGCAACAACAAGGTTAGCCAATGGGATATGGTATTGGCCGGTCAGGCTACCGAACACAACTATTGTGGTGTCAACTGCGGCATCATGGATCAGTTTGCTTCTGTATTCGGTAAGGCTGGTTGCTTAATGCGTCTTGACTGCCGTAGTCGAGAGTTTGAGTATTTCCCCTTCAAGCCCGATGGTTATCGCCTCGTATTGCTCGACTCTGTTGTTAAGCACCAGTTGGCTGGCTCCCCTTACAACGACCGTCGCAAATCTTGCGAGAATGTGGTTAAGCACATCCAGGCTAAACACCCCGAGGCTAAGTTTGAAACCCTTCGTGACTGCACCTGGGAGCAATTGGAAGAAGTCAAGGAAGAAGTTGGCATCGAAGACTATAAACGTGCCAAATTCGTTCTTGGCGAAAAAGATCGTGTCTTAGCGGTTTGTGATGCCCTAAATGAAGGCGACTACGAGAAAGTTGGTGAAATGATGTATAAGACCCACGAAGGTCTTTCCAAAGACTACGAAGTATCTTGCGAGGAGCTTGACTTCTTAAACGACATTGCCAAAGAGAATGGTGTAACCGGTTCGCGCATCATGGGGGGCGGCTTCGGTGGTTGTACTATCAACCTTGTCCGCAACGATCTGTATCGTCAGTTCATTACTGATGCCAAAAAACGCTTCAATGAGAAATATGGGCATGAACCCAAGGTATATGATGTGGTTATAGGAGATGGTTCACGCAAACTCTGCTGACATTCCTACCCTATCCTCAACAAAAACGGTGCTTCTTTCTCAGGAGTACCGTTTTATTTTGTATTTGTCTTTAAATAAAAGTTAAATATCAGCCTAAAAGTGTAAAATGCACACAATTATTTCATTTTTGTTCAAATATTTTTTGGTAATTCAGAATTATGTTGTAATTTTACACCCAAAATCTAAGATAAATAACTTAAAACTATTTGCAATGAAAAATTTTAAAAAAGTTTTTGCAGGTATGACAGTAGCCGTTGCTCTGTTTTCTGCATGTGCCTCCGGTGAACAGCAGGCACTTACCGTATCTGGTCTTAATCCTGCAGATTTTGACACACTTATCAACGAAAAGCCCGTCAAACTTTTTACGTTGAAAAATGCCAATGGCATGGAGGTTTGTATCACTAACTATGGTGGTCGTATTGTTTCGTTGGTTGTTCCCGACAAAGATGGCAAACCTACCGATGTTGTACTGGGTTTCGATAATATTGCCCAGTATGCTGACACGCTGAACTCTCCTAGCGACTACGGCTCCAGCGTTGGCCGATATGCCAACCGCATCAAGGAAGGTAAGTTCACGCTGAACGACAGCACTTACCAATTGAAGCAGAACGATGGTCCTAACTGCCTGCATGGTGGTGGTACCACAGGTTGGATGAACCAGGTATATACTGCCGAACAGATTGGTGACTCCATTTTGAAGCTGACAATCGTTGCTGAGGATGGCGAGAACGGATTCCCCGGAAAGGTAACTGCCGTTACAACCTATAAGGTTACCGCCGATAACGTGTTGGATATGACATGGGAAGCAGAGACTGACAAGCCAACCATTATCAACCAGACCAATCATAACTACTACAACCTGAGCGGTGACTTCACACAGGCCGCTTACGACCAGGTATTGTATGTTAATGCTGATAAGTTCACTGCTTCTGACAAGTTATATATTCCCACTGGCGAGATTCGTGAAGTAGAAGGTACTGCAATGGATTTCCGTACACCGCACGCTGTAGGCGATTCCATCAATAGCCAGTACGACCAAGTACAGAACGCCACCGGTTACGACCATAACTATTGCTTGAACACTGCTGGTGACGATACACAGGTTTGTGCCTCTTTGTATAGCCCCAAGACCGGTATTTTCATGGAGATGTTCACCAACGAGCCTGGTGTACAGGTTTATAGTGGTAACTTCCAAGGTGTTGGCAAGGATGCCGACATCGTTCGCAAGCATGGTGTGAAATATCCGAAGCACGTCAGCGTATGTCTTGAGAGCCAGAAATATCCCGACAGCCCCAATCATCCTGAGTGGGCCAGCCCCGTGCTGAATCCTGGTGAGAAGTACTTCAGCCACGCTGCTTACAAGTTCTCGGTGAAGTAAATTGATTATTCAAATAACCATAATCAAATAAAACAATTAACAAAATGGACAAAATTATTGAAGCGCTAAGTAACAATGGCTTCGCAACAGCGGACTATTTGGTGTTTGCTGTCTACATCGTTATTCTCGTTGGCATGGGACTGTTTCTGTCACGCACCAAAAAAGGAGAAGAGAAATCGTCGACCGACTACTTCCTTGCAGGTAACACCCTGACTTGGTGGGCTGTTGGTGCGTCACTGATTGCCGCCAACATTTCGGCTGAGCAGTTTATTGGTATGTCAGGTTCTGCCTATGCCTCTGGTATAGCCCAGGCCGCTTACGAGTTGATGGCCGCAGCCACGCTGTTGGTAGTCGGTAAGTTCCTGTTACCGCTGATGATTGAGAAGAAAATCTTCACTATTCCACAGTTCCTTCGCGAGCGTTACAACTGGGGTGTCGGATTGGCCTTCTCTCTGTTGTGGCTGTTCCTTTACGTGTTTGTCAACCTGACTTCTGTTGCCTGGCTTGGTGCTTTGGCAATCCAGCAGATACTTGGTCTGCCGACCGACATGACTATCATGGTTGCCGGCATCGAGATTGACCAGGTCCGCATGTGCATCATTCTCTCGCTGTTCCTCATTGCAGGTATTTACTCTATCTACGGCGGTCTGGCTTCGGTGGCATGGACCGACGTGATGCAGGTTACTTTCCTTGTTGGTGGTGGTCTGATTACCGCTTATGCCGCTCTGTCGGTCATCGGCGACGAAATGGGCTTAGGAGGAGCCTGGGACGCTTTGAGCCACATCAAGGACTATTTGGCTGAGAACCCTGCCGACAAGCACTTCAACTTAGTAGTGACACGAAATGAAGACGCATTCCCTGCCATTCAGGACGACCCGTTCTTCACCAATCCTGGTATTGTACTGATTTTCGGTGCTCTGTGGCTGACGAACCTGGGCTACTGGGGTTTCAACCAGTACATCATCCAGAAGGGTCTGGCTGCCAAGTCGCTCGACGAGGCTAAGAAGGGTATGGTATTCGCTGCCTTCCTGAAGATTTTGATTCCGTTCATCGTATGTATCCCCGGTGTTTGCGCTTTCTACATTATGAACGCTCCTGAGTGTGAGGGCCTGCGCGAGACGCTGGCTGGTTCCATCACTCGCTCTGACGACGCTTATCCTTTCCTTATCCGCAACTTCACGCCAACCATTGTCAAGGGTCTGAGCTTTGCCGCCCTGGCTGCAGCCGTTATTTCGTCGCTGGCTTCAATGTTCAACTCGACCTCTACCCTCTTCACGATGGATATCTACAAGCAGTTCATCAACAAGAACGCTTCTGAGCGCCGTCTGGTGAATGTCGGTCGTATGACTTCGGTGAGTGCACTGATTATTGCGCTGATTGCCGTTTACCCGCTGATGGGTGGTATCGACCAGGCCTTCCAGTTCATTCAGGAGTACTCAGCGTTTGTCTATCCCGGTGTGGTGGTCATCTTCGGTCTTGGCTTGCTGTGGAAGCGTGCCAGCGGTACTGCTGCCGTAGTCTGCGCCATCGGTACGTTCGCATTCTCCATCATCTACAAGTTTGCGTTCCCCGACATGCCGTTCCTGGTTCGTTCGGGCGTCGTATTCATTACGCTGGTCGTCCTGTTTGTCTGGATTTCTTTGAAGAGCAAAAAGTCGGTACCTGCCGATACGCTTGACGAGAACACCATTAAGACGCAGTTGCGTTGGAGCACCATCATGTTCTGCATTGCAGCCGTTTCGTTCGTGCTGTTCATTGGCGGTTTCTTCAACGAGACCATGCATGTTCACGGTTTCGAGGGCGCCATGATTTTCTTTGCAGCCATCACTGCCACGATTGGTATCTACCTGCGTTCGAATGCCCTTGACAAGGTTCAGGATCCGAAGCTGGTTGCCATCGACCTGGGCGTGTTCCACACCGACAAGATATTCAACATCGGTGCCTTTGGTGTGATTGTCATCCTTACCATCCTGTACGTAGCACTGTGGTAATATAAATAAGGTAATGACAACGTTCTATAAGGAATTCCAGAAAGTCCTTCTGTCGGTGGACTGCATTATCTTCGGTTTCGACAACAACAAACTGAAGGTGCTGATAGGCCGCCGGCAGATGGACCCTGGTCGTGGCGAATGGAGTCTCTACGGAGGCTTCGTTCGCAATGACGAAAGTCTTGACGAGGCTGCCAACCGTACCCTGAACGAGCTGACGGGCCTGCACGAGATTTACATGCGGCAGGTTGGCGCGTTCGGCACTGTTGACCGCGACCCGGGCGAGCGTGTGGTCTCGGTGGCCTACTATGCACTGATCAACGTGAAGGACTACGACGAAAAGCTGCTGAAGGAGCACGGCGTAGAATGGGTTGAAGTGGAGAAAGTGCCCACGATGTATTCTGACCATAACGCGATGATCCTCAAGGCGCGTAAGATGATGCAGCAGAAAATCAAGACGGAACCCATCAGCTTCCAACTACTGCCCCAACTGTTCACCCTCACCCAATTGCAGCGTCTTTACGAGGCAGTTAACGGCGAAGAGGTAGATAAGCGCAACTTCCGCAAGCGCATCAAAGAGATGGACTTTATTGAGAAGACCGAACTCATCGACAAGGTATCATCCAAGCGCGGAGCTGCCCTCTACCGCTTTAATAAAAAGATGTATAAAGAAGATCCTAACTTTAAACTATAAAATACTATGTTAGAAGAACTGAAAGAAAAAGTATTTCGTGCCAATCTTGACCTCGTAAAGCACAATCTCGTGATTTTCACCTGGGGCAATGTTTCGGCTATTGACCGTGAGAAGGGACTGGTAGTTATCAAGCCTTCTGGTGTTGAATACGATGTGATGAAAGCCAGCGATATGGTAGTCGTTGACCTCGAAACGGGAAAAGTTGTTGAAGGCGACCTGAACCCCTCGTCAGACACCCCTACCCACCTCGTGCTTTACAAGGCGTTCCCCGAGCTGGGAGGTATAGTTCACACCCACTCTACCTATGCCACCGCATGGGCTCAGGCTGGTAAGGACATCCCCAACATCGGCACCACACACGCCGACTATTTCCACGACTGCATTCCCTGTACTGATGCTATGACTGCCGACCAGATGCCCGAGTACGAGCACAACACAGGCGTGGTCATTGTCAACCGTTTTATGCAGGGCAACATCAACCCTGTCCACACACCTGCCGTACTAGTAAAGAACCACGGTCCCTTCGCTTGGGGCAAGGACGCCGACCAGGCCGTCTATCATGCCGTCGTTACCGAGCAGGTTGCCAAGATGGCCTTCGTATCATTTATGGTGAATCCCAATACTACGATGAACCCACTCTTGGTGGAAAAACATTTTAGCCGCAAACACGGTCCTAACGCATATTACGGACAAAAGAAAAAGTAAAATAATATGAAAGCATTTGATAATTTGGAATTATGGTGGGTGACTGGTGCACAGCTGTTGTACGGAGGCGATGCCGTTGTTTCCGTTGATAGTCACTCCAAGGAGATGGTAGAAGGCCTTAACAATTCAGGCATCATCCCCATCAAAGTAGTTTACAAAGGTACAGCCAACAGTTCCACCGAGGTGGAGGCTGTGATGAAGGCTGCCAACAACGATGCCAAGTGTGTAGGCATCATTACCTGGATGCACACCTTCTCGCCTGCCAAGATGTGGATTAAGGGTCTGCAGGCCCTTCAAAAGCCCCTACTCCACTTCCACACCCAGTACAACGCCGAGATTCCCTGGGACACGATGGATATGGACTTCATGAACCTGAACCAGTCGGCTCACGGTGACATTGAGTTCGGACACATCTGCACCCGCATGCGCGTTCCCCGCAAGGTGGTTTGCGGCTACTGGAAGGACGAGGCTGCTCAGCGTCAGATTGCCGTCTGGGCTCGTGTTTGTGCCGGTGTTGCCGATTCCCATAACGTCCGCTGTCTGATGTTCGGTATGAACATGAACAATGTGGCCGTTACCGATGGCGACCGTGTGGAGTTCGAGCAGCGTCTCGGCTACCATGTTGACTACTACCCTGTTTCCTCCATGATGGAATACTGGAAGAAGGTCACCGATGCCGAGGTTGACGAACTCGTAGAGCAGTATAAGAAGGAATACGTCATCAAGATTGACGAGAGTGGCGAAGAGGTTTACTGGCAGAAGGTGCGCAATGCCGCCCGTGCCGAGATAGCCCTGCGCCGCGTGTTGAAGGACGAGGGTGCTACCGCTTTCACCACCAACTTCGACGACTTGGGTGATGCTGATATCAACCAGCCCGACTTCTGCGGCTTCGACCAGATTCCCGGTTTGGCCTCACAGCGTCTCATGGCCGAGGGTATCGGTTTCGGTGCTGAGGGCGACTGGAAGACAGCCTGCCTCTATCGCACCCTTTGGGTCATCCAGCAGGGCATGCCTCAGGGCTGCTCGTTCCTCGAGGACTACACCCTCAACTTCGCTGGCGACCGCTCTTCATGTCTGCAGAGCCACATGCTCGAGGTATGTCCGCTCATCGCAGTCGATAAGCCCAAACTGGAAGTTCACTTCCTGGGCATCGGTGTCCGCAAGCAGCAGACCGCCCGTCTCGTCTTCACCTCAAAGGTGGGTCGTGGCATCAAGGCCACTGTTGTCGATCTGGGCAACCGCTTCCGTCTCATTTCTCAGGAAGTAGAGTGTATCGAGCCCAAGCCCATGCCTAACCTCCCCGTTGCTTCCGCTCTCTGGGTTCCACAACCTACATTCGAGATCGGTGCCGGAGCCTGGATTCTGGCTGGTGGCACACACCATAGCGCCTTCTCCTACGACATTACCGAGGAGTACTGGGAAGACTTTGCCGAGATTCTGGGCATCGAGTATGTTCGTATCAACAAGAACACGAACACCTTCGACTTCAAGCAGACGCTCCGCAACAACGAGGTGTACTTCATGCTAAACAAAGCGCTTAAATAATTGAGAATAGATTATGATGACAGCAAAACAGACAATAGAAGCAGGTAAAGCCATTCTCGGTATCGAGTTTGGCTCTACCCGCATCAAAGCCGTCCTCATCGACGAGCAGAACAAGCCCATCGCACAAGGTTCACATGAATGGGAGAATCAGTTAGTTGATGGTCTCTGGACCTACTCCACCGAGGCTATCTGGTACGGACTGCAGGACTGCTATGCAGAACTTCGCAAGGATGTTCAGAAGCAGTACGATTGCGAAATCGAGACCCTTGCCGCCATTGGTTTCTCTGCAATGATGCACGGCTATATGGCTTTCAATGAGAAACAGGAAATCCTGGTTCCTTTCCGCACTTGGCGTAACACCAATACGGGCAAGGCCGCTGCAGAGCTCTCCAAGCTCTTCAACTACAACATTCCCCTTCGTTGGAGCATCAGCCATCTCTATGAGGCCATTCTTGACAACGAGGAACACGTAGCCGACATTAAATACCTCACCACACTGGCAGGCTATGTCCACTGGCAGGTGACTGGTCAGTTCGTGCTGGGTGTAGGCGATGCATCAGGTATGATTCCTGTAGATCCAAAGACCAAGACCTATGACGCCACGATGGTTGAGAAGTTCAACAAACTCATTGCGCCCAAGGGCTTCTCATGGAAACTGTTGGATATCCTCCCCAAATCACTCAATGCAGGTGACAACGCTGGATTCCTGACTCCAGAAGGTGCCAAGAAGCTCGACGACTCAGGTCACCTCAAGGCAGGCATCCCCGTCTGTCCTCCAGAGGGCGACGCCGGCACAGGTATGGTTGCCACCAATGCCGTCAAGCAGCGCACAGGTAATGTCTCCGCAGGTACTTCCAGCTTCTCTATGATAGTCCTCGAGAAGGAACTCTCCAAGCCCTACGAGATGATTGATATGGTCACCACACCCGATGGCTCACTCGTTGCTATGGTACATTGCAACAACTGCACCAGCGACATCAATGCCTGGGTGGGACTCTTTAAGGAATACCAGCAACTCCTTGGCATTAAGGTTGATATGAACGAGCTTTACGGCAAGCTGTTCAATAAAGCCTTGGAGGGTGACACCGACTGTGGCGGTCTGATGGCATACAACTATGTCAGCGGTGAACCCGTTACCGGCTTGCATGAAGGACGCCCCATGTTCCTGCGCTCTGCCAACGACAAGTTCAACCTCGCCAACTTCATGCGTGCCCACCTCTATGGTGCCATCGGTGTGCTGAAGATTGGTAACGACATCCTGCTCAAGGAAGAGAAGATCAAGGTGGATCGCATCACCGGACACGGCGGCTACTTCAAGACACCAGGCGTTGGTCAGCGTATGCTGGCTGCTGCCCTCAACTCGCCCATCTCCGTGATGGAGACAGCAGGCGAAGGAGGTGCCTGGGGTATTGCCCTGCTGGCAGGCTACCTCATCAACAAGAACGGCAAGTCGCTTGCCGACTATCTCGAGGATGTTGTATTCGCTGGCAACACAGGCGTCAGCATTGCTCCCACTGCCGAGGACGTCGCAGGCTTCGAGCGTTACATCGAGAACTACAAGCAATGCCTGCCCGTTGAGCAAGCTGCTGTTGACAACAAGAAATAACGGCTCACGTCCTACCCAATAAAGAGAGCTGCCTCCCTCGTGGATGCAGCCCTTTTTTTTTGTTTACCTTTTGAAGTTCTTTTAGCCGGCCTTTGGCCTTTGTAAAAGCGAGCGGAGCTCGAGCGATGTTCGCCTGCGGTTGCCCGAAGGACGTACTGCGAAGTGAATCCAGATCACCCTACCCTTCTGTTCTATCAGCAGCTCGTCATAGTCCTCGCGGTTCAGGTCGCTGATATCCAACAGAATCGCTGCATAGCGCAATGCCTGTTCCATCCCGATGCAACGGATATCTACCGCACAGCCCGTCAGGTGGTTCGAGGTGGGCACTCCCCCTACCGCCTTATTAACTTCAGGACTTCGGAATCCCGAGTTAATGATAATCGGATACTCGCGCACTTCATTTCTCATTTCTTCATTTCCATTTCTTTGACCGAGGTCAAAGCGACTTTGTCGATTACTCATTTCTCCTTTCTCATTTCTCATTTGGTTGTATCGCAACCTTAATTGTTCCAGCCATCGGCATAGACGCTTTAAGTTCTCCACTTGTGCCTCATTGGGCACGTTCTCTATTCTCGTCTTTGTCTTGCAAAGCTCTCCGAGCGTAAAGTGCTCGCTGAGGTTAGTTTGTTTATTCATTTCTTCTTTTTGTTTACGTTAATTGGTGTACTATTAGGAAATGCGATGCTGTAGGCTGCGTCGAGGGCCTTCAGATTGATTTTCCAAAAGCTGATGCCCAGCCGTACGGCCACGATGGCACGTAGCAGTTCGCGGTGTTTCAGCGGATAGAGCGAGGGGGCTTGCAGTTCGTTCCACCCCTCCTGCTCACTGAGGTGACAGACTTCCCAGATAAAGTCATCGGTGGCTTCATAGCCGAACCACGCCTTCAACACATTACGGATGCAGAAGCGCTTGTACTGTCCTCCGAGGAGGCGCCTCGTGCGCTCCAACTTTCGCCAGAGCTGCACGAAGCATTCCTTATTATTATTATAATTCATTTTCACATTCACTTTTCTCTATTCACTATTCACTAGGGCGAAGCCCGCCTTTCACTTTTCACTAGCGAAGCGCCTCTTGTACTCCTCAGTCTTGCAGTACCTGCCGCTCACCTCGTCATAGATGATATATCCGCGACTCTGCCAACTGCGCAACGTGCCGTCACCGCTACCACTCTTGCCCTGCTGCTGGCGCATCTGGTAGTATTGTGGCTTTGTGAACTCATCGGGCAGCAACTCCAGCAGGTTCTGCGGCCCTGACTGACGCTGAATCTCCACCTCCTCACGCAGCTCTTTCTCCAGCTGCTGACCGAAGTACAGCATCTTACACCACAGGTTATACTGCTCGCTCCAGCGCACGAAGTCGGCAATCTCTTTCGACCATTTGTAGCCGTGCGCCACGTAGAGCACCATGCCCTTCAGCCATGCTATCACGTTGGCACGATAGCTGAAAACCTTGTAGGCCTCGCTCTCATAGAGCTTCGCGGCATCCTTGTTCTCCTGCTTGATGTCCAGTGCCAGCTTCCTGGACTGAGCACACTCTATCAGTCCGTTGGCAGCTTCCAGACGGTCGATGTAGGGCTTCAGCTCTGCGGCAAACGTGTGGTCGTAGATGCCCAGAATGGGTGCCGTATCGTCGTCGTCATCGCTGTGTATAATGGTCGAGATGTCCAGTCGGCTCACCGTTCCGTCGTTCACCATTTTGAAGAAGAACTTACGGGCGTTGGGCGGCGTGGTCGAAGCATTGAAGTTCCAGCGCAAGGGTGCGATACCTGATACGCTGTCGGCTCCTACACGCTCCTGACCGGCATCCGAGTTGTCGAAGGCCTTGCGAATCAGCAAGCCTACCTCATCGACAGTACCCTTCGACGTCACCTTCTTCAAGCCCTCAATCTCGTCCACGATGGTATAGATGAATCGCTGACCGTTGTTGTTGGCATCTACAATGCGCTGGTTAAAGACGGCATCTGTCAGGTTGTCTATCAACATCTGGATGCAGATGTCCGTGGGGCGCGGGTCTTTCTTCTGCTTGGCACCCGGGTTCTTCTGCTTCCACTCCGCCTCACGCTGGCGGTTGGGCTGGTCGCGCTGCTTGATGTCGTCCATGATGTACTCGATAGGCTTCTTGATGGTACCCTTACCGATACTCTGACGACCTATCAAGACGTTCATAAACGTCGCCTCGTGGTCCACGTTATCCCAGTAGCGGAACTTCACACCGTGCAGGTGGGCTCCCAGTGCCGGGAACACCGCATTGGCCACGGCGGGCTTGTAGAACCAGGGGACGTTCTTCGTCAACAGCCTAATCAGCGGCGGCAACTTCTTGGGCATTGCTGGTGGTGTTGTCAGCGTACCGCCACAAGCCTTCACCGCCTGCTGCGACTTCAACGACTGCAGTACCTGCTTCAACCTGTAGGGCATACCCTTGCGAGGCTCTTTCAGCGCATTCTCCAGTGTCTTGCGCCATTCAGCCTCTTCCTCTGGAGTGCACAGCGGAACCGACCCTTCTGTGCACTTTTTCGCCCAATAGTTGGGAACAACCTGCATCATCTTCTCCAGCGAATAGCCGCAGATGCTACGGATAGTCACCGCCAGTTCGAACGTCAGCGCGTTACGGTCGCCCTCCACAGGCTCCTTGCCGCCATTGAACAGTTCCCAGTACTTCGCAATAATGTCCTTGAACAACACACCGTTGTATCTTGCCTCTGGGTCAAATGATGGCTGAGGGCTGACGGCTGAGGTCTGAGGTACAGCCTCTTGAGAACTGCAACACTGCAACGCTGCAACAGCGAGAGCAGAGCCAAGCTCGCTTGAGCTATGCCGAGCGCCAGCAGGGTCGATAGTAGTCAACGCTGCAACAGAATTATCTTTTTCTTCCCACGGACGATAATGCTTATTGGCTTTCTTAGCCCCTGGGGGCACCTCTTCCAGTCCCTGAGTCTCACGCTCTTTCAAGCGCAGATACTCAGCGGATGCTTCTTCGTCAGAAAGTGACTCAGTGAAAAGTGCTTCATCCAGCAGCGGCGTAGTCTCAGCGTCGATAGGCCCGTGAAATACAACCCTGTTGTTTTCCTTATTATTCGTATCCATTTCGGTACGTGTCATAATAGAGGTACGCACCTGACATTCCAGAATAGTATGCTCAGGCATTCTTCGAGCCACAGCATGAACACCGTAGCTTGCCGACTCAGCCAACTCTACCAATCCCAGCTCCTCCTTCATATGGAGCAGCTGACTGATGATGTGTCGACACTCCTCACGGTCGCGGCAGTCGATGTCATAGAAGAAGAAAGGACTCACAGTCTTGATACCCTTCAGCAGACCACCCTCAGGCACCTGACAGTTGTAGTTCACCTGCACAAGTGCATGTTTGAACCTGTTATCACCTGTTTGACGATAGTCGTTCCAGTTACGGATATTCTCCTCGGTGTTACAAGCAGCAATCAGTTCTTCGAGGCTCTTAATGGGACGGCAATGTTTCTCGCCGCCCACTTTATATACCAAGTTTACCATATTTATGAATTAGAAATTAGGATATCCGAGTTTTGAGTTCAAGTATTTCAGTCCGCTGATGGTCCACGTCATATACGTGCGTACCTTCTTCACACCCTTCAGTGAGTACGACACGTGTGTACGCAGGCGCACTAGGTCGCGCCCAACGAGGTCGTCCGAGATGTTCCAGCGTCCGTGGCGATAGTATTGGATGCCCATGTCGCGCACCACGCAGTTGAAGTCATAGACCGACATGTTGAACGTCTTGGCCACCTGGGTCGCCGTCAACGTGTCCTCGGCATCCTCGTTCAGCATACGAAGTGTGCGACAAACAATGGCGTCGGCACGGTTGATAATCTCTTCATTGGAGAGCTGGCGCCCTTGCGCATCCTTCGTGGGGATATAGCCGCCCGTCTGTCGGATCTGTGGCAGCACCTCGCTGGTCACCCAACGCTTGAAGGCCTTCGCCTGTGGCAGTTTAGAAGAGAGAATGAGTGCATACAGACCGCTCTCGTTGATGAGTGTTACGCGGGTTTCGTAGGCAGTGCCCTGAATCGGGGCAGTGCTCTTGTCTTCCTTATCTACGTGGGTTGCCAGTGCATTTTGTGGTTTGGCATACCCCAGTGCCGTAGCAACATCCTTGCCTACGAACATGATTTGGTTATTAACTTGGCAAGTACGAATCTCACCGAAAATATCACTTGTAAAAATCTGAATATTTGCTTTCATTTTGTTTGAGTGTTAGCGAGAAGAAGGTTGGAATCTTTGCGCATTTACCCGGGAACATCCTCCTCACTTCAACTCAGGGTTATTAGACTTTCCCCCCTGCCCCTCTCTTGTAGCGAGGGGAGATAATATTCTCCCCTACAATGGGAGTTAGAGGGGTCTTTATTTCACTTTCACGATATCAGTAGCTAAGATTTCTTGGAACGTCTGCCCCTGATATTCGTGTGTAGAGAAACGAAGGGTGGCTACTACCACATCACCTTCGTAGAACCTGCACGCCGCCAGATTGCCCAGCATGGCGCACACATACTCGTTTTCGAACTTACCACCCAGTTCGCGCAACACGATGTTGCACTTCTGGATAGTTCCTGTTTCGGCCTTGACCTGCGGTCGAGCCTGCTCACGCTCGGAAGAGTTGATGCAAGCATCACTCTGCTCTCGCTCACTCGCAGCCTTTCGCCTCTGTACGCTGAAGGCCTCGCCCTGGCGTACCACTTTCAAGATTTTTGTTTCCATAATGTATCAATAAGTCAAAAAACACTTTGTGATTGATTCACGCTGCAAAATTACAAACATACAAAAACAAAAAGCCCCTATATAGGGCCTATAATAGGGACTATATAGGGGATAAACTATACTGTTTATCAGCGAGTTATGCTAATCCTCGAAAATCTTGTCTATCTCTTCCGAACGTGCGGGCGACTTGCCCGTTTCCTGCATTTCCCATTTCTCCTGTGCCAGATTGTTGATGTGCCACAGCTCCTGAAACGGCTTCCACTTCGAACGCATCTGCAACTTGTCGGAAAACACATCGGCAATATACATGGCCTGCTTTCGTGTTGTGGTGGGCGACAGCTGGTAATGTTCATCGACGAAGCCAGCTTTTTGCAACCTTTTCCAATACTTCATCGCCATACCGGTAGCCAACACATCGGGCAGAAGACTGCTGTCCTCACTTTCCTGTTGGGCATCTTGCAACTTCTTGTATTCCTCCTGCGCCAGCGTTATCTTGTGCATATACTTCAGGAAAGCATTACGATGGCCCTTGGCATTCTCCTCTTTGCGGTTCGTATAGAAATGGCGACCCACCTTCGCAGGGTTAACCACCAGACAACCGTCGCAGTAATCCACCATCTTGCGCAACTCAGAATAGTGCTTGTGAATCGACTTCTTCAGCTTATGGTCATCGTCCAGCAGGCTGAAGTCAAACTCGGCAGGATAGCGTGCTGCACGCTGGATGTGTTCCACCTTGGTATTGAACACACCCTTCTCAAACATGTGCACCAGCTTCTCCGTTACGTAGTCGTTGATGTCATCCATGCTGGGCTTTCCGTTGCACACGTCATACAGCCATTCGTCAAAAGTCTGGCGAATCCGACGGAGCGTTCCTGAGTTCAGATAGCGGCGCTTCTCCTGCTCGTACAGCCTGGCATACTCCTCATCCTTATGCCGACGCACCAGCTGACTGCCTATTTGCGACAGCACTTTGCTCAGCCCGCCCAGCGCGTCGTTCACCTGCTGTGTCAATTCCTGCAAATCGTCGTTCTTTATTGTCAGTTCCCACGACAACACCTCTTCAGCCAGCGTGTCGAAGTCCACGTCTATGTCGACATCCAGCACGGCCTCCTGCTTCACACGCTCCAGCACCTGCTTCGACAAGGTTTCCGCCACCTCCATAATGTCCGCCACCACGCCCATCACCCGGTATCTTGTACCCGCTGAGGACCGTTCTTCCCTCAAACTGGAAAGCCTCTCAGCCACTCCAGTCAGTATATTTTTGTAGTCCACCATTTGTTTTAATAACTAAGATTGTTCCAGATATTTCTTCCTATCATCATAGGGGACTGCAAAGGTATAAAAAATCTCATTACGCTAATACACCGGAATGGTTAATAATATAAAAATTGTGGATAACTCGCAGGTTATCCACAATGTAGGGGAAAAGTATACAGCATTAGCCTTACTTCAGCTAGGCTGTTAGAGCAGTTTACATACCCTCTTATTGTGCGATTACGGGCTCTATGCTAACACCTAGAAGGGAGATTGCTGGTAGTATAATATTTCCTATTAATCTTTCCATTAAAAGTTCGTTCAACCTTCTCTACCTGACTATACAACAGGGGTATTTTATATGGTGCCAGTTTAGATTTCAAATAGAGAGCTAATGCCTTTCGGTTTAAATCTTTCCCATCCTTCATTACAACAAGGAGTTTTATAGCTTTGCCTGTAATTATGTGATCAACAGGTACACAAACACAATCTTTTACATCTGGAAAAGAAAGAACGGCATCTTCCACTTCTGTAGGAGCAACTTTAAATCCACCAACATTAATAACATCATCCTCACGACCTGTAAGATGTAACATCCCCTCATTATCAAGAAATCCAATATCCGATGTATAAATAAACCCTTCTTTTAATACCGATGCCGTTCGTTCAGGATCACCAACATACCCAGACATCAGCGTCTTACCTTTGCAAGCAATTAATCCTTTGTCCGTAATCATAATTTGAGAATTTTTCATGGGTCTACCTAAACATCCTACTTCACATTTCCCATTATTATAATTATAAGTACTGATGATTCCCGTTTCCGTTGATGCGTAGGTATTGTACAGTCGCGTGTTGGGCAACAATTGACACAATGTCATCATATCGGAGCGTGAGATTGCTGCGGCACCTGTTTCAATAAAGTCCATTTTGGTTGAAAGTGAGGACAAACGTTCAGCCCCAAACTGGATAAGAATACGAATGCTGGCAGGAACCAAGAATGTCGCCATTTTAGGTGCAGGAAAATTAAATGCATCAAAGAACTTATTCAAGTCTTTTAGTCCGTCTACAATGATGATTGTTGCCCCAATCATGATGACCGGGTAGATTTTGGACAGACTTCCTATATGATTTAGAGGACCATTGACAACAAATGCCAGTTCGTGGGTGAACCCCTGGCCATCAATCAGATTCTCAGCATCAGCAATAATCGTCTGATGACTGATGATGACTCCTTTTGATTGTCCTGTTGTCCCTGTTGTGTACAATACATCTGCAGAACTCTTGGGAACGTTATGAGAACACAGTTCATTGGAAATCTTCTGGAACGAAGATTCCGGCAAATCCTTTTCTAAAGGAGCAACGACACATCCTATCATGTGAAGCGCAAAGTACTCCACCAAGAAACTGATAGAAGGAATCGCCCTCAGACATACTATCTGACCCTCATGGAAATGTGCCTCTTCTAGTTCAATGGTTTTCTTTTTTACCCTTTCATGTAACTCCTGATATGTACACTTTTCGCTATCACATACGACGGCTATTTGGTCTGGGTAAGTTGCCGCATTGCGTTCGATATAGTCCTCTATAGTCATCATATCATTTCTCTGATAGTTTCTTCTCAACAAGTGCTACAATACTGTCAAGTGTCTTTAGATTCTTTGGAGTCGCATCTGTAGCTTCCAACTTTATGTCATATTCATCTGAGAGCATCATCAGAATTGTTGTAACGCCAAGCGAATCCAATTCACTAAACAAGAAATCGGAATCGAAATCAACAAGAGGAAGAGCATCCTCCAACAATTTCCTAATTTTATTTTTCATATCGTTAATATTTTAATTATCTTGGCCAAATTCATTATACAATCGTTTTGAGAATCAATAACATTATAATTTTTCACCATTCATTTTATAATTAGAGGGTTTAGATATGAATATTCTTTAATATCATCATCTGTCGGATCAAGAAGAATAGTTTGTGTTTCTGGATTGATATCCTCCAACAGACGAATATCACTACTATATTTATTGACAAAGGAGATATTGGAAACACGATTTTCTGCAACATTTCTTGCTACACAAGACTTGTCAAAGTCTTTATCAATAGAAACAAATTTTATATTAGGTCTTAGTATCGCATAATAAAACACAAGTTCTCCCCAACCACTATTAATAAAAACAATTGTCCTAGTTGATGGCAACAATATATCATCTATAAGTTGGAAATAGCCTCTATTTTTATATTTTCTTAGTCTATTATTAACTGCTGTAATAATCTCTACACCTCTATAACGATAGCAATCAGAAACAAAAGCAAGGTCGTGGATTTTTTTTCTTTTTACAAAGTTCTTAATAGTAAGAGGCTGTAAGCGCTCCTTTCCATGAGAATACACTAAGCAACGGAATAATAGCGGTGGAAACAAATATGCCATTAAAACAACTGAGAACATACCAATAATCGTTACTTCTGCTAATGAGTAAAGGGCAGGATGCTTTGCAATAATAAGGGCACCAATACCGATAAACATGATTAGAGCAGAAAGAATGATACTATGCTTATAAGAACTAAGCATCTTACGACGATAAGCATATTCGTACTGACAACCTTCTGTCATAAAGATTGTATAGTCATCACCCTGCCCAAAGATAAAGGTCGCTAATATAATGTTGACAACATTAAACTGGATACCCAATAACGACATGATACCTAATATCCATATCCAGCTGACAGCCATCGGTAAGAAAGATATTAGGGCCAATTCTATGCTGCCTAAAGAAAACCATAGGAAGAAGAACACAATAAATCCACAGGCCCATCCAATATAGTTAAAATTACCAGAGAGGTTGTTGACAATAGCAGAAGTAAGTGATTGTGTTTCATCCGTTGGCGCAGCGTGAACAAGTTTATAAAATTCATCAAAAGAATCTTCTGCGAAGCCTCGTTTGTTACTTTCCTCTCTTAGCTGCTGACATAATACCTTCCCTTTACTCATGCACCATTCATTCCACCGTTTAACATCTGAGTCAACAGATTTAAAGAGTGTAACGTGCTCTAAATACCGCATATCATTCTTCTGTTCATCTGTCATGTAATTTATGTTGCGTAAATCAGCATCAAAAGAAGTCTGAAAACTGAAATAGCCCAACATTACTGTCAGGACTACAACCGCCCATACAGTCCATGATTTATTTTCCACCTGTACATCACTTATTCTGCCCCATATATTACGAGTTGTCTTTGGTACTTGACGTATCATGTGTGGTAGCCATAAAAGGACGAAAATAATGGTGCCAATAAGCAAGAACGAACTAAAAAGTCCCAAATCGCGCAAAGCTACAGATTCAAGCGGTAAAAGGGCAAGAAAAGCACCAACGGTAGTAATATTGCCAACCACCAGAGGCATTACAATCTCTTTAAGTGCAGAACGTATATTGTCCGTATGAGAGAGGTGATCTATGAGATGTAGCGGATAGTTGACAGCAATACCCAAGATAACAGAAGATATACCTATAACAATGATTGAGACTTCTTTGTGAACTAGTGTTAGACATCCCATCGCAAAAAGCCATCCCCATCCAATACTGACTGCAATTAGCAACAAGTTACGTATGTTACGGAATGCCAGCCACAGCAGAATAAGAATCAGAATCACAGCAAGGGTTATTGAAATTATGCTATCTTTCTTTATTTGTTGAGCATTGCCAACAGCAATTACAGGTCCTCCTGTTAAACGTACCGAGGCTTTAGGGAATTGATTGTTGACACTGTCACATATATGTTGTACCATTGAGACTAACTTTGTATTATTTTCAGTCTCACTAGCTCCAAAAGGCGAATCAATTAGAAGCATACAGCTATTAGCTTGTTTTTTTTGTTTCTGACGCTCCAAAACTATCCCAAACAAATTCAAAGGGTCGTGCTGAATTTGCAAAGATATCATACCGGCACTAGGCAGCATTAACAACTGTTTGTCGTTTTCCAGTTGGTGTGCAATAAAGTCTGGAACTCTTATCAAACTATCGATACGAGCATAGTCTTCCGTTGTTAGCAGGTAAGGTATATGAGTATATATGGAGTTCATTGCGTCTTGTACGACTTCAGGATCGTCATCGTACAGGAAATTAATTATATGTGAGGTATCTGTTGCTTCTAATATATCTACAAACAAGTCTACAGCAGGCTGGCACGAATTGTTAGGAGAATGAAATATGACGTAGATACGACGTGCATTTGAAGAACTTTGATATTCCATAAAGGCTTTTTGCTGCTCATTCTCAAGTGGGAGAAAGTCAGAAATATCTTCCTTATACGACTGTTCAGTTGTCAATAACACCAATATTACAGTTAACACAATTAATGATATCCACCTCAATAATGTGTGTACCTTTAATACTTCGAAAATTTGTAGTATCAACGTTGTCATTTTCTTAACTTTATCTGTTATCTACTGGATTAGCATATATTCCAATAAATATATCACGTAGCCGTTCTATATCGCAAGTGTCCTCATAACGATCAAGAACCTTAAGATGCTGAAGGAACAGATTGTACTCCTCATCAGTATACATGGATTGACAACGAGTATTACCATACAGAATGTCATGAGCGATATAGTTATTGGGGAATAAACGATAGGCAGTGTTGATACGACTGTCTAACAATCGAGCTACACATTTGTGATATTCATTATTAGTTTGCTCTTCGAAAGCAGACAACTCCTCCATACAAATCGGTTTGCACAAAGCTATGTGAACTCGACCTTTAGGCTGTAGGATCCCAGTAAGAATACTGTTCAAATCCTCACCGGGTTTCTTCGTGTATTTAGTATATTGAGACTCGTATAATTCCAATGCTTTTAATACGTCACAAGATTCCCATTCGTATGAAATAGCTATGGGGACGATGTTCAACTCTGCTAAGGCCTTAATTTTATCCTTACCTTCACTCATGCAGAACATCTTTATAATGCCTTGATCCGTTTGGTCTATACCATTCTTAGTACGACCATTACGTTGAGCTATCCATACCGACTGTCCTTTCTCCTTAATCGTATAGCGAATATACTCCGAAAGATGCATTGAATTCTGATAGAACTCCTTAATATCACCGCCTGGTCGAGCAACTTTAAACATTTTGTTGCTCTTTCCTACATCTATGATGACAGGATGCATCATCAGGTTTGCTCCAAAGGTTATCTCGGTGGTATCAAAACCATTCAGGACAAAGTAGTATTGCAACAAACTGGCATCAAGCATAATATCTCGATGGTTTGAGACAAACAGGTAATGTTTGTCAGGATTAAGGTGTTCAAGGCCTGAGACAGAAAACTCACTGATACTACGAGCAATGATTTGTTCATTGACACTTCGCATAGTATCGTGCTGGAATTCACGTACCGTCTTAAATGAGCGTATACGTTCACGAGTAGCATCTAATGTTTCTGATGGATAGACATAAGAAGCAAGAAGTGGAAATACGTCACTGTCGGCAATACGCTGCATGGCAGCAGGTATCTCATCTTCGTAATAAGGACGAATATCGTCAAACTTAGAATTCTTCGGTATCATATGATATATAATTATTTTATCCAATCCAAAAACAAGGTCATCCATTGGCGACTTTCATCTGTTCCCTTCTTCGTGCTTGCGCCAAAGCCATGTCCACCAGTCTCAAACTGAAAATATTTATGTTGTATCTTTTTAGCAGTCAGAGCCGAATCGAGCAGTACAGAGTTGCGATAATCAACAATCGGGTCATCTATACAATTGACAAGGAATACTGGAGGACAATCATCTGGCACATGTTTCTCTAAAGACAACAATTCACGAAGATTTTTGTTTCTCGTACGTGAATCGCCCAACAATCCGCGACGCGAACGCTTGTGAACGCAAGGTTCTGTCATTGTTACAACAGGATAGATAGCCACCACGAATGCTGGACGATTGCTCTTATCAAATAATTCTGCTGCTGACATCACTAAATGTCCCCCTGCTGAGAAGCCCATGGCTCCTACTTTACAGGTGTCAATATGGTAATCCTCCGCATGTGCCTTTACATAATGCAATGCCTGACGTAGGTCATCCTGTGGATCAGGATAACGGTTCCCACGAAACAATAACCGATAGTGAGTGATAAAAGCAGGAACATATGCAGTACGATAGTTTAAGACAAATGCTGATATTCCATTCTTTTGTAACCATCGTCCTACCTCATGGCCCTCTGTTTCCATATCATGCCAGAAATAGCTACCTCCTGGACACACTATCACTGCAACATTCTCTCCGTCACTATCAGCCAAATATGGAGTCATTATCACACTTTTGTGATGCGCTATACCCTCCCAAATATTCACTTGAGACATCGCCTTGATGGTGACAGTGAGTAATATGATAATAATTAGTTTGCGCATGTGTTTATTTTATTGATAACATAGTTGATCCCCAATATGGCTTCACATGTGGTGACTGCCGTCAGCGCCACACCACAGAAACCATGCAGGTTGATATTCTGACCTGTCAGAAACAGATTGCTAACCTTCGTGATTACAGGTACTTGAGAGAATACGATATTCTTACAATTCTTTGCAAAGCCACAGATGCTGCCCCCCTTCACAGCATAGTAGTCGCGAATAGTCAGAGGCGACGATGTGTTGATAGCTTCAATACACTGTCGGAAATCAGGATGGATGTCTTCGATATGCGTAAGAAGTTCTTCTGCCTTTTGTTGTTTCCACAGTTCGTAGTCAACACCTCGATGGCCAACAGTGGTATCTTTCCATCGTTCTACCATCTCAAAAGGCATGGGAGCTGTAACCAACACTTTTCGAGCAAAGGGGCCTTGATGGTCAACAGGAGGTGTCATCAAAAGAAATCCCAAAGGCCATGGCTTGTCAGTACGGCTACACTGCCACACATCATTATAGTGTGTCATATAATATTCCGTGTGATTGAAATAGGGAAAGGTCCCGGGCTTGAGCTTTATATAGAGAGAAAAAGCGGAATGTGTATTAGGGATGTCATTCAGCCGATTACGATACGACTTAGGGAATGCTCGTTTATCCATCAACTCCAACATATTACAGGGATGAACATCAGAGATATAATAGTCTGAAATATACTGTTTCCCACTATGAGTTCGCACAAAGTCCACATGACGATCATTGACCTCAATCCATTCAACGCCATCGCCAGGTAGCACCTGTCCGCCATGGGAAATCACAACGCTGGCAAGGAGGTCGGCAAAACGACTGCTGCCACCAACAAAATGGCTGGCTCCATGAATGTAAAGCGTAGTAATGATAACATGAATATAGGCAGGAGTGAAGTCCGGACGACCACCATACAACGGATTCATATAGGCCAATACACTGCGCAGACGATGATCATTGATGTATTTGGCAATGAAGGCATCGGCAGGCATTATTAAATCATCAGAATGTGTAAAGAGTGTCATCATATCACCCGATGGACGAAGATTAAAAAGGTCTATTTGACTGGAGAGTGCTAGAACAGCATCGACATACTTTTCCAAATTAAGACGCTCGTCAGGGAAACTCTCTGCCAAGGAATTCACGAAGCCATCACGTCCTTTCGCAATGGTATAGAAACGATTGTCTTCAGCAAAATAGAGGCGGTCTGCACAGATGTCATCAACATCCTTCATCTGTACTTTGTCAAGGATACCTAGATAACGGCAGATTTTGCGAATATTACCTCCTTCCTGCATACCTCCGATGACATGCATCCCTGTATCAAAAATCTCTCCGAATCGATTGAACGTCTGCAAGCCACCACCAATGGTGGTATTCTTCTCAAGGATAGTTACTTGAAAACCCTCCTTGGCTAGGATGGCACCAGTAAAGAGACCACCCAATCCTGCTCCGATAATAACAACAGACTTTTTCATTCTTTGAACTCTATGATTTATTCGCAGCGAGTATCTGTTGGTAGATTTTCTCTGCTGTCAAGAACTCACTGCATGTCACAATAGTACCTATGATTACTCCCAGAATTCCGTGGGAATTGATATTTTGTCCTGTTTGGAAGACATTGGGGACTTTCGTCCTTTGAGGCACTCTACAAGCAACTCCCAAATGAATGTCACGAGCCACGCCATACATGGAACCTCCTTCCGTTCCTGTATAGTCCTGATAGGTCAAAGGCGTAGAAGTGTAGTAATGCTTAATGCTGTCACGCAGGCCTGGGAATTCCTGTTCTACTGCATCAAGCAGAATATCAGCCTTACGTTGCTTAAAGGCTTCATAGTCAGCGCCACGATGTCCAACCTTAGTTCCTATCCATTGTTTCACTTCCAACATCTGCATATAGGAAATGATGACTCCCGTCTGGGCATAACGAGGGGTATAGGGTGACGATGGATAAATGACGGGGGGATTTTCACTGCAGAAATGCATATATAGATAGCCCTTGGGCCATGATGTTTCATCGTATTGTTCACAGTTCCAAGGACTTTCCAATCGATAGCCATAGAAGTTGTAGTTCTGATATGGCATAGTATTTTCTTTGAACTCTAGATAAATGGAAAAGCTGCCTACTGTCTGAGGCATGTCGTTTATGCGCTGACGGAAAGCAGGACGAATGAGTTTAGTATCCAATAGCTCCAGTGTCCGCATGGGATGGGCATCAGAGATGAAATAGTCAGCAGCCATCAACTCTGTCCCGTTGATTTCGACGCCCGTAGCATGATAGTCGTCACAGACTATCTTTGTGACTTTACTCCTATTGAGCACCCGTCCACCATACTTCTCTATAGTATGAATGAGTGACTTTGCAATACTGTCACTGCCACCTGCAACACGATAGGCACTCTGGTTATAGAAGTCCATGATGAAGGCATGAGTAGAGAAGGGTGTCTTATCCTTCTCAGCTGCATAAAGCGGCAGACTACCTACCAGTACTTTCGCTAGTTCAGGGTCGGTTATGATGCTGTCAATGACCTCATTGATAGAGCGCATGAGGTATTCGGTATTGATAGCTGCATCGCTCTCTGCATGTTTCAAGGAGTGAAGCGTAGAAGCTCCTGCTACCTTCTCAACCAAATCGAAATAATGTACCAAATTTTCATACTGATGAGGAAAATATTCAGTCATCTGCTGGATGAACGCATCACGCCCTTGGGCAAAACGATAGCGACGACCATTGAGTGCAATTACCTCATAACCATCGGCATCGAGGGGCGATAGTTGGATGTCTTTCTTCACTTCAAGGTATTGCAACAGCATATCGAGCGTCTGACCATCAGCGGCACTGCCTATGAAGTGCATACCTGTCTCAAAACGGGCGCCATGACGTGAGAAGCATTGCAAACAGCCTCCCAACTGCTGACCTTGTTCCAGCACAGTGACATCGTAACCATTCTTAGCAAGAATGACGCCACAGGTCAAGCCCCCCATGCCACTGCCTATGATGATAACTTTCTTTTTAGACATGCTGTTCTATCTGATTACATAATTGTTCATACCACTTGACATAATATTTCCGCATCATAGATGCCTGCGTTTGAGTGTCCCCCATCTTCTGCAAAGCTTCTTGAGTAATGGGGGCGCCCACCTCGACATGAATACGCCCTTTGTTAAGATGATAGGTACGCTTGGGCAGGATCTTGCCAGGACCATAGAGACACATCGGCGTGATGCTAATCCCAAGTTCCTGAGCGATATGGAAAGCACCCTTATGGAAACGTCCGATGCTACAATCCTTGCTGCGTGTTCCCTCAGGATAGACTGCAATGCTATAGCCTCGATCCACCAAAGAGCGCAACTTGGGCATTAATTGATCGATACCGTCAGCAACAGGATAGAATTCTGCATGACGAATAAGGAACCCATACAAGGGATTGTTCCATACCCATTCGTTGGTAAGAAATATTATGCGTGGTGAAAATATCAACTGACACGCCAAATCAATGTGCGACTGATGATTACAGATAATTACAGAAGGTCCATGACACGTAAAATCACACTTTTCTCCTTGGTCAAAAAAATGAGCCTTATCAGATATGTTATATGTAAAGCACGTTCCAGGGATACCATGACTCAACATAATGAAACGCATGGAATGATAGATAAGGCGATGTAGGTTGTAGCGTTTCTTTTCTGTCATATGGCCTATTTTGACATAAACCCATACAGCAGGAGTAATTATGCAGAAACAAAAGAAAAACACGTACAGCAAAGAATAGACTGTTCGCACGATATTTGCAATCCACCGCCAAAGACGCAGAGGGAGGCCATAAACCACCGCTAGGAAGCATAAAATCGTATTCAACACACTGATGCGGGCAAAATCTTTCCCTGGGCGGAAGTGGCTAACGCGCTCCTCGCTAGAGGGGTAATACACATCAATGGGTATCGACACTAACTGGACACCATGCCATGAGGCAAAGACCATCAATTCAAGTTCTGCCTCATAGCGCGATGTCAATAATGAGAGACCATAGAGCTTATGAAGCGGATAGAGGCGATAACCCGACTGAGTATCATCCAACTTGCGACCTGTCTGCAAATAGAACCAAAAATTCGAGAACTTATTAGCAAACTTGCTACCTCCAGAACGGTCTACACCTTCCAACTGACGACTTCCAATAATCAAAGCACCAGGATGTTTCTGGTTGGCAGTCAGGAAAAGGCTTATGTCACTGGAATAGTGCTGTCCGTCGCCATCAAGAGTAATTGCATATGAGAATCCCATCTCCAATGCACGTCTGAAACCTGCTCTCAGCGCATAGCCCTTGCCACGATTGGTGGCATATTCCACAAGTGTAATACCATCTATTTGGCGCAGTTCCACTGGCGTATTATCAGTAGAGCCGTCGTTGACAACAATGACATCGCGACACTCACGTAACGCATCACGAACCACAGCAGCTATTGTCCCACCATTGTTATAGGTGGGAATCACAACACATATTCCGCGATCATGAAGTGTCTGCTTTTGTTTGTCCTTATCTTTTGGCATCATATTTCCTGGCAAGTTAATGACAGTTTAGCTAATATTACTTCTGCTGCAAGCACTTGAACCTGCAATCCACAAGTCTTACTGGCCTCATCAGAAATGATCTTTTCCATAACATATGTAACACGAGGTGTGGTCACTGGCGATATGACACTTAAGAACTTCACGTTCTTGACAGCTATGATAGTATAATGTTTCTGAGCATAGTCCTCCAACAGTTCCTTGGCTATCTGGATTATGCATACACCAGGTGTGATGGGCTCGTGAGGAAAGTGAGCCTGATAGATAAAGCTTTTCTCTTGAAGAAAAACATTGTATCGCACCGAGGGAGACGTTGTGTCTCTTTCGGTAATCACATATAGATTATTGAGTAACTTCATCTGCTATTGGAGTAAATTGATATGTAATTTGCTGGCGCTCGTTTCTATAACCATATTTACCATGCTGCAAACAACTCATCAGTTGCACAAGGTCTTTCTTTAGTACACGACGGATATACCACTTGTCCATCATAGCTATAACGCTATACAAGTGTATTTTCTTACGACAAGGGTCGTAACTAAAGTCTAGGGCAGTAATGCCAAACTCATTAAAAAGACTACCTTTAATAATACTCTTTTCGTTGACTAGTATGCACACCCCACTGATATATCCTCGAGACATCTCGATATATGCCGAATAGCGTTTCCGTTCTCCTTCATTTGTGGGGAACGACAACTGTGCACTAGCCGTTATGAAACAAAACAGCAGGTCAATGCACAGCAAATATCGAAGCATTGAGAGTCTCATTAGTACGGATGTTTTTGAGGTTTATTACTGTTTTGTCACCATTCTTTTCTATCATCTCCACGCAACTTACCACAGCACATTGCGGATTGAAGTGCAACACTATCCTCTGAAATATCTGTCGCATATCCTTACGTTGGGGAATCTGTGTAGCAATCCATTCGCTATTGTTTATAGTTATTGTCGTCTTGAAAGTCTTATTATCTAAAAGACTGTTACCTACCACGCTGCTCATCATAATACGAGCTATCTCGCGGAAAATTTTGTTTTGGTTGACATCAATGACATCATTGCGTTGCTGGTTTTTCAGCAATACTTTGTCACCATTTAAAACAAAAGTGTACGTGTAAGGATTAGTATATTCCCAACGCAGTTTGTTGCTCTGCTGATAGTACATCTTGCCTTGCGCCAACATTTCCTCATTGAGCATTTTTAAGTGCTTGATCTGCACGAAATCGCACTGCAGTGTTTTCGTCGCAGCTGCAGCCTGATTAACGCGTTGGCGTATCTGTGCGTCGTTAAGCGTCTGTGCCGATACTGACAAAACACATATGAAAGTCCATAGAAGTAACGAGTATTTCTTCATATTACTATATTACTATTTTGCAATTAAGAAACAACCAATCATAATAAAAGCAACACCCAGCCACTTCGCAGTCGACACCTCTTCATGGAAGAACATGATAGCTGCAAACATACCGAAGACATAACTCAGACTGAGCATCGGATAAGATGCACTGAAAGGAAAGTTTTTTACGATATAAGCCCACAACAGCGATGCAGCACCAAAGAACAATCCACATGCAGCAAACTGCCAATTGACAAGTAAACTTGTAAAAAAAACACGCGACCAGCTGAATGCAGGCATACGCATCATGGCGTATTTAAAAAACACCTGTCCACCTGTGAGCAGGATGCTCTGTAATATTGCGTATGGTATTATTCTCCACATGACAGTACGATGGCTTTAGACTTGATAACAGGAACGCTAGGGTATCCCAGTCGCTCCATAACATGACGAAATAATGGTGTTGACTCGTCGTGGCATCCTACGAGTACGGTCTTACACTTGCCGCTCTTTAGCAATAACTCGGCATCGTGCAACGCCCACTCCATGGAGGATTCGTCTTGCGTATAGGTAACATTATACCCATGGCAACCTAATCTGATAGCTACATTGCTGCTAATCGTGTTGTGGGTGCTCTGCATGAAGAAGGTGGGCTTCAGCATGGTTTCGCCTTCTTCTATCAACTGACGAAGTAGTTGTTCTGAACTCTCAAGACACCCCATAGAAGTGGCTGTGACAATGGCATCAGGCTGATTGATGCCAGCTTGTTTTAGTGCCTTCAGCGACGAGAGCAGCGAGCTCTTCATAATCTTACCCATGCGACGGGCCTCTAAGGGTTTGACATAGTCACGAATCTCGGTCAGTTCATTCTCACTATTTATTTCCACTTCCGCCAGCACATGCACGTCAGTTGTTTGAGTAGCTATTGTTGCTGGGGGGGTGTGCGGTAAGCGTGAAAAAACCAGCGACGTGTCGTTACCTCCAAAGCCAAAGGAGTTGCAAAGAATGTTTTCAAGAGGATAACTGTCAACACCCATGGTGGGAACTACCCCACCCTCTATAGGTTGCGACCAGTTGAGGTTGGCTGGAACAAATTGATGAGTCAAGGCCAACAGACAGATGACAGCCTCAATACTGCCCGAAGCGCTGGTGGTATGTCCCGTAAATGATTTAGTAGAACTGACCAACGGCATTTTGCCTGCAAAGACGCGCTGCAATGCAACACTTTCTGAGAGGTCATTATTGGGAGTACCAGTACCGTGGGCATTAACATATTGGATATCAGTTGGGTGTAGGCCGGCCTCATGTAGTGCTTCCGTCATTGCCAAATAGGCACCCTCACCGTTGTCTGACGATGCTGTTTGGTGAAATGCGTCACATGCATTACCATAGCCTGTCAAGTAAGCATGGAACTCTACCTTACGTCGCAGGGCATGTTCCTCCGTTTCCATCACCAGAAAAGCAGCACCTTCGCCGAGGTTCAGTCCTGCACGAGTAGCATCAAAAGGACGACAAGGCTCATGATCCAATATCATCAACGAGTTGAAACCATTGAGGTGGAATATGGAAAGTGCCTCTGAACCTCCCGCAACAACCATGTCACACTCGCCTGCTTCCAACAGACGGGCACCAAACAATAGTGCGTTAGCTGCGGAGGAACATGCAGTAGAGATTGTGGTATACTTCGTAAAAATGTTGAAGTAGTCTGCCATCAGACGGGTGTTGCTACCAGCACTATGATATTCCATGCTGTGAAGGGCTTCGTCAGAATGTTCAAAATCATGGAAGAATCTCTCAGTGATGTCCATGCCGGCTACTGTTGTCCCAGAAACGAGAATAAGTCGGAGAGCCTTTTCCTTTACCATCTCTGCAGAAACACCAGCATCTGCCAATGCCTGACGAATTGCCATGATACCCATCAGGGTAGTACGACTAATCAGGAGGTCGCTAACTCCCAGTAGAGTGCGCATCTCATCATTCGACATAGGAACCTCTGCAACAGGTAGTTCGCTATGGCTTGAATGGAGATAACGGATGCGTGCAATTCCAGACTGCTTTTGGCGTAGTGACTGCAACACTTGTTGCTTATCTACACCAATGGCACATACTATACCTTCACCTGTTATAACGATATGCTTCTTCACTTGGTGCGATGATTACTAACGTATTCAGCAATAGTACGAATATTCTTGAAGATAGCCCTGCCCTCTGCAGGGTTAGCCAGTTTGATACCATAGGCCTTCTCCAGTAAAACAATGAGTTCAAGGGCATCAATAGAGTCAAGCCCCAGACCTCCCCCAAAGAGTGCATTATCTGCATTAATGTCATCAGGCGTCATCTCTTCCAGATTAAGCGCATCAATTATCTTCTCTTTTAATTCTAAAATCAATTCTTCCATATTTTATTTTCTTTTACTTTTTACAATCAGTTTTAATTCTGATTCAAAATTACTTTCGTCTTCATAGTCTATCCATCCAGCTAAAACACTTTGCAAACTATCATCTAAGAACGTCGAGGCCAGCACTTGGTGCATCATGTATTCGTCCTTATTGGGCAAGATATAGAAAGAAGTCTCAGAATGAAAACCATTGCGGACTGCTATTTCGCCACAAACGATATTAGGCAGGGTGTAAACAAACAATGAAGGACTGGGGAAATAGCCACTGCCAAGAGTTATGCTTTTGGCATATTCGCGATCAACCCATACGGATGAAGAGTGATTAAAAAGTACCACCGCCCTGTCAGCACTTTGCTGAAGTCGAGGACAATCTTGATTTAGTAACAATTCACTGGCAACAAACCCTAATTGGCTCAGCCGATCCATCTTGTAAAACTTGGGATAAGAGCCTATATAACGCTTATAGATGTCAACTAGGATATTGTTTGCCGATGTGTCTATCTCAATTTGTTTGCCGTCAATTGTAGCCCCACTGGGGATTATTTTGACACTATGGACAACGTTGTAGTCACAACTGTGATTTTTCCCAGAATCTTTTCTGTCATCACTACTAGCATTCATATATATTGCTGCATTGCATCCTCCAAAGCCTGAGATGATTTTAACGAACGACCGCTTGCTAACACTTATTGGATTAGCAGAGATTCTGACTTTTCCTGATACGCCAACTTCGCTGAAGCCACGGGTGCCCAACAGTTCACCATGACTAACGGAATACATGGTGATGATGGTTTCAAGAATTCCAGAGGCACCTAAGGTGTGACCATAATAACCTTTCAGGGTGTTTATAGGAATAGCAGACAAACCTGAAGCAACTATTGCCCTCGACTCCATTTGGTCGTTATACATGGTAGCAGTACCATGAACATTGACAGCAGAAAGTTCGGCGAGATCTATGCCCTCGGTGACATACTTGATGGCTGTGGTACAGCCCTCTCCCTTTGGTGAAGGACTGGTAATATGATATCCATCATTGCGAATAGCACCTCTGACTATCTGCCACGAATCGGTTTCTGGTTTGTTGGCACTCAAAATCAGCGTTGCTGCGGCTTCACCCAAATTCAAGCCAAGACGTTCAATATCAAACGGACGACAAGGCTGGGGAGACAGGGCCTTTAGCGACTGAAATCCGGACACTGCGAAATGACTGATGATATCGCAGCCAACAACGATGGCTGTATCATAGCAGCCATTTTCCAACATACGTTGAGCTGTAACGAGAGCAGCCACACCTGAAATACATGCATTGCATACCACAAGCGGTGGAGTATTGATTCCTAATAATGAAGCAATCCGATGGGCAGACTCTGCAGGTTGTAAGGATCCGTAATCGGCAGCGGAAAGCTGATCAATATTGGCTTTGGTGGTACTGACAATGAACAGAGTGTTAGGACTGCTAAGGTCAACATGACAGTCATGTAGTGCCCGGCTGACGCTTTGATAAAGTAGCGACTCAAACCAGGTCAGCCCGCTGACTATCAGCTGTTGGCGTTGTTGAGGAGTGAATCGCGAAGCAACATAGTCATCGTCACTCCTACCCGAATAGCTTGCATAAGATGTAAGCGCAGAACGTCCCTCACAAAGGGCTTTGTAGTTCTCCGCCGTTGTCACACCTAATGGTGACATCACATTATCTGCCAAACAATATACCATTACACATCCTCTATTTCCTCAAAAACGTTCCATCGTTTTTGCCAATCTTCATAAAACTTTGGACTATAGAGCACTAACTGATAATCCATGTCCATAAAAACCTGTACACTATGTCCTGTGGCTATCAAGCTCTCATCGACCGTATCGTGAATCTCGTAATCAAACACTACCTTTGCAGCTTCTGTGGGCTGATAGATGATGTCTATGCGAGGATGCATACCATATTTGATGGGTTTTTTCCACTGGAAGTTCATCTCCACCAGAGGTGCATAGTAGCCATGATTAAAGTACCCCATATAGGTCAGGTCGTACTTATTGCCAAACACCTCGCGGGCATCCTCGAAATATAACATATAGGAACCATGCCACACCACATTCATTGAATCGACCTCACTGAATCGGATATCTATCAATTTTGAAGCCTTTAACACCATACATTTACTGTTCTTTTACTGCAATTTTCATTTCTGTTGTCATCAACGTACAATCTCCTTGTTTTATTACAGCTGTAGCGAGTGTCATGCCAAACACTTCTTCAATCACGTCAACGGTAGTCTTTATCTGCTGTCCAACCGCAGGAAGACCTATCACCTCCAAATTGCGAATGGCTCCAATGAAGCCTATCTGAACAGCTTTCTTTAATATGTACTTATTGACATACCCAATTCGGGCTGCACATGTTTGGGCGATATTTTCTATCATTCCTGAAGCATTGAGATGACCATCCTCAACAAAAATATTATCTGCATTGATGTCCATTTCGCAAATCGTCCTGACATCATCAAAATGAACTAGTCTACTAACCATCACAAATGGCTCCTGCTGGGGAAGCAATTCATGGATGTCAATATTGCGAAGAAACGCCTCTTCTGGATGCTGATAGTCTATTGTCATATCTATGATTTCCAAAAATCAAAATAATTGTACCATTGTGCAGGATACATGGTGAGCATACGCTCTAATTCAGCTGCATAGCCATGAGCTAACTGACAGATTTGTTGCTTGCGGGGGGCCTGTTTGTCGTAGTCAAGCGGTGTGACGTATATTTTATAGCTTTTCGTGCTACTTTTCATCACATTGACCGCAAGAACATTAAGCCCTCTCATTGTGGCAACACTGAACGGACCTAACGGCAGCTTTACTTCCGCTCCTAACAACTGCGTTATTACATATTTCGGTGATCCAAAAATACGGTCTGCAGGCATACTGACAATCTCGCCTTGCTGAAGTGCATGGTCTATCAGGAACAGATGATTCATATCATTTTTGACTGGTATCATACGAATGTTCTTGTCAGCAAACATATCCACACGATTCTCCATTACTGTCTGCTTTTCACCATAAAAAACCAATGCGTTTAACGGCTTGTCATGTGATTCCAATGTATATCCTGCCAACTCGTAATTGCCAATATGTGAGCTAAGCTGAACAAAAGCAGGCTTTTGACGAGTAAGGTGCTGAAAGTGCTCAAAGCCCTCAATTTCTACCGTAAAACGCTTCCCTGCATACATGGCAAACCGGTCTATAACGACCTGACTGAACAAGCAATGGTTCTGATAGGTTTTCAGAAACGCTTTCACTGGTCCATATCCCCACCGTTCGCGAAAGTAATGGTAGATAGGTTTGAAGCCTGGACGGAGTAGACAGGGAGGAATAACAAAGATATAGGTAAAGATATAGACAAACCTAATGTCTATAACTTTCAATAGTTTGATGAGCCAATGGTGCATCATACTATTGCCGTATGTCGTGCCTTCCCACTTCTTGTCTGCCACTTTTATGCCGAAACATTAACCTTACTCTCTATATAATCACAGAACTGGCTTAGCGTAGTAACTCCCTGCATCTCCTCAGGCTTTATTTTAAAACCGAAATTCTTTTCTACAATAACAACGATGTCTACGAAGTCGAGGCTATCAATACCCATATCTTCCTTCAACTTTGCGTTGTCGGAAATCTTTTCCTCGTCAATCTCCAAATCGTCAATGAGAAATGCTTTTACTTTTTCTTCAATTTCTTTTCTTGTCATTTTCTTGTTTTTTATGTTTTAAGTTTACATACAATAATAGAGTGACCTTGTCCTAAATGGTCGTGTATATGTTCTATTTCTAAACCTGCTCTATCTATACAAGATTGCATATCTTCTGTGTTATACATCTTGGAATTACCATTGGCCATAGCTGTAAAGTACAAACTTGTCATCGTCAGACAGAAAGCAGCTGGCTCATATTTTTGTCTGTCCCAAAGCGTCTCCATAATATAAATACGGGTTTGGGGGGTCATTGCTAGCTTGGCACGATTCAAGATACTAACGATTTCATCCATACTGAAACAGTCAAGGAACTGACTCATCCAAATGGCATCAAGACCGCCTTCACGTTGGGGGAATATAGAATCAGAGTCCAACAAGTTGATGCCATGTCCATGAATACGTTCTGCACCTACTTTGCCTTTGATGTTTTCTTGCATCATGGCAATCTGTTGAGGCAGGTCGAGAATAGTGATTTCTACTTCTCTGCTATAACCAACACACTGTAAAGCCCATTTGCCAGTATTACCTCCTACGTCGTACAGGGATTTAACATGGTGCTCGTCAAAAATAATCCTTAGTGCTTCAGGGAACGATGAATCACTATAGAAATGGTCAAAATCAAACCAGCTTTTCTGCACTTGTTCTGGAAGTTGAGATAGTCCCTCATAAATAGTTGACCATGAGCCGAAATGTTTTAATCCTTCGGCCTTGCCATTCAAAAGTGACTCTTCAAGGTTAAACCATCCTAAATAGTTTACATCATGATTAAAATTAATATTCACGCGAGTAGCAGGGTCATTAAGCAAGAACCACCCTGTCTTAGATAAAGAAAAGCACTCGGTATCAGGGTTTACATGTATTATTCCAATACACAGCGAAGCCTCCAATAGACATTTAACAGCATAATCAGAAAGACGGGTTTCTCGAACAATGATTTCTCTTGTTAATCCTTCTTTTGAATTTCGGATTAAATCAAGAATACCAAACTTTATCATCAAACGAGAAACCTGAAAAACAATAGGGCCAAACGCAATGAATTCTGCCAGCCTTTGTGCGTCTCGGGCTGACAAAGATTCTTTTAAATATTTTTCCTTTAATGATGGAGATAGATACATTTTACTTCGTTTCCGCTAGTTTTGAACCTTAGTCTTGCATAGCCTCTTTATAGCTATCAAATATTGATAAAACACTATAAAATCATTCTCTACTGGACAATTCCCTTTTTAGAATCCCTCCTAGTGTTTTTCCTGTAAGTGCAGCCCAAACTTTCATTCGCGCAAGTTTTGTTCCTATCATGAAGGGAGGCTCTTTGCCACCTGTCAAACTTTCTACAATGAATTGAGCATTTCCTTCATTATCTAAAATTTTCGCATCACATATGATAAAGCCTTCATCTGTAATGGTATTAATCTTAATCATTATTATATAAGATGTATTTGAATAATTTCCGATTTTATATGATTTCCCAACACCAAGATTTGCCCCAGCCATGAATTTACTAACAATTTTGGGTTTATCTTCTTCCCAGTCTTTCTCGTACTTTGAGAATTCTTCTTCGCTCATTCCGCAAATCATAGCATCAGAGAAATCTATCTTTAAGTTCATTCTAATTCCCTTCAGATTCTTAGGAAGGGTGTTTTTTGTAACAGTCTGCGCTGTCACAAAAGAAACGAAAAAGTTTACAAACAAAAACAATAAAATTATTTTCTTCATATTTTTCATTTTAATTTTGAAATTTTACTAATTACAAGAGCACTATTTGTTCCGCCAAAGCCGAACGAATTACTAAGAACGGTATTAACCTCTGTCTCTACAGTCTTAGCAGTGAGATTTAGTCCCTCAGAATATTCATCAGGATTCTCAAAGTTGATATTTGGTGCCACAAAATTGTTTTGCATCATAATAATGCTATATACAATTTCGCTGGCACCAGCCATCCAGCATTCATGTCCTGTCATTGATTTTGTAGAACTAATTAAAGCCCTTTGACCTCTAAACATTCTATCAAGAGCAATTGCTTCATACATATCACCTTGAAGTGTTGATGTTGCGTGAGCATTGATATAATCTATATTATCAAGTTCAATGCCTGCATCCTTAATAGCCCTTGTCATTGCTATCACACTTCCATTGTCACTTGGTTCAGAAATACCCCCGCCATTACTTGAGAAGCCATAACCTATTAGTTCAGCAAGAATATTGGCCCCACGAGCCACAGCATGTTCGTAGTCCTCAAGCACAAGAGCTGCTGCACCACCACTTGGTATCAAGCCATCTCGATCTTTGTCAAACGGGCGACTTGCTTTGGTCGGTTCGTCCATGCGTATTGAGAATGCTCCCAGAGCATCAAAAGAGGCCATTGAATAATAGTTGGTTTCTTGAGCTCCACCACATAATACCATATCTTGAAGACCTTGCTTTATAAGCATGTACCCCAATCCTATGGAGTGACTACCACTGGCACAGGCAGCACTGATGGTAAAATTAACACCGCGCAGATGGAATATTGTGCTCAGATTCATATTTACGGTCGAGTTCATTGACTGAAAAATTAATCCATAGCCCAACATCGCCGAGTCATGTTTCTCTTCCATAATTTTGGATGATTCAATAACAGGTTTAGCGGATGAGTCATTACCAAAAATGCAGCCAACTTCGTTCTTGCGGAGATACTCGTCGCTAATTTGAGCTTGAGCAAAAGCTTGACAGCTTGCCATATAAGCATATTGAGCTTCCTCAGACATACCAGCGCGGGTATGTCTGTCAACCATCTGCTTGGTAATCACTGGTGCTTCAACAATACCAGTTAGCCCCGAACGATAGCCATATTCATGTCTCTCTGGCTGCAAACCAATACCTGACTTACCCTCATAAAGAGATTGTCTGACTGTTTCTATATCTGTTCCAAGGCAGGACCAAATACCCATGCCTGTTATTACTACACGTCTCGACATTGATAATTATGTATATAATCCCCCGTTTATGTTTATTACTTCCCCCGTTATATATGCTGCCTCATCAGATGCAAGAAAAGCAACTAAGGCAGCGACTTCTTCTGGTTTACCAAAACGACCAACGGGTATCATTTTCTTCAAATCATCCTCTGGCAAATCCTTCGTCATGTCAGTTTCAATAAATCCTGGTGCTATAGCATTTACAGTAATATTGCGCGGTGCAACTTCCTGAGCTAATGCTTTTGTTGCACCAATTAAAGCCGCCTTGGCAGCACTGTAATTTGTTTGGCCAGGCAATCCTTTCACACCTGACAATGAAGCAATATTAATAATTCGTCCACCACGTTTACGGGGCATCATATGCTTAAGCAAACATCTTGTCAGATAAAAGAATCCGTCAAGCGTAGTATCCAATACTTGATGCCAATCATTATCTGACATCATAAACATTAAATTATCACGCCTAATACCAGCATTATTTACTAAAACAGCAATATAGTCATCCGGATGAGATTGCTCCCAACAACCAATAGCCCTTTCAACTTCAGTCTTATCCGAAACATCAAACGGAAGTAATTCTGCTTTTCCTCCTACATCTTCGATTAAGGATTTTGTATCATTTGCTGAAGAATGATTAGAATTGTAGTTTATAATAATAGGCATACCAAGTGAAACCAATCTTTGGCAGATTGCTCTCCCAATACCTCTTGATCCTCCAGTGACTAGTATATATTTCATCAGTCAGTTTTGTTGCCGTTGGCTACCTTGACGACTGTTATTAATATCGCTAACCACATGAAAAAGCGTGGAGCCAATTCTGTCGCTCGCTTCACGCTCTAAAGGCTCTCGCATTGCCCGACTAGTCGAAACGAGCAACGCGAAAGCCCCACACCGAATGATATATAGTCCCAATTACGGAAGACAATCCGAAAGGTAATATAATCATCACAAGGGGCGTTCCGTTGCTTTGTTTTTGACCAGTCGTTCGAACTTGCGAGATTCTTAGAACGTCAAATTCAAAGCGTACAGTAACGCCATTCCATATGTAAGTCCCCAACCCGACAATTTACCATAAGGATTTTCCATCGGTGTGGATACATTTTGCAAAGGTATATTATTTTTTTTAAATTGAACAAAATAAAGAGGAAAAAAACAAAAAAAAGATAAATAATAGAGAATTATAAAAAAACACAAAACATGTTGTTGTATTTACTCAAAAACATTTCCAGGCAGAACTGATGGGATTATTAGGAAAACATGGCATACAAATGCAATCTGTTACACTTCTCTCCGCCGCAACTATGAGTTGCTGGAGAAATAACAGCATATCACTTGATGGCTTGGCCAGAAACAGCCTTGAGGAGGGAGAATCAGTGAGTTGAGTCCCGACTCGTTAATAATGACAAACTTCGGCTTAGAGTTCGAACCAGTCCCCTGAATCGGGGTAGTGGTTTTTATTAGCAGTGTCATTCAACTTCTGCCAGGGATAAGGATGAGGTACCCTAAAAGGCATTCAACCTATGGCAGGGTTAAGGTAAAAACCATTCCGCTCGGCTTTGCCGCTTCGTTACGGGAAGTACAAAGTACATACTGCTCTCGCTGTTGCAGCGTTGCAGTGTTGCAGTTCCCAAACAGATTCTAAGATAGTCAAAAATTAACTCTATATTTATATATAAATATAGAAGTATTTTTAGGGTATGGGAATACCTTTAAGAGAACTGCAACACTGCAACAACTGCAACAGCGAGAGCAGAGCCAAGCTCGCTTGAGCTATGCCGAGCGCCAGTAGTTGTCGATGAAGTCAACAAGTGCAACACATTCTGCCCCCGAAAAAAAATCGCAGGAAATTCGAAAAAAGTTGGGGAAAACATTCGTGAACCGCAATGAAAGATTCTTACCTTTGCGTTGTCAATGAGAGTGTAAGAGAATGCTCGCAGGGCAGCCAAAGATTGTTTCCAGGCCTGACAAAATTTACGGCCTGCCCAGCGCGTAAAAACGGACGCTCAACAGCGACACGAGAACAAAATCCTATGTTTAATTAAAAATCTTTACAACTATGGCAATGAAAGTGAAAGCAGTAGAGAAGCTACTGAAGTTTGACAAGAATTCTGCGGGTGTTTACCGCTATGTGATGTCGCCCGAGATGTACTCGAGCCTGAACCAGAAGAAGGTGATCAAGGAGGCGGCCCTCCGCTCGGGTGTGAGCCAGGGTGTGATGCAGGCCTGCTGGGATGCAGCCGGTGAGGTGATCAAGGCGTGGGCCACTGAGGGCCACAGCGTGGCTCTGCCCGGACTGGGTACCATGCGCTTCGGACTGCGCTCGAAGTCGGTGGAGGACGTGAACAAGGTGAAGACCGGTCTGATTACCAGCCGCCGCATCATCTTCACTCCCGATGTGGACCTGAAGGACGAGCTGAAGAATACCGCTATCGTCATCACCTGCTACGACCGCGACGGCAAGGAGGTGAAGCGCGTGACCAGCGCGGACGACGGCGACATCGAGGACGAGAACGGAACTACGGGTGACGGAACTACGGATTCTGGGAACAATGGATCTACGGGTAGCGGAAGCACGGACAACGGCGGCAATACCGGCACTGTAACTCCCGGCGGAGGTGACGAAGGGTAAGTAAAGAGTAGCGCCTACGGGCGCAACTCTTTAAATTAGAAATTAGAAATTAGAAATGAAGAAGAATCGTTTTATTGAGGTAGTGGTGAAGGTAGTAGTAGCCGCTCTCACAGCATTCCTGACGGCACTGGGCACGACCAGTTGCATGGGATACGGACCGTTTTAGCGGACTTCGCCCTAGTGAAGAGTGAAGAGTGAATAGTGAAACATCAAGAGTGAAAAAGCGGGGTGACCGAAAAGGTTGCTCCGCTATCTTCGAACCTACAACGAACCCACGCCGAAGGCATCAGCTTGTCATTTGGATGTTTTCCGTAACTTTATAGATTTTATTTATATACTTCAGATATTTTTCCGTATCTTTGCACCATGAAACCAAAGATTCTATTTTTGCATGGGTTCTATGCCAGTGGCCAATGTGTACCAGCAGTGGCATTGAGAAATACTTTCGAGGGTAAAGCGGAAGTGCTGACACCAGACCTCCCGATACATCCCAAGGAAGCTGTCACCTATATCCGTGACTTGATTGGCCAGGAGAAGCCCAACATGCTGGTGGGCAACAGTTGCGGATCGTTCTATGCACAGATGATAGCTCCTACAGTAGGACTGCCTGCATTGCTGGGTAATCCGCACTTCAGGATGACGGAGTTTTTAGAAACACGCATTGGCGCACACCAATACAAGTCGCCACGTAAGAATGGCAAGCAGGACTTTATCATTGATAGCGAGCTGATAGCTGAGTTTGCGGAAATGGAGGCACACCAGTTCGACAACTACAATCCAGACTATAAGGAACGTATATGGGGAATCTTTGGCGAAAAGGATACGCTGGCACACTTCGAACCACTGTTTCTACAGTATTATAGTCACTCCTATCATTTCCCCGGTGCCCATACGCCCACTGCAGAGGAAGTACATCAATATTACGTGCCGCTTATCGAGAAGATGCTGAATACTCTAACGAGTTGCACCTCAGCAATTTGCTTACGAAAACATATCAGTTAAGGAGTTATTCATGGAAAATCTAGTAGAATCTCAGCCTTTCTCCCAACTTCAGGGAGTAAGCGTAGGAAATGCACAAGACAATGATGCCAAGACTGGCGTTACGGTGTTTTTCTTTCCCCAGGCCTCGATGGCCTCGGCGGTAGTACTGGGTGGCGGTCCAGCATCACGCGAGGTGCCGCTTCTGGACCCTCAACGCAATACGCAGCCTCTCAATGCCTTGGTTTTCAGTGGCGGTTCGGCTTATGGCCTGGCGGCTTCCGATGGTGTAGCGAACTGTCTTGAAGAACATGGTCATGGCTATGACACGGGCTTCGGACTGGTTCCCATAGTATGCCAGAGTTGCATCTTCGATCTGTCATACGGCAAGGGTAACGTCCGCCCCGACCGTGAGATGGGTTATAAGGCTTGCCTGAGTGCCATCATCGGCAATGCGCCAATCAGTGGGAATGTCGGTGCAGGCACGGGAGCCACGGTGGGCAAACCCGGAGGCATGGCCTCGGCTCAGAAGAGTGGCATAGGCTATGCTGCAGCGCGACTCGGAAAGCTGGAAGTGGGTGTGGCCGTCGTTGTCAATGCCTTAGGTGACATCTTCCAGGACGGTGTGAAGATAGCAGGCATGACCACCGCCGACCGCAAGGGCTTCGTAAGTGCCGAACAGACGTTGCTCATGAACCAGTATTCCGACCTGATTGTAGGCAACACAACCATTGCAGCCGTATTCACCAATGCCCGCCTGAGCGTGGCAGACCTGCAGAAGGTGGCAAACATCGCCTCCACAGGCATGGCGCGCTGCATACGTCCTGTGTTCACAATGGCCGACGGCGACACCGTCTATGCCATATCCCTCAACGGAGGTGATGTCCAGTCGGATGTCAACACCATCGGTGTGTTGGCCTCGCTGGTGATGGAGAAGGCTATTGCCGATGCCATCCTCTCAAGTAAAATTTCCGATAAAGAGTATCTTTTCAATATTTAAATAAGCAAAACTGAAGACGCATTCTCATGATAAGGTTGGCTGGTCGTAATTCGATTTAGCCTTCCTTTAGAGGTATGGCTTTGCGGTATCCCATTCCTGTGACATGGCAAATAAGGTTGCCAGTCTGGTTTGTCACGCGTACTTCCACAGATGGGATTTTATGATGGTCTGCCACGAAGACGGCTTCTGCCGTGAGTGTGTCGCCTTCATGTGCACTGGCCACGAACATGATGGAATTACTGATACCGAAAGTAAGTTGACCTGCATTGTTCATCAGTGCTGCGATGGCTAGGTCGGCTAATGTAAACAGTGCACCGCCTTGGCAAACATTGCCACCATTCAGGTGGGTTTTAGTGACTGTCATAACCGTCACTGCATGATGACTGTCAGCTTCTGTAATTTGGCAGCCTGTAGCAGCTGCAAAGCGGTCTGTCTGATTTAATATTTCTTTGATGTCCATTCCTTGATTCAATTAATCGTATGCATAGCGTTGGCGGGAAAACTGTAAATCAACATAAAAACATGAATTATAATTTCTCGCCGCAATGGGAGCAATAGCGGTCTTTTTCACGGACATTGGAACCACAGCGGGGACAGTGTCCGTCTTTTGGTTTCTCCTGTGTCTCGTCGATAATGGTGGCAGTGACAATACCTGTAGGCACGGCGATAATGGTGTAGCCCAGTAACATAACAAAGGCGGACAGCAGACGACCGATGGGTGTGACGGGAGTGATGTCGCCATAGCCAACAGTAGTCATAGTCACAATGGCCCAATATACGGAGGTTGCCAAGTCGGTAAACTGGGTATTTGGAACAGGGCTCTCCACCATGAACATGAGGGTGCCGAGGCAGGTGACCAGTATCAGTACGAAGAGGAAATAAACGGCTATCTTGGTAAGGCTCCTCTGGAGCGAATGCATTAGAACATATCCTTCATTGATAAAGCTGAAAAGCTTGAAAATACGGAAGATACGGATAAAACGGAACGAACGCAAAAGAATCATGTAGCGCGCGTTAGGCAGGAAGAAGGAAAGATACGGGGGCAAGGTGGACAGCAGGTCGATGATGCCGAAAAAACTCAGCACATAGTCACGTGGTCGGGGTGAGCAATAGACGCGCGTGATGTACTCGACGGTAAAGAAGAAGGTGAGGATGTATTCGAGTATCTCCAGAGCAAACTGGAAATTATGTCGCAATGAAGGTATGGTCTCGACAAACGAAATGATGATGCTCAGCGAGATGGCGATAATCAGAATGATGTCAAAAAGCTTGCCCGCAGGGGTGTCCGATTCGAAAATAATCTCGTAGAGTGCTTTTTTCTCAAGCCAATGGGGTTTCTTCATACTGCTAAATGTTTGCTTTTACGTTGCAAAAATACATATTTATTTTGGAATTTCTTTTGTATTTCCTTAAATATTCGTATTTTTGCAACTAAAATATATATTTTGACTATGGACGCAAAAAGAATACTTAAATATCTGCGCCAGTTGATGGCGAACAATAACAGAGCGTGGTTTCTGGAGCATAAACAGGAGTATGATGCCATCCGTGCGAACTTTGAAGAAGGGGTGCAACAAGCTATCGGGAGGATAGCATCGTTCGATCCCACAATAGCCCACCTCAGCGTGAAGGAATGTACCTACAGGTTCAATCGCGACACCAGGTTCTCGAATGACAAGTCGCCCTACAAGAACCACCTGGGGGCCTACATTGCAGCCCACGGGAAGAAAGCACTGCATGGTGGCTACTACCTGCATCTGGAGCCCGGACACTGTCTGGTGGCATGTGGAAACTATTGGTTACCTACGAATATCCTGACGTCATGCCGCAACGAGATTATGGGCAACACGGACGAGTGGTTGAAATGTGTGGAGAACCCAGAGTTCCTGAAGTATTTTGGTCGTGTGGATGCGCCTGAAGACATGCCCACATGGGACCAGCCACAGGGCTTTGGACTGGACCGGCTGAAGACCTGTCCATCAGGATTCCCTCGCGATTGGGAGCATGTGGAATACCTGCGCCAAAAGGACTATTGTTGCTGGCACAGGGTTGACGACAGTTTCTTCCAAGGCGACAAATGGCTGGACGAGATGGAGAAGATGATGCGTGCCGCCAAACCGATGATGGATATGATGAACTCGGTGATTGACGATTATGAATAAAAGTTTCTTGTTGAATTCCTTTGTCGTTCAAAAAAAATAAACTACCTTTGCAGACAATAACAACTTAAAACAATAAAAAATGTCATTATTAATGATTCTACAACTCATGATAGTGCTTGGAGCACTATGGGTTGGCTCACGTTATGGCAGCCTTGCACTAGGCGCTATTTCCGGTATCGGACTTGCTATTCTCGTTTTCGGTTTCAGCCTAAAGCCTGGTACTCCTCCAACTGACGTTATCTACATCATCATTGCTGCCGTAACCTGTGCGGGTATCATGCAAGCCTCAGGGGGTATGGACTGGCTTATACAGATAGCTGAGCGCCTGTTGCGCAAGCATCCTGACCGTATTACTTTCCTGGCGCCTCTGAGCACTTTCTTCCTGACGGTGTTGGTGGGTACGGGACATGTGGTTTATACGCTGATGCCTATTATCTGTGATATCGCCCTGAAAAAGGGCATCCGTCCGGAACGACCCTGTGGTGTGGCATCTATCGCCTCTCAGGTGGGCATCACCTGCTCACCGATTGCTGCTGCTGTGGTGGCTTTTGTCAGTATATCCAATGCCAATGGCTTTGACATTACCATCCCTGGAGTGTTGATGGTCTCCATACCTTCGTGCGTCTGTGGATTGATGGCAGCAGCTGCAGCCAGCTACCATCGCGGACTGGATCTGGACAAAGACCCCCGTTTCCAAGCCAGGCTAAAGGATCCCGAACAGTATGAATATATCTATGGTTCTTCTGCCACTACGCTGGACAAGATTATTCCGATAGAGGCTAAGCGGGCGGTATATATCTTCCTGGCCGCTCTTTGCGTCATCGTCTTGTTTGCCGCTGTTCCTTCCCTTCTCCCTTCGTGGGACGGCAAGGCACTGAAAATGAACATCGTCATTCAGATTGTGATGATCACTGCGGCAGCATTGATGATTATATTCTGCAAAGCATCACCGAAGAAGGCGGTTGCGGGTCCTGTGTGGCAGTCGGGTATGGTGGCAGTAGTTGCTATCTATGGTATTGCCTGGCTGGCAGACACTTATTTTTCGAATTATATGGATGAGATGCAAGTAATGCTGACCGATATCGTGAAGGAGTATCCGTGGTCTATCGCTTTCGTGTTCTTCCTGGTTTCCGTGCTTATCAACTCACAAGGTGCTGTGGTGGTTGCTATGCTCCCCTTGGCATACTCCCTGGGAATAGCGGGTCCGATACTGTTGGGTGTGCTTCCCTCTGTTTACGGCTATTTCTTCATCCCTAACTATCCGAGTGATATTGCAACGGTGAACTTTGACCGTTCCGGCACGACCATTATAGGCAAATATCTGCTGAACCACTCGTTTATGATGCCTGGACTGATATGTGTGAGCACATCAACGATTGTGGCTTACCTGCTGTCAATGATTATATATTAAAGAGGTATGAGGCAAGAAGGGTAAAAAACATGAACGAACATAAGATTATAAGTGACCCCGTTTTCGGGTTTATAAAAATTAAAAGAGGATTGCTGTATGACATCGTGCAGCATCCTTTTTTTCAGCGTCTTAACCGTATCAATCAGCTGGGACTGGCTTCCGTAGTCTATCCAGGAGCGAGACATACCCGCTTTCAGCATTCACTGGGTGCTTTCTACCTGATGTCGGAGGCTATCAAGTCGCTGACGGAAAAGGGCGTCTATATCTTTGATTCTGAAGCAGAAGCCGTGCAGGCAGCCATCTTGATGCACGACATCGGACACGGACCTTTCTCGCATGTCTTGGAGAACACGCTGATACATGGAATTTCCCATGAGGATATCTCGCTGATGATGATGGAACAGATCAACCACGATCTGAAAGACCAGCTGAATCTGGCTATCTCCATTTTCAAGGACGAATATCCGAACAAGATATTCCATCAGCTGATTTCGAGCCAGTTGGATATGGACCGACTGGACTATCTGCGACGTGACTCTTTTTTTACAGGAGTGACAGAAGGAAACATCGGTTCTGCACGAATCATCAAGATGCTGAACGTGGTGGACGACAAGCTGGTGGTTGACTCAAAGGGTATCTATTCCATAGAGAACTATCTGACTACCAGGCGGGTGATGTACTGGCAGGTATATCTTCACAAAACTGCAGTGGGATATGAGAAAGTGCTGGTGAACACACTCCGACGAGCCAAGTTTCTGGTGCGACAAGGACAGAAAATATTTGCCACCCCTGCCCTCGCCTATTTTCTGGAAAATGATATTGATGCCACCTGGTTTGCTACACACCCGGAAGCCTTGCAGAGGTATGCGGAACTGGACGACTCGGATATTTGGAGTGCTCTAAAGGTTTGGAAACACAGCGACGACAAGATACTGTCAACCCTGGCCACAGACATGATAGACCGCCATTTGTTCAAAGTAGAAGTGACGGAGGAGCGTCCTGGCGATGACTATATCCGCGAGAAACTGCAGCAAATAGCAACGGCAATGCAGATTCCGGAAGAGGATGCCCACTATCTGCTCACCCTGACAGAGATAGGGAAAGATATGTATAATCCAGAGGACGACAGTATCGGAATCTTATACAAAGACGGGGTTGTAAAAGACATTGCAGAAGCGTCTGAAATCTTAAATGTTCAATTACTTTCTAAAAAAATACGTAAATATTACCTTTGTTATCAAAGATTATAAGTTTTTTTTCGTATCTTTGCAGCGTTTATTAAAACTCAAATAATATGATGCAATTTACAGCTAAGCAAATAGCCGAGTTTATTGGCGGTCGTGTGGAGGGTAATGAGAACACTACAGTCTGCACATTTGCAAAAATAGAAGAAGGCAAGGAGGGATCCATCACTTTCCTCTCCAATCCCAAATACACCCCCTATCTTTACGAGACAAAAGCTTCCATCGTGCTGATTAACGAGGACGTGGAGCTGGAGAAGCCTGTCAGCGCAACGCTCATCAGGGTAAAGAATGCTTATGAGTGTGTGGCCAAACTGCTCCAGATGTATGCTGCCACGCTACCTAAGAAGACGGGCGTTCATCCGTTGGCTTTCGTGTCCGCATCTGCTGAGATTGGCAAGGATGTATATATCGGTCCTTTCGCCTTTATCGGTGAAAATGTGAAAATTGGCGACGGTTCTATCATCAATCCGAATGTCACCATCTACGACGGTTGCCAGATTGGCAAGCATGTCACCATCCACGCCGGTAGTGTTATTGGTGCCGACGGCTTCGGTTTTGCACCTAACACCGAAGGCTACGAGAAGATACCTCAGATTGGTATCGTCATCATCGAAGACGATGTGGAGATTGGCGCTAACACGTGTATAGACCGCTCTACGATGGGGCAGACTGTTATTCACAAGGGTGTGAAACTGGATAACCTGATACAGGTGGCTCACAACTGTGAGATTGGCGAGAATACCGTTATGTCAGCACAAGTAGGAATGGCAGGCTCTACGAAAATCGGTTCATGGTGTATGGTGGGCGGACAGGCTGGATTTGCCGGACACATCCACGTTGCAGACCGCACGATGATAGGTGCACAATGTGGCGTTATCGGTGATACCAAGGGCAATGGCGAGTCGCTGATTGGCTCGCCTGCTGTTAATCCCAAGATGTTCTTCAAGGCAAGGGCGCTTGATGCCAAATTGCCTGACATGTATCGTCAGATAGCTGCTCTCCAGCGCGAAGTTGATGAGCTGAAGAAATTGGTAGCTCAATGAGAATTAATAGTCAAATTATAATATAAAATGAAGCAAAAGACACTAAAAGGCAGTTTCTCCTTGTTCGGAAAAGGACTGCATACAGGTTTGAATCTGACAGTCACCTTCAATCCCGCTCCTGAAAATTATGGTTATAAGATTCAGCGAATAGACATTGAGGGGGAACCGATTATCGATGCCATTGCTGAGAATGTAGTAGATACCCAGCGAGGAACTGTACTTGGCAAAGGGGAAAACATTCGCATCAGCACGGTAGAACACGGTCTGGCTGCCCTCTATGCTTTGGGAATTGACAACTGTCTTGTCCAGGTGAATGGTCCAGAGTTCCCTATCCTCGATGGTTCTGCCATCCAATATGTGGACAAAATCAAAGAGGTCGGTATTGAGGAGCAGAATGCGCCCAAAGACTGGTATATCATCCGTAAGAAGATAGAAGTCAAGGACGAAATGTCGGGCTCTTGCATTACCATCCTGCCAGACGATGAGTTCTCGCTGACCACGATGTGCTCTTTCGATTCGAAGTTTATCAACTCTCAGTTTGCCACGCTTGATAATATCAACCTGTTCGCTTCGGAGATTGCAGCCGCACGTACCTTTGTGTTTGTACGCGACATACAACCCTTGTTGGAAGCTAACCTGATTAAGGGTGGCGATATGGACAATGCCATCGTCATCTATGAACGCCAGATTTCCCAGGAGAAGCTGGACCAGTTGGCTGACATGCTTCATGTAGAGCATCGCAATGCCACAGACATGGGTTATATACAGCATAAGCCATTGGTATGGGAGAACGAGTGTACGCGTCATAAGCTGCTGGACATCATCGGTGATATGGCACTGATAGGCAAACCCATCAAGGGACGTATCATTGCTACACGTCCGGGTCATACCATCAACAACAAGTTCGCTCGTCAGATGCGCAAGGAGATTCGCAAACATGAGATACAGGCACCTATCTATGATCCCAACGAGGAACCTATCATGGACGTGAACCGTATCCGTGAGTTGCTTCCCCACCGTTATCCCATGCAGTTGGTTGACAAGGTGATCTCACTGGGTGCAAACACAATAGTAGGCATCAAGAATGTCACAGCCAACGAGCCTTTCTTCCAGGGACATTTCCCCGAGGAACCTGTGATGCCTGGTGTGCTGCAAGTAGAAGCTATGGCGCAATGCGGCGGTCTGCTGGTCCTGAATACCTTAGAGGAGCCTGAGCGTTGGTCCACCTATTTTATGAAGATAGACGACGTGAAGTTCCGACAGAAGGTAGTTCCGGGTGATACGCTTTTGTTCAAGGTAGATCTGCTGGCTCCTATTCGCCATGGTATCTCTTCTATGAAAGGCTACATCTTTGTGGGTGATCATGTGGTGGCTGAAGCAACCTTTACCGCTCAGATCGTAAAGAATAAATAACATATTAGAAAATAAGGAAACCGCTTCATGAACAATATCCATCCTTTAGCAGTTGTGGATCCCGAAGCCAAGATTGGTGACGGCAATGTGATAGGTCCCTTCTGTGTGATAGACAAGAATGTTGTTATCGGTGATAATAATAAGTTTTTAAATAATGTGACAATCCATTTCGGTGCACGCATCGGTAATGGTAACGAGTTCTTTCCTGGGGCTTCGATTTCCACCAAGCCACAGGATTTGAAGTTCCAAGGAGAGGTGACCACCTGTGAGATTGGTGATAATAACTCTATTCGTGAGAATGTCACCATCAGTAGAGGAACAGCGTCAAAAGGCAAGACCGTGATTGGTAACGGCAACCTGTTGATGGAGAACATGCACGTCGGACACGACTGCGTCATAGGCAACGGCTGTATCATTGGCAATTCAACGAAATTTGCCGGCGAGGTCATCGTTGACGACTATGCCATCATATCAGCAACCTGTCTGTTCCATCAGTTCCTGCATGTGGGAGGTTACATCATGTTCCAAGGAGGTTCACGTACCTCACAGGACATTCCTCCTTACGTCATCGCCGGAAAAGAACCTGTTCGATATGCTGGTGTCAACCTGATTGGACTTCGTCGTCGAGGATTCCCCAACGAGGTAATCGAGGCTATTCATGATGCTTATCGCATCATCTATTCTCAAGGTATATTGAAAGATGGCGTAGCAGAGGCGCGTGCCAAATATCCGGATTGCAAAGAAGTGGAATATATCTGCTCGTTCATTGAGAATTCGAAACGCGGAGTCATCCGATAAATGAATAAACTCATCGTAATAACGGGGCCTACCGCTGTAGGAAAAACGGCACTGACCATAGAGATTGCCAAACACTACGGCATACCAATCATCAATGCTGACTCACGTCAGATTTACAAGGAACTGAAGATTGGAACGGCTTCTCCTACAGCAGAGCAGTTGCGAGAGGTACAACACTATTTCGTTGGTACCAAAAGCGTTAACGACTACTACAATGCGTCGATGTACGAGCAGGAAGTCATGACGCTGCTTCAAACACTGTTCACCACTTCCAGCATACAACTCCTGTCAGGAGGAAGCATGATGTACATTGATGCAGTATGCAACGGCATTGACGACATCCCTACCATTCGCGAGGATATTCGCAACGAGATGAAACGTAGGTATCAGAAAGAAGGTCTGGAAGCACTGTGTGAAGACCTGAAAAGGTTAGACCCGGAACATTACGAGACAGTAGATCGCCAAAACCACCGACGCGTGATTCATGCGCTTGAGATTTGCTACCAAACCGGTAAGACCTATACGTCTTTTCGGACACAAGTCAAGAAACAAAGGCCGTTTGAAATCATCAAGATTGGGCTGAACAGAGACCGTGAAGAGCTTTATCAACGTATCAACATGCGGGTTGACGAGATGATGAGTCAGGGACTGTTAGACGAAGCGAAGTCGATGAACAAATATCGGGATATCAATGCCCTGAATACAGTAGGATACAAAGAACTGTTCGACTATATGGATGGGCGATGGCCTTTGGATGAAGCGGTGGAACGCATCAAGGGGAATACCCGGCGATATGCGCGAAAACAACTTACTTGGTATAGGCGTGATGAACGAGTAATGTGGTTTCATCCTAATCAAAAACAAGAAATTCTGAATTATATTTCGAACTATGAATATGCACATTGAAAAGATTAAGAAACTTCCTAAGAAAGTATGTAAATGGTATAAGGGGCTCTATCAGGGACGCCGCTGGTATGTCAAGGTGGGCATTGCTATAGCCTCACTCATTGTGGCTTTCATGCTCTATCTTATCATGGTGGATATCAATTTCCTATGGTTGTTTGGTAAGTCACCGTCCATGAGTGATGTCAAGAACACCCATCCTGCTGAGGCCTCACAGATTTACAGTGCAGACGGTAAGGTAATAGGAAAATTCTTCAGCGAAAACAGAATGCCAGTAACTTATGATGAGGTGAGTCCAAAATTCTGGGAAGCACTCATAGATACGGAGGACGAACGTTTCTATCGTCATCATGGCATCGACTATCAGGCTTTCGCAGCTGCCCTGAAGGACTATCTGTTGCATCGGGATGCCAGAGGAGCTTCTACCATCACGCAGCAATTGGCAAAGAACCTTTTCCGTGTACGTACGCAGTATTCAACAGGTCTGCTGGGTACTATTCCTGGACTGAAAATGCTCATCATGAAGAGCAAGGAATGGATTACGGCCTATAAGTTGGAATGGTATTTTAGCAAAGAGGAGATATTAACGATGTATGCCAATACGGTGGACTTCGGTTCAAACGCCTTTGGCATCAAGACAGCGGCAAAGACATATTTCGGTACTACTCCCAAGAATCTGACTACTGACCAGTCTGCCATCTTGGTAGGATTGCTGAAAGCCACTACTTATTACAATCCCCGTATCAATCCGAAAAATGCTTTTAACCGTCGTAACGTGGTGCTCGACAATATGTTACGTCACCATCACTTGACACCCGAAGAATGTAAAAAACTCCAACAGGCGGAAATCAAGTTGGACTATAGTGTGGAGAATGCCTATGACGGCAATGCCAACTATTTCCGCGAAGCGGTAGCAGACTGGATGAAAGCATGGTGCAAGGAATTCTATGGCGACGATCGTGCCTATGCCTACTATACGGAAGGATTGAAAATTTATACCACCTTGGACAGCAGGATGCAGCATTATGCTGAGGAGGCTGCCATCAAACAGATGAAACAGGTGCAGAAATCGTTCAACCAGCATTGGGGAAATGTGAATCCATGGCAAGATGAGCGTCATGTGGAAATACCACATTTCATAGAAGACTTAGCCAAAAAGACATCATACTACAAATTCTTGAACCAGCGGTATGACGGTAATCAGGACTCTATCGACTATTATCTTAACCGTCCCCATAAGGTTAAGCTTTTCGACTATGATGAGGGCTATATCGAGAAGGAGATGTCAACGTTGGACAGCATCCGATATATGGAGCATTTCATGCATTGCGGTTTTGTGGCTATAGAACCTCAGACTGGACACGTAAAAGCTTGGGTGGGCGACATAGACTTCAAGACATGGAAGTATGACAAGGTGACTGCGATGCGTCAACCGGGTTCTACCTTTAAACTCTTTGTTTATGCGGAAGCAATGAATCAGGGCATCACTCCTTGCGATACCCGCACGGATGAATACTTCTCGATGAAGGTGATGGATCATGGCAAGGAGGTCACCTGGGCACCCACCAATGCCGACGGTCGTTTCTCGGGTGCAAACATCACGCTGAAGCAGGCCTTTGCCATGAGTGTCAACAGCGTGGCTGCACGTTTGGGACAAGAGGTTGGTATCGAACATATAGTGAAGACCGCTCATGATATGGGCATTAAGTCGAAACTCACCGCGACACCAGCATTGACGCTTGGTGCAAGTGATGTTAACCTATTGGAATTGGTCGGTGCATACTGTACACCGGTGAATGACGGAAAGGCCATCGACCCCATACTGGTTACCCGCATTGAGGACCGTGACGGCAACATTCTCTATCAGGCAGCACCAGAAGAACGTCAGGTGTTATCTGCAAGAAGTGCTTTTTATGTTCAGCAACTGCTGATGGGCGGTATGAGCGGAACATCGTCACGATTGCGCGGCTTTGTTGGAAATGCTAATAATGATACAGACTTTGGAGGAAAGACGGGTACTTCGAATAACCATTCTGATGCGTGGTTCGTAGGAACAACTCCTCGTCTGGTTTGCGGTGCATGGGTAGGTGGCGAATACCGTTGCATACACTTCCGCACAGGTCTGCTAGGACAAGGTAACCGAACAGCACTTCCTATCTGCGGATACTTCTTGGGATCTGTTCTTTCTGATAAGCAGTTCAAACATTATCGCACTAAGTTCACAACGCCCGACGACTTGGGTGATGCTATTGACTACAACTGTGGGGGCTATTTCAAGGCACCTGCTGATTCTGACTCCATAGCTGTTGACAGTCTGGCTGCTAAACCAGAGATGGAGATGGTGCTTGACGAGTATGGCAACGAAGTTATCCGTCCGAAGGAGCACCAAGAGCACGTTACCAATACGGCCCACCCCGATGCTCAACAAGCTGCCGAGGAGCCTAAACAGACAAAGATAGAAAATTGAACACGGAGGAATTAGACCTTGATAACAAGGAGTGGCAGCAAGCCCTCCAGATTATTCAATATACCCGTCGCTCGCTATTCCTAACTGGTAAAGCGGGGACGGGTAAATCGACATTCCTACGTTATGTGGCACATAACACGAAGAAGAAATTTGTAATCCTTGCCCCTACGGGGATTGCCGCTATCAATGCCGGAGGACAAACGCTACACTCTTTCTTCAAGCTCCCCTTCCACCCTCTCCTGCCCAACGATTCTCGCTATAATACCCGAAATATCAGAAAGACCCTGAAATATAGTGGGGTTACTACAAAGTTGTTGCGCGAACTAGAATTAATTATCATCGACGAGATTTCTATGGTTCGTGCAGATATAATCGATTTTATTGATAAGGTACTCCGTATCTATTGCCGGAACATGCGTGAGCCTTTTGGTGGAAAACAACTGTTGTTGGTGGGTGATATCTTCCAATTGGAACCCGTTGTCAAGGAAGACGAATGGCGACTGATGCAGCCTTTCTATTCTTCTGCATATTTTTTCTCCGCTAAGATTTGGCAAGAGATGCAGCTGGTGAGCATTGAACTGCGAAAGGTCTATCGCCAGCGTGATGCCGAATTTATAGATATTCTTGACCGCATCCGTGAGAATGCGGCGACAACTTCTGACATCAAGGCTATTAACAGCCGCGTAGGAGCAACGTCACATATTTCCGTGGGGGCTGATTCCTTTGAGATAACACTGGCCAGTAGGAGAGATACGGTTGACTATATCAACAATCAGCAACTGGCCGCATTAGAAGGTTCAACTTCCCTCTTTAAAGGCACCATTCAGGGAGAATTTCCACTATCCTCTCTTCCTGCACCGATGGATCTGGAGATAAAACCTGGTGCACAGGTTATCTTTGTGAAAAACGATAAGGAGAAAAGATGGGTGAACGGTACCATTGGTGTTGTTACAGGTATTGATGAGGAAGAAGGATTGATAGGTGTGGTGGATGAAGATGGTCATGAGCATGATGTAGTACGCGAAATATGGGAGAATATTCGTTATACTTTTGACGAGAAAGAACAGAAAATCGTTGAGGAGCAGTTAGGGGTCTTTGTTCAGTTCCCACTCCGTTTGGCATGGGCGATCACTGTGCATAAGAGTCAGGGACTCACTTTCCGACGTGTCAAGATAGATTTCTCTGGTGGAGGAGCTTTCGCTGGTGGACAAACCTATGTGGCACTAAGCCGTTGTACTTCTTTACAAGGTATCACACTAGAAGAGCCCATCCGTCCTACAGATATCTTTGTCAGACCAGAGGTCATTGCCTTTGCCCGTCGCTATAATGATGGTAAGTTGATGCGCCAGGCTCTCTTTGAGAGTAAGGCTGATAAAGAATATCATGATGCTGTCGAGGCTTTTGACCGTCAGGACTTTGACGCTTTTCTGCGTAATTTCTTTCAGGCTATTCACTCACGATATGACATAGAACAGCCTGTCGTTCAGCGATATATCCGTCGGAAACTTGGCATCATTACCCAACAGCAGACGCGCATCAGCAAATTGGAAAACGAAATCAGCAGGCGCGAAGCTTTGCTGAAGCGATTAGCTGTAGAATACACTCTTCTAGGCAAAGAGTGTGAACAGGAGCAGATGCACGATGCTGCCATCCGCAATTATGAAAAAGCGCTCGAACTCTGTCCTGACCACCCAGAAGCTAAAAGGCGTCTGAAAAAATTAAGAGGTAAAAAGTGAATCCTCTCACCTCTTACCTCTTACATCTCACCTCTCACATCTTACCTCTTACCTACTCCGGTACCGCATAGCGATCGCCAGTTTCTTTCACAATTCTTCGAGCAAAAGATGGTGAGTATCCAGGACGCTTCACTGTAGCTCCTAGTCCATATTTCCCTTTGGTAAATTGTCCGTTTACATCTGGCTTGACAGCCATATCGTTATATTTCACAATCAAATAAGTGGCCAGTTTCTTCCAACATGCCAACATTTGCTGAGCCTGGTCGATACTGTAGTCATTCAAGTATTGTTGCATAGCCTTTGACTCCATTGTGATGGCTTTCTGCTCTATGACAGGCTGCTGCTTAAAATATGAGTTTTCTAACGAGTCACGAACTGCCTTTAATGAAGGGAACAAAACGGAATAACGTGGATAAACCATATTAGCCACCCAGTTTTCTACCCAGAAAGCATTCTTGTCGCTGAAAGTCAAATCGTCAGCACCTGGCGTATTATAACATTCTGGCTGTTTAGTCATCGAGCAATAGATGGGGGTATAGGCTACCATATTGGGATCGTCATTGCCAAACCACAAACATCCACCAACCTCTCGTGGCAGCCAAGAACGCATCTGCGATACGAAAGTCCATGCCGTCTGTTGGGTAGAAACAGGACGTTCATTGAAGTATTTCTTACCATCCACCTTATAATATAATGGTGTAGGACGATATGGCATCTGCCAGATACCAGCTCCTACGTCAGTAGAATCAATGGCAATTGGTGTACCCTCGTAATGGTCACGCATGGCTGCCATCACATCGGCAACACTCACCTTACCGTCGGGTTTTACCCATAACGGCATATCTTCTGCATTTTTGTCTTTTCCCAGTGCCCAAGGCAAATAGCGCTCCATCCCTTTTACATGACGATTAAAGAAGGTCCACACACGGGCATCGCAGATACGACGTCCACCAAAATCGGGAAAGGCATAGGTGTTCTTCCAATTGAATTCCTCGTCCTTCCCCGTGAACCAACCCATCTTGCGGGCATATTTGATGACATTCTTGGAATACAGCACATTCTCCTTGTCTTTCAAGGGGAATTGTCCGATACGACTCTGGTTGGCGTGTCCGCAGATAACATCATCTGGGATTCTGCGAGCTACCCATACCACACGTTCTTTAGAAACTTTTCGATCAGGTCCACAACCCTGCATCTCCAGAATCCATGCTTCGTCAGGATCGCAAATGGTAAACGTTTCTCCTTCTGAATAATATCCGTAAGTTTCTACCAATGAGGTCATTATACGAATAGCTTCACGTGCAGATTTAGACCTTTGTAAGGTGATATAAATCAACGAACCGTAGTCGATAAGTCCTGTTGAATCTACCATTTCCTCGCGTCCGCCATAGGTTGTCTCACCAATAGTTACCTGCCACTCATTGATATTTCCTATCACGTTGTATGTCTCCTCCGCTTCTGGAATCTCACCCAGATATTTATTCGTATCCCACTCGTAGATTTTTCGCATGTCACCTTTTTGGTGCTTTGCTGCAGGATAATGGTATAACCACATAAATGCTCCATAAGAATCTGCATTGTAGGAGCATATCACACTTCCGTCCGCAGAAGCTTTCTTGCCGACAATGAAATTAGTGCAGGCCATCGCATATAAGCCTGTCACAAATGCTGCTGTTAAAAGAAATAATCGCTTTTTCATCATATTTTTTTTAAAATTTCCCGGATTTATTCGCTTATCAGCTTACGATAGCGAACACGTTTAGGTTCTTCCAGCCCTAAACGTTGAGCCTTATTACTCTCGTACTCGCTATAGTTGCCCTCAAAGTAAAATACATTGCCTTCACCCTCGAATGCCAAGATATGGGTACATATTCTATCTAGGAACCAACGGTCGTGGCTGATAATGACAGCACATCCGGCAAAGGCTTCGAGACCTTCCTCTAAGGCTCGTAGCGTATTAACATCGATATCGTTGGTCGGTTCATCTAATAGTAATACATTTCCCTCTTGTTTCAAGGCAATGGCGAGATGCAAACGATTTCGCTCACCACCAGAGAGCACGCCACATTTCTTTTCCTGATCAACACCCGTAAAGTTGAAGCGAGAAAGGTAGGCTCGCACATTGATATCACGTCCACCCATACGAATCGTTTCATTACCACAACTAACCACCTGATATACGGTCTTCTCTGGGTCAATATCCTTGTGTTGCTGATCAACATAACTCAGTTTTACGGTCTCACCAACGCTAAAGGTTCCTGCATCAGGTTGATCTAAACCCATAATCAACCGGAACAATGTTGTTTTACCTGCTCCGTTAGGACCAATAACTCCTACGATACCATTCGGTGGAAGATTGAAATTGAGGTCGGTAAAAAGTGTCTTCTCGGGAAATGACTTTGCCACATGTTCTGCCTCAATGACCTTATTACCTAAGCGAGGACCGTTAGGAATGAAGATTTCAAGTTTCTCCTCTTTCTGCTTTTGTTCTTCGTTGAGCATCTTGTCATAGGAATTTAATCGGGCTTTGCCCTTAGCCTGTCGAGCCTTAGGAGCCATACGAACCCATTCCAACTCGCGTTCCAATGTCTTACGACGCTTCGAGGCGGTCTTTTCTTCCAAAGCTAAACGCTGGGACTTTTGTTCCAACCATGAGGAATAATTGCCTTTCCAGGGAATTCCTTCACCCCTATCCAGTTCCAGAATCCATTCTGCTACATCGTCAAGGAAATAACGGTCATGGGTAACGGCAATAACGGTACCTTCATACTGCTGCAAATGTTGCTCTAGCCAGTCAATAGACTCAGCATCCAGATGGTTAGTAGGCTCATCGAGCAACAATACGTCTGGCTTTTGCAGTAGCAGGCGGCAGAGTGCCACACGGCGACGTTCTCCTCCAGAAAGCGTTTTAACATTCCAATTACCAGGAGGACAATGCAAAGCAGCCATAGCACGGTCAAGTTTAGAATCCATATTCCAGGCATCTGTAGCATCGATAATATCCTGGAGTTCTGCTTGACGGGACATTAACTTATCCATCTTGTCTGCATCTTCATAGTATTCGGGCAAACCAAATTTCACATTGATGTCATCGTATTCAGCCAATGCGTCATATACATATTGCACACCCTCCATCACATTCTCCTTAACGGATTTCTCCTCATTAAGAGGTGGGTCTTGAGGCAGATACCCCACAGTATATCCTGGGCTCCAAACCACTTCTCCCTGATATTGCTGATCCAATCCGGCAATAATTTTCATAAGGGTAGATTTACCAGCACCGTTTAATCCGATAATGCCTATCTTGGCTCCATAGAAGAAACTGAGGTATATGTTCTTGAGTACTTGTTTCTGGTTTTGCTGGATGGTCTTGCTTACTCCAACCATCGAGAAAATCACTTTCTTGTCGTCAACTGTTGCCATAAAGTCCTTTGGATTTAATGTTTAGAGTGCAAAGATACACAATTATTTGCAAATCAGCAAATAAAAAGACTCCCAAGATAATGTCTTGAGAGTCTTTCTTATCATAAAGAGTTGAATGGTCAATTATTGACGCTACCTCCCACAATATCAAGCAACTCACTAGTGATAGCCTGCTGACGTGACTTGTTGTACTGCAAGTTCAGTTCTCGCAACAACTCATCAGCATTATCAGTAGCAGTCTGCATAGCCACCATACGAGCCGCATGTTCAGAAGCGACACTGTCAAGAAGAGCGGTATAGAGCATCAGATGAGCTAACTTAGGAATCAGTTTTGACAATACCGTATTCATGTCGGGCTCAACAATGAAATTGTCATTGAGTGGTGCTACTTCACCTTCTTTGACAACCTTTTGGCGCCTGTTCTTCTTGAGATACTCCTGTGCCTTTTTAGTGACAATATTGGTGGTAAGGTCGCGCTCATGGTCACGTCCCAATTCACCTTCCAAGTCAATGGGCAAAAACTGTTTGTTGGTAAGAATCTGTGAACCAGCAGACTTAAAATGATGATAGATAAGTTCTACGCGGTCTATCTCACCATTAGCAAACTTCTCACCTAACTCCATCACGATATCAATGCACTCACGCACATTGGGGTGATCAACGAGGGATGCAAAATCTCCTTTGACATCATAACCTAGTTTGCTGGCTTTCTCAGCAACTTTTCTACCTATCGGGTAAACTTCCACGCTACCCTCCCCTAATTCTTGTGTATAGGATGTATAGGTACGTTGCATGAGTCTGATGATGTTAGCATTGAAACCACCACATAGCGACGAATTACTGGAGAAAACTACTAAGGCCACACGCTTGACAGGACGTTCCTGGTCGAAAATAGTCTGAGGCTCAGCCTCTGCAGCGAGGAAAGACTTGAGGATATGCTCAAGCAACGACTCGTAAGGCAACATGTTCTGAATAGCCACCTGCGCATGATGAAGCTTCGAGGAAGCAACCATCTTCATCGCAGACGTAATCTTTCGTGTGCTGTTTACCGAGGCGATGCGGCCTTTAATTTCTTTCAGGCTTGGCATAGGCTATCAAGCTTTATAGGTTCCTGCAATATCAGCCATAATGGCCTCAATCTTTTTCGTCACATCATCATCAATTTTGCCGCTTGCCAGCGTTTCAATGACCTCAGGAGCTGCAGAGCGTATCTTATCGAGGAACTGGTTCTGGCATTCACGTACTTGAGTGATGGGCACGTCACGCATCAGTCCATGCACACCGCAGTACAGAATAGCAATCTGTTCTCCTACAGGCATAGGACTGTATTGAGGTTGTATCAGCAACTGGTTGTTCTTGCGACCACGATCCAGCGTCATAGCTGTCACAGCATCCATGTCGCTTGAGAACTTGGAGAAAGCCTCCAGTTCACGATACTGGGCCTGATCAATTTTCAACGTACCTGCAACCTTCTTCATTGACTTGATTTGAGCAGAACCACCCACACGGCTTACAGAGATACCTACGTTGATGGCAGGACGGAAACCTTGGTTGAAAAGATTGCTCTCCAGGAAAATCTGACCGTCTGTAATAGAAATAACATTGGTGGGGATGTAAGCTGACACGTCACCAGCCTGCGTCTCAATGATAGGAAGAGCAGTCAGTGATCCACCACCCTTTACATGTCCCTTCATGCACTCAGGCAGGTCGTTCATCTGTTCAGCCACTTCCTGCTGTTCATTCATCTTTGCAGCACGCTCCAAGAGACGGCTGTGCAGATAGAACACATCACCAGGATAAGCCTCACGTCCTGAAGGACGGCGCAAAATCAATGATACCTCACGATAGGCCACAGCCTGTTTGGAGAGGTCGTCATAGACAACGAGTGCGGGCAGACCTCGGTCGCGGAAATACTCACCGATAGCAGCACCGGCAAATGGCGCATAATACTGCATAGCGGCAGGATCAGCAGCGGTAGCAGACACGACGATGGTATATGGCATAGCACCATGTTCTTTCAATGTCTGAACGAGGTTAGCTACGGTACTGGCCTTCTGACCAATGGCTACATAAATACAATAGACGGGTTTTCCTGCCTCATAAAAACTCTTTTGGTTGATGATAGTATCAACGGCAATAGCCGTCTTACCAGTCTGGCGGTCACCAATGATGAGCTCACGCTGACCACGTCCGATGGGAATCATCGAGTCAATAGCCTTCAGACCAGTCTGCAACGGTTCCTTTACCGGCTGACGGTAAATCACACCAGGAGCCTTACGGTCCAATGGCATTTCGAAAGCATCCTTGAGGTCGATGTCTCCTTTACCGTCAACAGCCTGTCCTAATGGGTTGATGACACGCCCCAGCATATTGTCGTTGACTCGGATGGAGGCAATGCGCTTTGTGCGCTTTACTACCATACCCTCTTTAATGCCTGATGTGGTACCCAGAAGCACACAACCTACGTTGTCTTCCTCCAAGTTCATCACGATGGCCATGGTACCATTCTCGAATTCGAGCAGTTCATTAGCCTCGGCATTGCGGAGTCCGTAGATACGAGCCACACCATCACTGACGGTAAGCACAGTACCTACCTCGTCAAACTGTTCGGTATTCTGAATACCTTTCAGCTGTTCGAGCAGTACCTGGGATACTTCGCTTGGTTTAATCTTATCTGACATTGTTCTTTTTACTTTTTAAGTGTGTTAAGAATGTTGTTGAGTTGCGACTTGACACTAGCATCCATGCGGAAAGTGTCATATTCGAGGATAAATCCTCCGATGATATCGGGGTTGACCTCCGTTTCAAACTCCACAGTTCCCTGAGTCTTACTCTCCACCATCTGCCGCATTTTCTGCTCTGTTTGGGCAGACACACGGGCTGCGGTGGTGAGCTTGCCACGGATGACGTTCTTCTGCTTACGGTAAAGCGTAACGTACGAGTTGGCCATAAACTGAATCATGTTCTCGCGATCTTCTTTCAGAACTAAGGCTATGAAAGATTGGGTTAGCTGACTTACCAACTGACCAGCAGCAGTGGTCAGCAGAATCTGCTTCGAGTCCTTAGAGAGCATGGGATTGTCTATCGTCTGGCGCAATGCGGGTACGTCGATATAGCTCTTGGCCAATTGTTGCATCTCTTGATACACCTGGTCCTCAAGCTTTTGGTCGATAGCACTTTTTAGCAGTGCTCTCGAATATCTAACCGATATTACTCCAAAATCCATACGCGTTACTTTTACTATTAATTGGCAGAAACTTCATCCAGCATACGATCAATCAAATCCATTTGTGACTTGTCGTTTTTCAGGTTCTGACGAAGAACCTTCTCTGCGATGTCAACACTCAGTGCCGCTACTTGCTTACGAATGTCAGCAATGGCTGCTTTCTTCTCTTGCTCAATGGCTGTCTTGGCCTCGTCCATCAGACGGGCACCCTCAGCCCGAGCTTTCTCCTGAGCCTGTTCTACGATGGCATCACGTGTCTGTGCAGCCTCTTTCAGAATTTGAGCCTGCTTCTCGCGAGCCTCCTGCAGGATGGATTCACCTTCCTTTTCGATATTGGCTAAGCGCTCCTGGGCCTCATGGGCCTTGCGAAGACTTTCGTCTATGAATTTGTTTCGCTCATCCACCATATTGACAATGGCGGGGAAACCAAACTTAGCAAGCACCCCAAAGACCACCAAGAACGCAATCAGCATCCAAAACAGAAGTCCCAGATCAGGCGTGAGGATTGATGGTAATTGAGTGAAATCCATTTGCTAAAAGTCTTTATTTGATAAGGAATGCACAAGCAGCAATAGCGAAGAGAGCACAACCCTCGACAAAAGCAGAAGTCAGAATCATGTTGGTCTGGATCTTACCAGTAGCCTCTGGCTGACGAGCAATAGCGTCCATGGCGCTACCACCAATCTTACCAATACCCAAACCTGCACCAATTGTTGCAATACCTGCACCGATACCGCAGCCCAGCTGAGCCAGACCTTCGGCTAAAAATAAAGCTGAAATCATAATTTTAAAGTTTTAAATTATTAATAATGTTATTACTATTTTCTCTATTCACTATTCACTTTTCACTATTCTCTATTCACTATTCTACCCATGATGCTCCTTGTGTGCCAACCCGATGAACACAGCGCTCAGCATGGTGAACACGTATGCCTGCACAAAGGCAACCAACAACTCTAGAGCATTCATGAACAGTAGCATAAGGATACTGAACGAATTCAGTCCCAATCCATATCCGACGCCCATTGACCAACCGAGGAAAATCACACAAGTAAACGAAAGTATCACAGCGTGACCTGCCATCATGTTGGCAAAAAGACGAATCATCAGAGCAAAAGGCTTGGTAAATACGCCAAACAGCTCGATGACGGGCATGATGGGTATAGGAGCCTTTAAGAACATAGGAACCTCCGGCCATAGTATCTCTTTCCAATACTCTTTGTTGCCAAAGATGTTGATGGCTAACATCGTACACAGTGCTAGGAAGAACGTGATATTGATATTTCCAGTCACGTTGGCACCTCCAGGGAATACAGGAATCAAGCCAATCAGGTTACATGTCAAGATAAAGAAGAATACGGTGAGCAGATACGGGGCATAAGGCTTGTAATGCTTCTCGCCTATCGATGACTTAATCAGGTCATCATGTATCATCATCACGATCATCTCCATAGCTCCAACAAAACCCTTAGGTGCCTCTTTCTTGGCATCATGGCTTTTATACCATCTTGCACAACTTAGGAATACGATGATGAGCACGCCAACCACAATCCATATCTGTAATACAGATTTTGTGATACTCAAGTCCAGCGGACGCTCTGAAGTACCATCAGCCATTTGCTCGTATATCTTACCATGAGCCTCAGGGTTGAAGAAGAAGCCCTCAGGCAACGAGTGTGCAGTGCAGAAATGCCATTCCCCCGTATTACCGCTACGGATAATGATTGGCAGTGGAATACTCAGATGGTTGCCTTCATAGGTGGCAATATGCCACTCGTAGGCGTCTGCCAGGTGTTCCAACACAATCTCTGGAATGTTGAGTTCTTCTCCCTCTGCATGCTCGTTAGCGAGTGCAGGAAGGGCTGAAAACATCAGCATTACCAGGAGATATATAGACTTTAAGTGTTTCATTCTAAATAATTGGGTTTTAAATCATTACAAACGATTGGATATTCTCGAAAAGTAGATGGAATGGTGAACTAATGACACCATATAGAACACTAAGAACACGCAGAAGAAAATCAACATAGAAGTCCGTTCTGCCGTAAAATACCACACGGCTAAGACTATCATAGCCAACAACATACGAAACCCAGAGGTAGATGTATAGAACGTTGGCAACATATCTCTATGCTTCGTCACCACCTTATACCATATCAGGGCGTAAACGATGTCGATAACCAAGACAAACAAGGAACTGACCATTCTAGCCGTAAACAGCTCATAGCCCCAAAACTTGCTAATGAGGAGACAGCAGAAATTCAAGACCATAACTAGCGCTATGCTCTGAACGACAAATATCCTTGCTTGCATGTTGAAGTCCATAACTTCTTACGCGTTCTTATTTAATAATACTATTTAAGTTCTATGCACACACTCACCGTATTCTTCTGTACTTCCACGAAGCCTCCGGTGATGTCTAATGACGTGTTTGTGCCATCAGCCTTGGTATATTCTACCACACCTTTATCCAACGTTGAGATAATAGGCGCATGATTACTTAGAATCTCAAACATGCCGGCAGTACCAGGTACCACCACACGCTTTACATCGCCTTCAAACTCAATCCTTTCAGGAGAAACTATCTTTAGCTGCAACATAATTATCAATTGTCAATTATCAATCATAATTGTCCGCTCAATCTCGGATTGCTATTCCTTTAGACTAAAGAATCAGCCCTTAGCAGCTTCTAACAGTTTCTTGGCTTTCTCCTTGGCGTCCTCGATTGTACCCACATTCAGGAAGGCCTGTTCGGGCAAATCGTCCACCTCACCATCCATAATGGCATTAAAGCCCTTAATAGTCTCTTCGATGGGCACCATGACACCAGGCAGACCGGTGAACTGCTCTGCAACAGAGAAGGGTTGAGACAGGAAGCGCTGTACTCGACGAGCACGGTTTACCGTCTGCTTATCCTCATCAGAGAGTTCGTCCATACCAAGGATGGCAATGATGTCCTGAAGCTCCTTATAGCGCTGCAAGATCTGTTTCACACGCTGCGCACAGTCATAATGAGCCTTACCAACCACTAATGGGTCTAGGATACGAGAAGTGGAACCCAGAGGATCGACAGCAGGGTAAATACCCAACTCAGCAATCTTACGATCTAGCACAGTGGTAGCATCCAGGTGGGTAAACGTCGTAGCAGGAGCAGGGTCAGTCAAGTCGTCAGCAGGCACATATACAGCCTGTACAGAGGTGATAGAACCCGATTTCGTAGAAGTGATGCGTTCCTGCATAGTACCCATCTCAGAAGCCAGTGTTGGCTGATAACCTACGGCTGACGGCATACGTCCCAGAAGAGCGGACACCTCGGAACCTGCCTGTGTGAAACGGAAAATATTATCGATGAAGAACAAGATATCTGCAGCACCGCCGTCCTTACCTCCACTGTCACGGAAGCCTTCTGCCACGGTCAGACCGGAGAGTGCAACAGAAGCACGTGCTCCAGGGGGTTCGTTCATCTGTCCATACACCAGGGTAGCCTGACTCTTCTTCAATTCCTCGGGATCAACCAATGAGAGGTCCCATTTGCCTTGTTCCATGGCCTCTTTGAACTTCTCACCATAGCGGATTACGCCTGATTCTATCATCTCACGGATAAGGTCGTTACCTTCACGTGTACGCTCTCCTACTCCTGCAAATACGGAGAATCCGTTGTGTCCTTTGGCGATGTTATTGATAAGCTCCATGATAAGCACCGTCTTACCAACACCAGCACCGCCAAACAGTCCAATCTTACCACCTTTCAGATAAGGCTCCAGCAGGTCAATCACCTTGATACCAGTTGACAGCACCTCTTTGGTGGTTGACAGCTCTTCGAACTTTGGCGGCTCACGGTGAATGGGATATGCACCCTCCATGTTAAGCTGTTTCATACCATCGATAGGCTGACCAATTACGTTCAGCATTCGACCTTTAATCTGTTCGCCAGCAGGCATAAGAATAGGTGAGCCCATTGGCGTAACCTCCAATCCACGTTGCAGACCGTCTGTATTGTCCATGGCCACACAGCGTACGGTATCCTCACCAATGTGCTGCTGCACTTCGACAATCAGTTGACTGCCGTTGCCTCGGTCAATTCTCAAAGCCTCGTGAATTTTGGGGAGCACTTTTTCCGCATCCTGTCCTTTGGTGTCGAAAAACACATCGACAACAGGACCGATGATCTGGGAAATGCGTCCAACAATTTGTGACATAAGCTGTTAATATTTAAAGTTATTATTGTTTTAGCAATAGTGATTGCAAAGATAGGAAAAAAGATTTAAACCACGAAGAATTTTATTATTTTTTTACTAGAAAATCTTCATTTTTATTAATATTTCCTCTAGAGTGTCCTATTTTTCAATGTCCATCGTGACTATGTAATACCCGTTGATATCCGTCAAAAGATTAGAAAGCTATCATATTGACTTCTACCCACAGCAGCACGTATCCCAAGAGCCATCCTAGAAGAACTTTGGGGGTGACATGTCTGACATACCACGCCATTGTCACATGCTCTGCACGCATTAAGGCCAGTCCGCTGATGCTGCCAATCGACAGGAGTGTTCCTCCCACAGCAGTGGTGTATGGTATGATCTTCCAAAAGGCTCCATTAGTAGCCACATCCCCCACTCCAACGGTGTAGAGCGAAATGTTGGAAATAGCAATGGTGAAACTGTCAACAATGGCACTCAACACACCAGCGCCAATTCCCATCAGCCATACATCATGAATGTAGGTGTCGAACCAGAGAGCCACATCGTGCCATACTCCCGTCTCAGTAACCACCCCCATGCCTAGCATGATGCCCATCACAAAAAGCAACTGCTGTAGCACACCATATTGCAGGGATATGGGTATGCGACGCTGTGTGGTCTGGTCGGAAGCTATCAACTTGTGGTTAAACGCCTCATTGACAACCCACAACACGCTGAGGACACACAACGCTCCAAGGAATGGAGCCAGTTTGGTGATGTTATGAAACGTAGGGATAAACCACAAGCCACCAATACCTACGATGAGCATTACGACACGTTGCCATCGGTTCAAACGTGTATCATCCCCACGATAAGGTGACGGACTCCAAGCCGTATCCAAGCGGTCTGATAGTTCTCTGTTGATCAGTATGGTAGGAACAACCCATGCCAGAATAGCGGGGAGCGCCAGATAGGCAGAAAAATGACTGGCTGTTACAGCACCATCGCCCCATAGAATAAGTCCTGTGGGATCACCTATCACCGTGAAACAGCCACCACTGTTAGCAGCCAGTACGATGGCTGATCCTACATACATTCGCTGTCTGGAGTTTTGCAGGATATTACGCATAATGACCAGCATCATCGTTGTGGTGGTCAAGGTGTCCAGGTTGGCAGAAAGAATAAATGTTGCCAGTGTGATCGTCCATAACAGCCGTTTGGAGTTACGGGTACGTATCCATTCCGTGATGAAATCGAAGCATCCATTGTTGTTCAGCAGTTCTACAATAGACATCGTAGCTAACAGAAACAATATGATGGCAGCAGCCTTCCCCACGTATTTCAAGAATACATGATCCTCAATAAAATATTTCACCGACTCACTCGTGGCCAGACTACCTCCCAGCCACTCCGTATATTCGTTAGGATGCTGGTCCATCACGAAGTCCGACCCCCAGCAAACATACACTACCCAGCCTACGGTACCCAGGAACATGGCGATAGCAGCCTTATTAACACCCGTCAGGTGTCCTGTGGCAATCAGCACATAGGCCAAAATCAGCATAGATACAATAATCAGCGACATATTTTATTCGTTTTTAGTTTCACATATTTATTGGTTATATTGGGTTACTTCCTTTGCCTTTTAATAATACTATAAGCCGTATAGAGGCCCAGCTCACCCGCCTTACTGAGGTCGTTAATGCCCTCTGTTTGTTGTTTGTTGGCTATATATGCCAAGCCTCTGTTATAGTAAGCCTCTGCCAAATTGCCATCCAGACTGATGGCCTTGGTATAGTCCTCGATGGCATGGGCATAGTCATGACGTTTCACATAAACATTACCTCTATTATAATATAGATAGGCACTCTCGTCCATCTTGATGGCAGCTGTCAGGTCAGACAATACATTAGCTGTCTTCAGTTGGATATCAGTACCCTGCGAGGCATTGAAATCATTCAATCGTGATTGACATACAGCTCGCTGCCAATAGGCCACCACCGAATGAGGATGTTCCTGCAAATAGGTGGAAAGGTCTTCTATGGCACTTTCGAAATTCTGAATGACACTATAGGCTATAGCCCTTTGCAGCAGTAAGTTCAAGGCTTCCTGCGTATTCTTCGACTTGTCAATCATCGTGGAGAGACTGTCCAGTCGTGCGAAATATCTTCTCGTGCCCATTTCGCTCAAAGTGGTCTGGTTGCAGATGATATGCAACTTTCTACTGCCCTTCATCGTGCTGTTCAACTGATCTACAAAGCGGTCGTAGGCCACATAGTTTTTCACAGCACTCTGGTAATTCTCAGTAGAGAGTATGTACATAGGCATATAGTCCATACCCACCTTTCGATTCTGTACCCTGCCACGATAGTCTGTCTGGTATTCGTTGTGCATCTCCTCCTCGTCAGCAACAGCCAACTGGTTATATTTCTCGATATCCTCATCACTGCGCTTACGCATCTGTTTCTTGGAAAGTCTGGGCTGCTTGCCAAAGCGCTTGTCAATTTGTGCTTTCAGAATACGGAATTCATCCATCTCTGCCTGTTTCGTCATGCCCAGTTTCCTATAGCATGATGCACGTTGTTGTAGTCCGGTCCAGAAGTTCGGATACTGTTCTATCACCTTGGAATAGTCCCTGATAGCGGCTCTTGGATTTCCCGTATTCTCAAGTAGTAATGCCCTGTTATACAGCGCCATAAGATTGTCCGGTTCAAGTCTTAAAACAAAATCGAAATCTGTAATGGCCCTATTGTCATCACCCACCTGTGCACGTAGCAATCCACGATTATAATGTCCTAGGAAATTATTAGGTTCGAAGTCTAAGGCAAGGTCATAGTCAGCCATAGCTCCTCTTAGATTGTTTTGGTTAAAGCGTGCCAAAGCACGGTTGATATACAACCCCGCATCTTTGGGTAACAGATGAATGGCTTTGTTCAGATACTCCTCACTCTCCTTCCATTCATTTCTTGACAGGCTAATCATGGAACGCTGAGCCCATGTATATCCGTTATAGGCATCCAGTTCCAGACTCTTTTCCAGAGCGACAATCGACTGAGTAGTGTCTTTCTGCAACAGGAGCACCTGCGCTTTCATGGCATACACCTTGGCATTTTTGCTCCATCGCACAGCCATGGTGTCCAGATCAGTCATCGCATGTTCATAATCCTTCTGCTCAATCCTGCACAACGTGCGGTTATGCCACAGGTTCATGCTCTCCGGGTCATAGCGCAATGCCTGGTTGTAGTCGGCAATAGCGCCCGTAAAGTTCTTCTGCTGAATCCTGCACAAGCCACGAAGTTCATAGATTCCCACCACATAAGGATTACGGGTGATAGCCTCTGTACAGTCCCCTTCTGCACCTACGAAATCGTCCAGGTAATACTTGGCCACTGCCCTGTAGTACCAAGGTTCGAAGAGGTATGGCTTGGCTGAAATGGCCTGATTGAAATATTGAATGGAAAGAACATAATCCTCATAATAGAGCGCAGAACGTCCTATCATCACCAGCCGGTCCGTATTAAACTGAGCCCAGCCAGCCATGGGTACAAGCAATACGAGGAAAATGAACTTTCTGAGCATCCGTTATTTTGAAAGTTATCTTCTTGCTGCCTTGGTACGGTATCCACAACGATAACGTCCCTGCAATAAGGCCTTCAATTTACTTTTAATCAGCTGTTTACGAAGGGGTGACACACGGTCCACAAACATTTTTCCGTCCAAATGGTCGAACTCATGCTGCATGACGCGAGCCAAGTAGCCCGTCACCCACTCGTCATGTTCCTGCATCTGTTCATCCAGCCATTTCACATGAATGCGTGTAGGGCGCACCACCTTCTCATGGATGGCTGGCAACGACAAGCATCCTTCTTCGGAAGAGCTGGTTTCCGTGTCGTCATATTCTATAATGTGTGGGTTAATATAGACGTGTCTGAAACCTTTATATTCAGGCATATCGTCACTCAGCACATCCAGGTCGATGACCACCACGCGGATGGCTTTTCCCACCTGGGGAGCAGCCAGTCCGATACCCTCACTTTCAGCCAGCGTATCCCACATGTCTTTCAAGAAAGTGTCCAACTCGGGATAGTCTGCAGGAATGTCCTCAGCTATTTTTCTCAAAACGGGTTGCCCATATATATAAATAGGTAATACCATTGACTTTTTGACAATTTACAAGTTATTAAATATTCTGATGGCTACGCGACCGCATATAATCCTGCAGGATAATCGTAGCACTAATCTCGTCCACCAAGGCCTTGTCCTGACGTGCTTTCTTCTTCAGTCCTCCTTCCAACATAGCCTGATGGGCCAATACTGAGGTGAAGCGCTCGTCATAATACTCAATAGGAATATGTGGCATGGCCTTTTGCCATCTGTTCACAAACTGCTGCACACGTTGCAGATTCTCACTAGGCTGTCCATTGGGTTGTTTAGGTTCTCCTATCACAATCCGTTCCACCTGTTCCGTTGTCACATAGTGCTTGAGGAAATCGAACAGCTCAGATGTAGAAACAGTTGCCAACCCGCTGGCAATAATCTGCAACGGGTCGGTAACTGCTAATCCTGTACGCTTCTTACCGTAGTCTATTGATAGGATTCTGGCCACTGCTTATTTAGCATAGAGCAGCCATGCACCAGGATACTTGCTCTGCAGTCCGTTACGGCTGGCAGCAGCATCAACCTTTGAATCGAATGTGGTGGCTACCACACGATACATAGCAGGCGTTACGTTGTTGTTCATTACAATCTGAGCATCATATCCCTCGCTTTTCAGTGTCTGCTGCAGACCCTCTGCATTGGCCTTCAGAGAGAAAGATCCCACTACCACGCTGAAATTCTTCAGGCCTACACCACTTACTACGGTTACCTGCTCCTGACGAACAGCAATGTTATCTGCGTTGTCAACCACCTGAGTGTTGTTAACGGGACGCTCAACCATAGGAGTAACGACGTTAGTCTCCTGAGCGGCAGGAACCTGCTGCTGTTGAGTTTCTTCCTGCTGTTTCGCCTTCAGGTATGCCTGCTTATAAGCGCTCTCGCTTGACTTACAACTTGTGAAAACCATCGCAGCGCACATTGCTGCGCAGAATAAAGTGTACTTTTTCATTTTCTTTTTATTTAAAAAATTGTTGTTCATCTAAAATCATGTGCGAAATTACAAATAATCGGGCAAAATCGTGCTAAAAGAGCACATAAAGTTTGTTAAATACAGAAAAACAACCCATTTTAACAAAAAATTACCCACAATTTACGTGTTAATTCAAAAACTTTTCGTATTTTTGCCTTGAAAAAATGTTTAACCCCAAAATATTAAGATTATGAAAAGTTTAGGTTATTTAGGCGCATTCTTCGGTGGAGCACTTGCCGGAGCAGTTATCGGACTCCTGTTGGCCCCTGAAAAGGGCGAGGACACTCGTACAAAGATTACGGATGCTGTTGACGACTTCATGAAGAAACACAACATCAAGCTCAGCCGCAAGGAAGTGAGCGATCTTGTTGACGATATTGCAGACGCAGCCCCTGAGGCATAATTCGCACTATCATGTTCTCCAGCGACAAGAACGTAGAATCCATCGCGCAACTCATTGAGGCGCTTAAAGATTACGTTGGGCTTCAGAAGGAATATCTGAAGCTCGATGTAATCGATAAGATAGTACGTCTGGTGACAGCCCTGACCCTGACCATTGTATTGGTATTCGTGGGCATAGCCTTCTTGTTCTATCTCTCTTTTGCCATAGTCTATTGGCTCACCCCATTGATAGGCACAGGCTGGGCCTTCTTCCTGATAGCCCTTGCCTTCTTGGTTCTGTTCCTTCTTGTGTGCATCTATCGCAAGCCCTGGATTGAGCGTCCGCTCGTCCGATTCCTCACTAACACCCTATTAAATTAACAGGCTCTATGGCAAACCCCGTCTATAACACACTTGACGACATCCAGCAGCGCAAGGATGCCCTGCTAACTGACATCCAGAAGGACAGCGAGCGCATAGGCACCCTATGGCACGGACTGACGGCTCCCCAGAAGTCAGACAGTAAGGGAGAGCTGATAGCCAACCTTATCGCCAACAGCATCACCGCCATTGACGCCTTCCTGCTGGTGCGCAAACTCATGAAAAGCTATAGACATCTGTTTGGCAAAAAAAAGTAGTAGGGTGCCATTCAGGTATGATGATTACCCTTGCTAGACTTAATACTATCACTTGCAATCATTAATGTTTTTCATCGTAATCATTAATGATTTTTTTATATTGAGATGATTACTCGCTAATTTGGTATTTCTTCTTACGCTCGCGCTTAGCCTTTTGTGGAATGCCTTGGGGACCGGAGAAGGAACGGACGGTCTTGACACCGCGATAGCCATTCCAGCGCTCGTGGATTTTACGGACATAATCCACTGTCTCAGAACCTCGCATATAACCGTTCTTCACCACAGGGTCGTTATAGTACTGTGGTTGAGAGAGTCCCAGGACGAAGGGCTCCACCTCGTGCCAATGGTTGACATTACGCCCATTCTTACGAGCCAAGGCCATGGCATCACGGATATGGAAATGCCCACCGTTATAGGCTGCAAGCACGAATTTTGTGCGCTCTGAGTGCTCCCTGATATCAGAGAAACTACGCTCCAGTTCAGCCAGATAGCGCACGGCAGCAGCAATGTTCTGCTCAGGGTCGTAGATGTTGGCACGTGAGAGGCCCAGATGGTCTGCAGTTCCTGGCATGATTTGCATCAGTCCACAAGCACCTGCCCACGAACGAGCCTTGGGGTCGAAGGTGGACTCCTGATAGCACTGGGCAGCCAGCAGTCGCCAGTCCCATCGGATGGTAGCGGCATAACGTTGGAAGAAACCATCGTAATGCGAGATGACACCCCCTGCCCTATTGAGCATTGGCGAGAACACGCGGCGACGGACAGCACGGTTAGACAACAGGAATTCCTCTTCCTTCTTCACCTCTGCCAGCATTCCCGGCTTATACCATGCTTTCAACTCTTCCTCCAGGTCTTCTTTGTCGTCACCGATCAACCATCCTAGTCCCTTCTTGGTCATCGGGTAACATATCAGGTCTGCTTCGCCGTCTTCCAGTCGTTGCAGCATCTCTGCGGAGTCTCTACACACCTCCATGCGAAGACTCACACCCAGTTTGTCGGCAAATTTCTGTGCCAGCAGGTATTGTGCACCCAGATGGCGTCCACGGTAGTCGTAATAGGTCTCTGGTCCTGTCAGGGTGAGTGCTATCAGTTCTCCGTTCCGTTGTATCTCGTCCAGGTCGAAACTGTCGTCCGTAGGTATCGTATCCGTAATCTCTCCCCACGGAGTGACCAAGGTTTCCTGTTTTTTCTGTCCGCACGAACAGAGCAGAATCAATGCAAATATGAGTATTGAATGCAATTTCACGGTGCAAAGGTACTAAAATAAAAAATAATTTCGTAACTTTGTGCCCGCAAATCTAAATTAGAAGAGAAAAGAAACCGTAGAAAATATGTTAAGAATAGCTGTACAATCAAAAGGTCGTCTGTTCGACGACACCATGAATCTGCTTGCTGAAGCAGACATCAAGGTTAGTGCCTCCAAGCGTACGCTGTTGGTGCAGTCCAGTAATTTCCCCCTGGAGGTCCTTTACCTTCGCGACGACGATATTCCCCAGTCGGTAGCATCCGGAGTGGCCGATATCGGTGTGGTGGGCGAAAACGAGTTCATTGAGCGGGGCGAGGATGCTGATATTATCTCGCGCCTCGGGTTTTCAAAGTGCCGCTTGTCACTGGCCATTCCCAAGGAGATAGACTATCGCGGTGTCAACTGGTTTAATGGCAAGAAGATTGCCACTTCCTACCCCAACATCCTGCGTAACTATATGAAGGAGAACCATATCGATTGCGAGATTCATGTCATTACCGGTTCTGTGGAAATCAGTCCGGGCATTGGTCTGGCCGATGGCATCTTCGACATCGTTTCTTCCGGTTCAACGCTGGTCAGCAACAACCTGCGCGAGGTGGAGGTGGTGATGCAAAGCGAGGCCCTGCTCATCGGAAACAAGAACCTCTCTGCTGCCAAACGTTCCACATTAGAGGAAATGCTTTTCCGTTTCAAGGCTGTCAAGGATGCTGAGGATAAGAAATATGTACGCATGAATGCGCCCAAGGCCCGTCTTCAGGAAATCATCAACGTGTTGCCTGGTCTGAAGAGTCCCACCATCATTCCTCTGGCTGATGACGACTGGTGCTCCGTACATACCGTATTAGACCAGAAGCGTTTTTGGGAAATTATTGGTAAGCTGAAAGAGATGGGTGCCCAGGGCATCTTGGTGACCCCCATTGAGAAAATGATACTTTAACATTTAACATTAAAGATTATAGATTAAATTTCAGGATTTAATGAAGATTTATAAGAATCCCTCTAAAGATAAGTGGGCTGAGATTATAGCTCGTCCTCGCCTAGACCTGACCAAGCTGAACGATACCGTTTCCAAGGTATTGGCAGATGTCAAGGCTCGTGGCGACGAGGCCGTCAAGGAGTATGAACAGAAATTCGACCATGCTACGCTGAACAATCTGTCTGTCACTGAGGAAGAGATGGACGAGGCCGAGAAACTGGTAAGCAACGAGTTGCGCGATGCTATCATCCTTGCTCATCATAATATCAAGGTGTTCCACATCTCCCAGCGTTTTGTCGGTCAGAAGGTGAAGACCCAGGAAGGAGTGGTGTGCTGGCAGAAGAGCGTAGCCATCGAAAAGGTAGGTCTTTATATTCCTGGAGGCACGGCACCCCTGTTCTCTACGGTGCTTATGCTGGCTACACCTGCCAAGATAGCAGGCTGCCGTGAAATAGTGCTCTGTACGCCTCCCAACAAGGAAGGCAAGGTGAATCCTGCCATTCTGGTGGCTGCCCGTATCGCAGGTGTCAGCAAGATTTTCAAAGCCGGTGGTGTACAGGCCATTGGTGCTATGGCTTATGGTACGGAGAGTGTCCCCAAGGTCTTCAAGATTTTCGGTCCTGGCAATCAGTATGTGATGGCTGCCAAGCAACAGGTGAGTCTGGACGAGGTGGCTATCGATATGCCGGCAGGTCCTTCTGAGGTCTGCGTACTGGCTGACGCTTCTGCCAATGCCGAGTTTGTGGCTGCTGACCTGTTGTCGCAGGCAGAGCATGGCATCGACTCACAAGTGCTCTTCATTACCACCAGCGAGGAGAAACTCAACGAGGTACAGGCCGAGGTCAATCGCCAACTGCAACAGCTGCCCCGTAAGGAGATGGCCGCCAAGGCTCTCGAGAACAGCTGTTATGTACTCGTCGATTCTGACGACGAGATGATCTCCCTCTCCAATGCCTATGCCCCCGAGCACCTGATTCTGCAGGTGAACGACTACGAACAGATGGCTGAGCGCGTCATCAATGCAGGAAGTGTATTCCTGGGACCTTATGCCTGTGAGAGTGCCGGCGACTATGCCAGTGGTACCAATCACACATTGCCTACTCACGGTTATGCCACTGCCTACAATGGCGTGAACCTCGACTCCTACTGTCGTAAGATAACCTTCCAGCACCTGACAGCAGAAGGCATCCGCCACATCGGACGTGCCGTAGAGCTGATGGCTGAAGCTGAACAGCTGGATGCACATAAGAATGCGATGAGCGTAAGAATACGATCAATAGAAAAGTGAAAAGTGAAAAATGTTTAGTTTACAGCAATTAGTCAGAAAGAATATATGGGAGTTATCACCCTACTCCTCTGCCCGTGATGAATATTCCGGCAAGGAAGCTCATGTGTTCCTGGATGCCAACGAGAATCCATACAACACCCCGTACAACCGTTATCCCGATCCACTGCAGCGCGAATTGAAAAGTGTGCTGAAGAAGGTGAAGGGCGTTCCTGAGAATATGATTTTCCTGGGCAATGGTTCCGACGAGGCTATCGACATCGCCTATCGGGTATTCTGCAATCCGGGGGGTGACAACGTGGTAGCCATCGCTCCAACGTATGGCATGTACAAGGTATGTGCAGACATCAATGATGTTGAATACCGTACTGTACTGTTGGACGACCACTATCAGTTCTCTGCTGACAAGCTGCTGGCAGCCTGCGATGCCAACACCAAGATTATCTGGCTCTGCTCACCCAACAACCCTACGGGCAACTCGCTTAATCGTGACGAGATGCTAAAGGTTATCAACCAGTTCGAAGGCATCGTCATCATAGACGAGGCCTATATCGACTTTGCACAACAGCTGTCCATGCGTCAGGAACTGGTGACCCACCCCAACCTCATCATTCTGCAGACCATGTCGAAGGCATGGGGCTCAGCAGCCATCCGCCTGGGAATGGCTTTTGCCTCCAACGACATTATAAATATATATAATAAGGTGAAATATCCCTATAATGTCAACCAACTGACGCAGACCCAGGCATTGTCTGCCCTCAAGGATCCCTTCGAGGTGGTCAAGTGGGTACGCATCCTGTTAGACGAGCGCCACCGCCTGATACACGCTGTCCAGGAGTTGCCCTTTGTAGAGGAAGTGTTCCCTACCGATGCCAACTTCTTCCTCACCCGTGTAAAGGATGCACAGGGCTGTTACGACTATCTCGTCAACCAGGGTATCATCGTACGCAACCGCTCCCGTGTTCAGCTATGCCATAACTGTCTGCGTATCACCGTTGGCAGCCATTCTGAGAACAACGAACTGATCTCAGCCTTGCGATGTTATACTTCTGAGTGAACCTCATTTCTAAGCAAAACGCATTAATTTTTTAATCTTTAATCTTTTTGGACCGCCTTTGGAATCGTAACTATATCAAGGTGATGACAGCCAATTTCGCACTGTTCTTCGCCTTTTATTTACTCACACCCCTGTTGCCTCTGTATCTCTACGAGACATTCGGGGCTACTAAGGACGTGATAGGCCTCGTCCTGTCAGGCTATACCATTCTGGCCCTCCTGTTCCGTCCTTTCAGCGGTTTTATAGTCGATTCCTTTCCCAGGAAGACCGTTTTACTCATCTCCTTTTCTGCCTTTGCCATCTTCTTTGCAGGCTATCTCGCAGCCTCTTCCCTGCTCCTGTTCACCATTGTCCGTACCCTTCATGGAGGCCCCTTTGGTGCCGTTACCGTAGCCAATTCCACGGTAGCCATCGACGTGCTGCCTTCCTCCCGTCGCAATGAGGGAATAGGCTATTACGGGTTGAGTAACAACCTGGCCATGGCCATCTCACCCACCTTTGCCATCTTCGTCTATAGTGAGACCCACAACTTCCAACTACTCTTCTGGCTAGCCTTTGCCATAGCCACCTTCGGTCTGTTAGTCGATTCCACCGTCACCCTCCATAAACCTCATCCCTCCTCCTTCATCCCTCATTTTTCACTTTTCCGCTCGACCTTTGGTCGCTTTGTACCTTGGTCAAAGACTTTTCACTTTTCACTTTCTAAACTCTCCTTGGACCGTTTCTTCCTGAAGAGCGGTTGGTTGATAGGCGTTAACATGGTGTTCTTCGGTTTCTGTTTTGGCGTACTCAGCAACTATCTCGCCATCTATGGCAAACAAGTACTCCACATGACGGGAGGTACCGGTGCCTGGTTCATGCTCTGCTCCATCGGACTCATCCTCTCCCGCCTGCAGGGAGGCAAAGCCCTTCGTGAAGGCAAGCTTACCCAAAATGCTGCTGAGGGTATGGTCATCTCCCTCATTGGCTACACCTTATTTATTCTCATGCCAACAATAGGCGGTAGCAAATTTTTCACTTTTCACTTTTCACTTTTCACTTCCATAGGCTACTATGGCTCCGCCCTCCTCATCGGTTTGGGCAACGGCCACCTCTGGCCTGCTTTCCAGAACATGATGATTTCCGTAGCCCGTCATAACGAACGTGGCACAGCCAACTCCACCATCCTCGTATCGTGGGATTTAGGCATGGGGCTTGGCATCCTCGTAGGTGGTGTTCTGGCTGAGCTCATCAGATATTCCTTTGCCTTCTGGACAGTAGCCATCATAAATTTAGCGGGTGTCACACTTTATTTCGTGCGCACCCGCCAATTCTACTTTACTCACTTACTGTCCGAATAGCTTACTTGCTGTCTGCCTCTGCAGCCTTGGTCTTAGGATCGTCTGCACCATAGAGACCGTAGTAAGCCTGGTAACGATTGTAACCCCAGTTAGCCATCTGCTTGTTGGGATCCAGCTCCTTAGCCTTGTCGAAAGCTTCGATAGCCTGCCTATAGAGGTCCTTGCCCTTGGCTATATCGTTCTCATTGGCAGCCTGTACGCTCAGACAAGCACCAAGATAAGTGTAAACAACAGCATTGTCGGGCTTAGCGGCAGCAGCCTTACGCAGCCACTTGGCACCCTCTTCAGCATTATTGGCATTAACAGCCATCAGACCCTTGTTAGCCAGTGCCGTGAAAGAGTTGGGGAACTTAGCTAAGTGCTGGTCAAGGAACTCGTTCTGGGCCTTCTTGTCAAGACCCTCGTACATACCGTTGATAGCATCCACGATGACCTCATTCTCAGGCTCATTGGCATACATCTGCTTCAACTGGTCAACGAAAGCCAGTGAGTCAGCATGGTTCTTCAGGTTGCTGCGCATGGCATACAGCTGGAAGTTCTCTGCATCAGCCTTCTGGGTGGGATCCTTCTTGGCAATCTCGAAATACTTGTTGGCACGTGCCATATCCTTGGCATCGAAAGCATAACGACCAGCAAAGAAAGCGACCTGTCCGGCATATTCCTTTTCAGGAGTCTTGTCCATCGCTGCGAAGGTAGGATCAGCAGCAGAGTCGGTGAACATACCCCAGTACTTCAGCACGCCGGCATTGTTACCCTTGCGAGCCTCTTCCTGTCCGATGTTTACCAAGTGGCTGCGTACGGCCCACACACGAGCAATATTCTTCTCGAACTGGGGTCTTACCTTACCCTTTGCATTAGGCAGCTGGTCGTACTTATTGCACTCGATGACATTCTCGATAGCATCGCAGATAGCGTTGGCCAGTCCCAAGGTATCGTAAGGCTTCACCTTACCAGTACCCATCTGTGTAGCCATCTGGTTCTCGGTAATGGTACCTGTCTCATTGCTCACCTTATTCATAGCCAGCTCAAACAGGTGGTTGTAAGCCTCTGCCTTCTCAGCATTGTCAGCGAGTTCATTCAGATGCTGCTTCACCAGCTGAACAGCTTCAGCATAATCTTTTGACTTGGTGATAGCCTTGATAGCTTCACTCTTAGCGGCAAATGTCATGGTGCTTGCCATGAGTGCGATTGCCATTACAATTACTTTTTTCATACGATTTTCATTTATTGGTTAAACGTTTTATTCATTATTCTCTATGTTATCAGCCTGTTCAGGGGCATCGACCTGCGGGGTATCGATAGCTGAATCGTTCAGCTCCTCATCGACAATCTCTGCCTCCTCGACATCCTCTTCCTGGCTGCTCGTTACCTTGCATACCGAGGCAATGGTGTCGTTCTTCTTGGTGAGGTTGATGAGGCGAACGCCTTGCGTGGCACGACCCATCACACGGACATCAGCCACCTTCAGGCGGATGAGGATACCCGACTTGTTGATAATCATCAGGTCGTTCTCGTCGGTCACCACCTTAATGGCTACCAGACGACCCGTCTTCTCTGTGATGTTCAGCGTCTTCACACCCTTGGTACCACGGTTGGTCTTACGATAGTCTTCTATCTCGGAGCGCTTGCCATAACCATTCTCAGATACCACCATGATGGTCTCTACAGAGGGGTCGTTGACACATACCATACCTACTACCTCGTCATCGTCACCATCCAGACGCATACCGATGACACCGGTAGAAACGCGGCCCATCGTACGTACCTGATCTTCATTGAAGCGTACGGCACGACCGTTGCGGTTTGCCAGCAGGATCTCGTTATGGCCATTGGTCAGACGAACACCTACCACCTCGTCACCCTCGTTGATGTTGATGGCGCGGACACCAGCGGCACGTACGTTCTTATAAGCGTCGAGGCGTGTCTTCTTGATGATACCCTGCTTGGTGGCAAACATCACGTAATGGCTCTGCAGGAACTCTTCGTCGTTGAAGTTCTTCACACGCAGCACGGCATTGATGGCATCGTCGGGCTCGATGTTCAGCATATTCTGAATAGCACGGCCCTTCGAGTTCTTGTCACCCTCGGGAATCTCGTAACACTTCTGCCAGTAGCAGCGGCCCTTCTGCGTGAAGAACAGCAGCGTGTTATGCATCGTGGCAGGATAGATATATTCCGCAAAGTCGTTATCACGATGGCGGGCAGCCTTGGCTCCCACGCCACCGCGTCCTTGCTCGTGGAACTCATCCAGGTGGGTACGCTTGATATATCCCATGTGTGAGATGGTGATAACCACGGGATCATCGGGATAGAAGTCCTCTGCATTGAACTCATGGTCGAAGGGGATAATCTCAGTACGACGCTCGTCGCCATATTTCTCTTTCACCTCCTGCAGTTCCTGCTTCATGACCTCCTTGCAACGCTCGGGATTGTTCAGGATTTCCTCCAAGTCAGCAATCAGCTTCATCAGGTCGTCATACTCTTGGTGCAGCTGGTCAACACGCAGGCCGGTCAACTGGCTCAGACGCATATCAACAATGGCCTTCGACTGCAGCTCGTCCAGGTTGAAACGGGCTTCCAGGTTACGCTGGGCATCGCTGGGAGTCTTACTATTTCTGATAATGTGAACCACCTCGTCGATGTTGTTCACGGCAATAATCAATCCTTCGAGGATATGGGCACGCTCCTGTGCTTTCTTCAGGTCGTACTTGGTGCGACGGATGGTCACATCATGACGGTGCTCTACGAAGTACTTGACGCACTCTTTAAGCGAAAGCAGACGGGGACGTCCCTTTACCAATGCAATGTTGTTAACTGAGAATGAGCTCTGTAGAGCTGTCATCTTAAAGAGTTTGTTAAGCAGCACATTGGCATTGGCATCGCGCTTGCAATCCACAACGATACGCATACCCTGACGACCAGACTCATCGTTCACATTGGCTACACCTTCTATCTTATGCTCGTTGGCCAGGTCGGCAATATACTTCACCAAGTCTGCCTTGTTCACACCATAAGGTATCTCGGTCACCACAATCTTGTCGTGGGTCTCTGTAGTCTCAATCTCAGCCTTGGCACGCATCACGATACGTCCGCGACCGGTCTCATAGGCATCGCGCACACCAGCCAGTCCGTAGATATAGGCTCCTGTGGGGAAGTCTGGACCGGGGATATACTGCATCAGCCCGTCGGTATCAATGTCAGGGTTGTCGATATACGCGCAGCAGCCGTCAATCACCTCTGCCAGGTTATGGGTAGGCATGTTCGTTGCCATACCCACGGCAATACCGTTACCGCCATTCACCAGCAGGTTAGGAATCTTGGTAGGCATCACGCTGGGCTCCACCAGCGAATCGTCGAAGTTGTTCACCATATCGACGGTATCCTTCTCTAGGTCATCCATGATATGCTCGCCCATCTTCGAGAGACGGCACTCCGTATAACGCATGGCGGCCGGTGAGTCGCCATCTACCGAACCGAAGTTTCCTTGTCCATCTACAAGCGTATAGCGCATGTTCCACTCCTGGGCCATACGTACCAAGGCACCATATACCGAGCTGTCACCGTGGGGGTGGTACTTACCGAGCACCTCACCAACCACGCGCGCGCATTTTTTATAAGGTTGTGTAGAAACGTTGTTAATGCCCATCATACCGTACAGGATACGGCGATGAACAGGTTTAAAACCATCACGGACATCAGGGAGGGCACGAGCCACGATGACCGACATCGAATAGTCGATGTACGAAGACTTCATCTCCTCCTCAATGTTGATTTTTACAATTCTGTCGTTGTCAAAAGTTTGATCCATCTTTATTATATATGTTTTTTTTATTTCTCACCTCTTTGACTTAAAGGTACAAAGCGACTTCGTCGATTACTTACTTCTTACCTCTTACATCTTACCTCTTACCTCTTACATCTTACCTCTTACTTCTTACCTCTTACCTCTTACATCTTACCTCCATTTCGCGTTTAAGGCACTTTTCAGCCCCGCTGACGCGTTTTTACTATTTTCTTAAACTCTGCAAAGTTACGAAAAAGCCGTCAAACAACCATGGTTTTTAAGTAATTTTTAAGAAATTATTGGTCTCTGTCGTCCAATACGCGGAATTTTGCCCTTCTTCGCTCCAATTCCGCCTTATCCAAAGAGACCGTCAAGGCCTGTGGCACATGCTTCTTACACTGCCCGAGGGTATGCCCGATGCTATCCACCACCACACTAGCTCCCGCATAGTGGTTGTAGGAGTCGTCACCCACCCTGTTACATCCCACGAGATAGGCCTGGTTCTCGATAGCCCGTGCACGCGTCAGCACTTGCCAGGCATTCTGCCGTGACTCAGGCCAGTTGGCTACCACGACAATGACGTCATACTCTTTCCCTGTGGCATAACGGCTCCAGCAGGGGAAGCGCAGGTCATAGCAGGTCAGCAGCAACAGCCGGAACCCCTCATAGCTGACGATGCAAGGCTCTTGTCCTGCCGTATAATACGTATCCTCGTGTCCGTAAGTAAACAGATGGTGTTTGTCATAGTACCACGTCTTTCCCGTGCGTCCGTCGCAGAAATAATGGCGATTACGGTAGCTCCCGTCCTCTGTGTGTACGGCCAGACTGCCGCAGATAGCACAACGACCGGCTTTTGCCTGCCGTTCCATCCAGTTTAGTGCCTCGTTCTCCCCCACTTCATGGGCCAGTCCCTCCGGCTGGGTGGCAAATCCTGTGCTCCACATCTCGGGCAACACATACAAGTCACTTCCAGGCTCCCTGCTCATCAGCAGTTCCGCCTCCCGCATATTCCGCTCTGGATCTCCCCACGCTATATCAGTCTGTACTAACGTAACCCGCATTGAATGCATCTTTATTTTAGAAAATATCGCTAAAGCGAGGTTGTTTCAAGTCCTTTTCCGAAGTCAGCACCTCTTTGGGGTCGATAGGCCACTTGATGCCTAGGTCGGGATCATCCCATCGGATACCCGCTTCAGCCTGCGGGGCATATACATTATCCACTTTATAGGTAAAGACAGCCTCTTCGCTCAACACCAGGAAGCCATGGGCAAATCCTCGGGGGATAAAGAACTGGCGCTTGTTCTCTTCGCTCAACTCCGCCATCACGTGCTGACCGAACGTAGGACTCGACGGACGGATATCCACCGCCACGTCCAATACGCGGCCCTTGATGACGCGCACCAGCTTAGCCTGCGAAAAGTCACCCTTTTGGTAGTGAAGACCGCGGAGGACACCATAGCTCGACTTCGACTCGTTGTCCTGTATAAACTCCACCGGACCGATGTGTTGCTCGAATTCTTCTTTCTTCCAAGCTTCAAAGAAATATCCTCTAGAATCGTTAAACACCTTTGGTTCAATAATATACACACCTTCGATGTTTGTTTTCTTGAATTCCATGATTACGTTTTCTATGTTTTATTTTTTGCAAAGGTACGAAAAATTTTTCGACTTTAACTTGTTTGTTTCGTAAAAATAATGTAATTTTGCACTCGATGATAGAGCTGAATAGACATATTGAGATTCTTCTTTTAACGAACGAATGTGTGATAGTTCCTGATTTTGGGGGATTTATGACACATTATATACCTGCTCGTTATGATATGGCAGACCGTTCGTACCTGCCTCCCCTGCGCACCTTGGGATTCAATCCTCAGTTGTGCATGAACGACAGTGTCTTGGTTCAGTCTTATGTCGAGGCGTATGACATCAGCTATCCCGAAGCGTTACGTCGCGTTTCAGCAGAAGTCAACGAGTTAAAGCAGATACTAAGCGAGGAAGGCTCCTATACCCTCACCGACCTTGGTACTTTGACCGTTAATGCCGATGGAAACTACGAATTTGCTCCTTGTGAGGCAGGCTTGTTGACTCCTGAGCTCTATGGCCTGGGCGCTTATACCTTTAAACAGCTCAAGGAAGAGAAAATGGTGGAGACCTCTCTTCATACCGTTTCTTCCGTTGCCACGGAGGTTCCTCTCTCCCAGCCCGAAGAGTCTGTTCCGTCTCAACAACCCTCTCTGTTGGAGTTTACCGATGATGACGATGACCATGAGGCCGCCATCCGCATTCGTTTGTCATGGATTCGTAATGCGGTGGCCATCGCAGCGGCCATTGCAGCATTCTTCATGATGAGCACACCCGTGGTGAACAGTGATTTGGGAAGCAATGCCATGAGCCAGCTTCAGAACAATATCCTTTACAAGCTCATGCCAAAGGATACCAATACCATTCCTGCAGAACCCGTTGTGGAACCTGTTGCCAATAAGGCCGAGGCTTCAGCAGATTCCGTTGAAACCGTCGCTCCCGCCTCTCCCACCATCACCTATTATATAGTGGTAGCCTCTCAGGTAAAACGCAGCAATGCAGAGAACTATGTCGAGAAGTTACACCGCCAAGGCTTTGAGGATGCCAGGGTGTTTATCCACAAGAATGTAGTCCGTGTCACCTGTGGCGAGTACGACAGCGAGTCAGAAGCCTACCGCCATCTGAGGAAGCTGAACAACAAGGAGGAGTTTGCAGACGCCTGGATCTATAAAACCGCAGAAGTTTAAGCATGAAACGTGTAAGATGCCCTAAGTGCGACAACTATATCACGTTCGACGAGACGAAATACCCGACTGGTCAGTCGTTGGTATTCAAATGTAACGAGTGTGGCAAGGAGTTTGGCATCCGCATCGGAGTGTCCAAACTGCGCAGTACCCAGAAAGAAGAGTCCAAGGAGTTAGATGCCCTCACCTCTTCCCTCGGTTATCTCATCGTTATCGAGAATGTATTTCATTACAAGCAGGTCCTTCCCCTGCACATGGGCGATAATGTCATAGGCCGTTATCAGAAAGGCAATCCCGCCAACTGCACCTTCGAGACCGTTGACCCCAGCGTCGATCTGAACCATTGCACCGTTAATGTCAGCCACGACAAACGAGGCGGTCTGCGTTATACCCTCATCGATAATAACAGCAATACCGGCACGTTCGTAGGCGATGTGGAACTGCACCCCCGTGAACGTCGCATCATCGAGGACGGCACCCTTTTCACCCTGGGTGCCACCAGCATCATCCTACGCACTTCCGATATAGAGGAAGATCATGCCTAAGAGCACCAATGCCAGGTCGAAAGCCTTGGCTTTGAGGTTCTTCTCATGAAAGAAGACAGCCCCAAACAGGAAGCTGACCACCACACTACCCCTTCTTACCATCGATACAATCGATATCATCGCATCAGGCAGTGACAGTGAATAGAAATACATAAAGTCCGCCGTCGATAGAAACAGGCTCACTCCGATAATCGACCAATGCCAATGGAAGGGGGTTATCTCCTTACGATGGGGCCACCAGATAAACACCAGCATGGCCAGCATCATACCACATTGATAGAAGTTATACCAGGCCTGCACCAGCATACGGTTCAATCCCACACCCCCGCTCTCCACAGGAGCCATCAGGTATTTGTCATACAGTCCACTCACTGCTCCCAAGGCCGACGCCCCTACAATCATCCATATCCAGTGGTCGTGCTTGAAGTCTATTCCTTCTTTCTTACCACTCTTGCTGAGCATCAGGAAGGAGAGCACCGCCAGCAGCACACCTGCCCATTGCCAGCCATTCAGCCGTTCGCCAAACACCAGCAAGGCACCTACCAGTACCATCACAGGACGTGTCGCATTAATCGGACCTACAATCGTCAGCGGCAGGTGTTTCATACCGAAATAGCCCAATACCCAGCTCGACAGCACGATAAGAGCCTTCAGAAGGACGTATTTATGTTCCTCCCAGCCACCTTCCGAGACATAGAAAATACTCCCGTCCAACGTATCCGTCGTACTGCTCAGCACGATAAATGGCAGGAATATCAACGATGAGAACAGCGTATTCAGGAACAATACCGGAATCACTGCATTCGCTTTCAGCGCCTGCTTCTTAAACGAATCATAGCATCCCAACAGGGCTGCCGACATAAAAGCTAATAGTAACCAAGCCATATATAATTCTGAGCGAAGCGAATTTAATCTTTAATATTTAATATCTTCAAGGAAGAGTCCTTTCGCCGGCATCGACTCTCCCGCCTGCGTGCGTTTCTTTCCTTCTATCACCTGCCGGAACTCCTCCAGCGACATCCGCCCGCGCCCTACTTCCACCAGCGTCCCTACCACAGCACGTACCATGTTACGCAGGAAGCGGTTGGCCGTTATCTCGAAATACCATTCCGTTGGCGAGGTCTGTATCCATTGCGCCTGAGTCACCTTACACAAGGTCGTCTTCACGTCCGACCCTGCCTTACAAAAGGCCCCGAAGTCCTCATACTCCGTCAGCACACGTCCCGCCTCATTCATCAGCGCATAGTCTAACTGGTAATGAATCTCCAGCGAATACTGGTTCAGAAAGGGCGACTTATGCGTGTGTATATAATAATGGTACGTGCGCGAGGTTGCAGAGAAACGGGCATGCAGGTCATCAGCCACCCGTTCGATGCTATAGACAGCGATATCCTCATGCAACAGACCGTTCAGTTTCTTCACCAGCAATGCACCGTCCAGTTCCTGCACGGTATCGAAATGGGCAGCCATCCTGCGCGCATGAACCCCTGCATCCGTTCGTCCGGCACCTGTCACACTCACCTTCTCCCGCATCAACAAGCTCAGGCAACGCTCCAGTTCGCTCTGTACTGTCACCCCGTTAGGCTGTATCTGCCATCCATGGTAGTGTGTGCCATCATAACCGAACCAGATAAAATAACGCATTTTCAAGGGCGGGCAATCCTAGTTACCCGAATCAAGTTTTTCGTAAATAGAATTGTTCGACTTATATTCCGGCACGATCTCCTTCATCTTCTTCACGGTAGCCATGTCGTCATACTGCTTGGAAAGTTCGATAAGGTCATCGATATCCTGGCAAACCTGGGCGAAGTCATACTCGCGCACCTCTGCAATACGTATCTTCTCGTGGAAAGTGGGCTTCGTACCCTCCAACTCGTTCAGCACTTCCTCGTAAAGCTTCTCGCCAGGTCTCAGTCCCGTAAATTTGATTTCTACATTCTTGGCGCCCGACAGTTTAATCATACGCTTGGCCAGGTCAGCAATCTTCACAGGCTTACCCATGTCAAACACGAATATCTCACCGCCGTTACCCTTCGTGCCAGCTTCCAACACCAGCTTACAGGCCTCCGGTATCAGCATAAAGAAGCGGACGATTCGCTCGTCGGTCACCGTCACCGGGCCGCCGTTCTTGATCTGCTCACGGAACAAGGGAATCACGGAGCCGTTAGAGCCCAGCACATTACCGAAGCGGGTCGTCACAAATTGTGTTCTGGTTTCACTAGGCACCTTCTTCTCCTTGATGGCCTGGTCTAGTGCTTGCACATAAATCTCACAGATACGCTTCGAGCAACCCATCACGTTGGTGGGATTCACCGCCTTGTCAGTAGAAATCATCACAAATTTCTTCACACCGTATTTTACGGCCGTGTCGGCAATCACCTTCGTACCATAGATATTATTCAGCACAGCCTCCGAAGGGTTATCCTCCATCATAGGCACATGCTTATAGGCAGCAGCGTGGAACACATAGTCTGGACGATATTTCTTAAAGATTTCATCCATACGGGTCTTTCTGCTGATACTCGTCACCAGAGTCTCTGCCTGGATTTGCGGGAACTCTTTCGCCATCATCAGGCGGATATCGTGCTGTGGTGTCTCTGCCTGGTCTATCAGCACCATGTGTGAAGGGGCAAAGCGTGCCACCTGACGTACAATCTCCGAGCCAATAGAACCGGCACTTCCCGTAATCAGCACACAGCGACCTTTCAGCAGTTCTCCAACCGATTTCATATCCACACGAATCTCCTGACGAGGCAACAGCTCTTCTACGCTGACCTCACGCATCTGCATGTTTGAATAATCAACCTCACCTTCATCATCCCGCATTTCAGGGTCCACCTCAATCGCACTTTGAGCCATGAAAATCTTGGCACCAGCACCGATGATGACATCCTGCAGCTTCTGGTTATTACGGAACTCTTTCACCCGTAGTGGCGAAATCATCACACCTTCAATATCGTTTTTCCGGATGATGGCTGCCAGGTCGTCATCTACCGAATACACCTTCTCACCCATAATCTCCTGGTGCTTCACGTTCTTCAGATGCGAAATAAAACCCTTCACCACAAATTTCCTGGGACGCTGTGATCTGAGGTTCTTAGCCAGTCCCACACCGCCGGACATCGCACCATAGATAAGCACTCTTAAAGCACGTGTATTCGAGAAAGCCACATCGTATAGCGTCTTCACAAAGATACGCAAAGCCCACATCATCAATGTCGCAATCAGGTAAATCAGACAGATACTGGTCGTATTAAAATGCACAAACCAGTTCGTTGGCAGGTATTGCATCCCATACTCTGCCACCAACGCCAATACCAAGGTCAGCGAATTACAATACACTACGCGCATCAAATCCACAAAACTCGAATAGCGCATGAATCCGGAGTAGGTATGGAAAAGGCGGAAACACGGAATGCTCAGCAGCACGAATATCATCAAGGTATTGATGATCTGAAAGAAATTCTCAAACAGGTCAATGGCATGATGGAATATCGAATAAGTCAGTAAACCGCTGAACACAACAGTCGCGCAATCAATAATAAAAATGCACCAATATGGCAGTGAATTCTTGGTAAAATACCAATTTAATATCTTGTCAAACGGATTTCTCATAGTAATGGATACCAATTTATATTACAAAACCGCTGCAAAGTTAGAAAAAATACCCCAAACTTCCAAATTTTGTTGATACTTTTTTCACTCCCCTTCTCTCTCCCCTTTTAATTTTTAACTCAACTTTCGCAAGTTGAGTAAGGAGTTGAGGAGTAAGGAGGTAAGGAGTAAGGAGGTAAGGAGTAAGGAGTAAGGAGGTAAGGAGTAAAGTAGAATAGTTCTGCTGTCAGCATCTTCTTCCTGCTCACATGAAAATGAAACGTAAAGTCTAATCTACTTTACCTCCACATCTACTCTACTCCTTTACTCCTAGAAAGTGAGCGAATGCGAAACTTAATCAGAACGTCAGATGGGTCTCACCAGCCCAGTCGGTATTCACCGTCACACCACCAATAGTGGCCGACGACGAACCGCTGCCGTTAAAGAACGCCCCTGAGAGCCACGTGATGTGGTTCTGCTGCATGGGCACGTCAAACTGACGACTGTAGAGCTCATTGCCACTGGCATCAAGTGCCGTCACCGTCAACGCGATGTTGTCTGAGAGTTCGTGCAGGAAGGTGTAGAGGTCAAACTGCTTCTCACTCACATTCGTAACGTCATACGTCACCGTCTGCTTGCTGGCTACCGAACCCAGTCCCGTGGTGGCATCGAAAGCCCCAGAGCCGCCGGTATAGTAGAACTGCATCTTCTTGACTTCTGCGGGGATGTCGTCGGTAATCACAAACCGGCACAAGGCCACAATACGGTCCAGCGACACTTCATGCTCCACCTGTTCCTCACCAATACTTACCACACCATAACAGAGGAAAGTATCCGTATATCCTGTCGCGTTCGTAAACTGTATCTTCGACAGGTTTGTCATCGTTGGGTTGCTATGGGCACTATGGCCTACAACTACCAACTGATAATCACCCTCCTCCAGTTGAAAGGCACACTGTCCAAAGTCTGCCTTGTCCGACGTTTGGTTAATTTGCTTCAGCCGCGAACCGCCTTCATCGTAGATGGCGAAGTTCAGCCGCGTGCAGACATTCGCTACCGGTTCCGCCCCACGTGTCAGGTTCCCAAACGGAGTCTTTTCTATCTGACAAACGCTGACGTGCAGGTTGCCGTTCTTATCCCCCGAAGTACCAGTGTCTTCCGTTATGAGAGCCTTCTCGCAGGCCACCAGCACGCACAGTGCCACTATCGTGCACACCACGCCTATCGAAATCCATAATTTTTTCATAACTGCACCGACCATTAAAAGTTACCATTATAGTCTGTGAGCCAGGCTGTCTCCAGTTGGAAGGCACCACTCGCAGCTTCGTTGGTGTACATAGCACCGGTGAGCTTGGTGACACGGTTGCGTTTGAACGGGACATTATTGACGGTCTTCGAAAAGAGCGTGTTGCCCTCGCCATCCAACGTCTCGATGGTGACATTCATTGTCTGCTCATCACCTGTTAGGAACAGGTAGCTGATAGAATTGGAGGTAACTCCAGCTGCCGTACTGATAGGCACCGTGTTTACAAAGCCCGTATTGCTAGTTGCCAGACCCGTGGTGGGATTGAAACTCTTGCCACCAGCAGACATCGTCATGCGTACGTTAGTGGCATTGGCCGTACGGCCGTCGGAGGAGAACACCTGAAGCTTAGCAATGATACGATTTAACGTTGCACTGACATCCACCGCACTGGTGCTAGTGATATTGACCGCCTGCGTATAGGCGAACGTCTCGCGCGAATGGTCGCTGGTATAGGCAGCCTCGGTGGGACTGGTCAGTGTAAACACATCGCCATCGCCTTGGCCTCGGGCAATCACCACCATCGTGTAGCTGCCCATGGGGAGCGAGCACTCGAACTCGCCAAGGGTCTCGCCCTCTTCCAGAGCTCCCCTCACCTGCTCATGCCTGTACACCTCCGTGCTACCGCTGTAGAACGCCAGGGTAACAGCTTTGACACCGGTGTAGTCAGCCACATCCTGTGCCGCACGCGTAGTCGGGTAATCCTCCTGCGACACGGAGAAGCCGTTGACATGCACCTTCACCGGCGCCACAGCCACCTCCATCTGAGCGTTATTCACCATGTTCTCACTCTCCTTGCTGCAAGCAGCAACCAGCAGGACTAATCCTGCCATGAAAAAAAACTTTTTCATAATGATAAAAAATTTTAAGTTGTTAATAATAAAAAAAATAAACGGTGACCCACCCGGCCACCGTAAATAATTAACAACCTAACCCACAAAATATTTTGCTTCTTTGCCACAATTTTATTTGGTTTTTTTGCGCTACGCCCACCATTTGACCGTATTCCTTTTCGGGAGTTTGGCCGACGCCCTAAAAGGGCGAAATACCTTAGCACAGGGGCTCGCCCCTGTGTGAATGGGACAACCCCATTTCCCGGCCCTGCAAGGGCCATTATAACCTAGCACAGGGGCTTGCCCCTGTGTGAATGGGTTTCCCCATTCACCAACCGCCCTGTAGGGGCGGAATAATTATTATGCGCCCCCAACGGGGGCTAATATCTTAACACAGGGGCATGCCCCTGCGCACATGCATACGATCATTAACCCGCCCCTGTAAGGGGCTCATAACTAATCCCACGCATACCGCTCATCCAAATTGACGTTATACAACTCGCATATCCTCCGCAACTCATCCTGGAACGACACCTTCTTGTGATGCTCCTCCTGCCCCTTGATATACGCCACCACCGCATCCACGTGACTGTTGCTCACGCTAAACGCCCCATAACCATCCTGCCATGCGAAATGACGGAACGGATTGCCCATCTTTTCGTTGATCCATCGCGTTGTGCTCGATTTCACCGTTCGCACCATTTCCGACAAATTCACCTGTTTGCCCAGGAGAAACAAAATATGCACATGATTTGTGGTGCCGCCCACCTGTATGGCCGGGCACCCGTGGTTGTTGAATATCTCCGCCATATACGCGTGAACATCCTCCAGATTCGCCCTGGGTATGGTATCCGCCCGCCCTTTGGTGGAAAACACCAGGTGAATATATATCTTCGCTAATGATTGTGACATTGTTTTTTGTTATTAGCCATAGGGCCGACGGTGGGTGCGCCCATGTCCGATGGACATTGTTTTGGTGGGCGCCCCCATCGATAGGGCCGAGGCCCTACGCTATGTTATTGTGCCCTTTCAGGGGCGATGGTAATATAATGATCTGTCTCATTAATAGGGCCAAGGCCCTACGCTATGTTATATGACCCCGTTGGGGTCGTGAATGCCCTGAAAGGGCGAAATACCTTAGCACAGGGGCTTGCCCCTGTGTGAATGGGACAACCCCATTTACCAACCGCCCTGTAGGGGCGGAATAAAGGCCAATTCCACTCAGGAATCAGCCCCAAAATATCATTCCCTTGCTTTTTGATATTTCATCTGCAAAAATAAACATTTTTTGTTTATTCTTGCATACGCATCAACGAAAGACTTCCTCTTTTATTGTTTATTTAACATTTTCCCCTCCCCATTCGGGAGTTTGGCGCAATTTCGTTCGGGAGCATCTTACCATCAGCGGCTCGCATCTTCAAAGCGTGACAATTTGTCACGGTTTCATTCCCCTCATCTTTCAGTCGCTGCTTCAGTTTTCTCCAATAAGCCTGCGTGTTGTAATACTTGCCATCCGTTGCCTGCATTCGAGTAGGGGTACAAATTGTACCCCATCTGGCATCAAGTTCAGGATCACGCTTTCGCATCTTCTTAATATACTGCTTAACATCCGCACTATCCGTCAATACTTGTACAATATCAACAACGCTAAAGAAACACTCCTGCAGCTCCTCATCCCACACGGTACGAACCTTCTTTTCTTCAAATAACTGTATCTGATGTTTCTGAGTCATTGTTTAATCATCCTTTGCAATTAATATCTGTATCTCTTCGATAGTCATAATATTTATATTTCTAGCGGCAAAGTTAAACAAAATTCTCAAAAGTTCTTTGCAAGATTCTCAAAATTCCCAAAATTTTCAATCAAAAATTCCCAAGATTTTCAATTTTTGGAGCAGTGAGTGCCATCAAAGCTTGCTTGGTAATGGCCGAGTCGTGACAAAAATCCGCTCGAGCTTGCTCGCTTGACCCTTCAAGAACGCAGTTAATTCCAACCTCATTATTTCCAAAAAATACGGCCAATCATCATATTTAGCCGTAGCTTTTCCCTACCTCTCAACAGTAAACGGTAAACTAAACGTACTGATTCTTCCGTTTATACTCTTCCATCAGCGCCAGGAGTTCTTTATACATCTCCACTCTCTCCTCCTTCAGTTCACCTTTATTCACCTTCCCATCTTAGCTCTCCTCACATCCTATTCAGTCCAGCCTCAATCTCATCTGTGCTCGGAAGAGCCTTTTTCAAGTCGTCGGGCAATTGCTGTCTGGCCACCTCATACTCTGAAATTCCCATTGGCCGGTTCATGCCAGATAACGCATAACGAGCCAGCACAGCATTCTTCTCCTTGCAAATCAGCAGCCCGATGGCAGGTTTCTCCACCTCGGTATTCAGCAGGTCATCCACCATTGCCACATATCCCGCCAGCTGTCCCAAATCGGGGAAATCAAACTCGGTTATCTTGACTTCTATGACACAATACCGATGCAAGGGGATGATGTAGAACAGCAAGTCGATAAACTTCTCCTTGCCCCCTGCCACCAGCCGGTATTCCTTCCCCACGTATGAGAAACCACGTCCCAGTTCAACCAAAAACTGAGTGATGTGTTCTATCAGCGCATCCTTCAACTCTGTCTCCTGATATTTCTCCTTTCCGGGCAGGAACGTAAAATCGTACGGACTCTTTAGCAATTCCTGCGCCAAGTCACTCTCGGGGGCAGGCATTGTCAATGCAAAGTTAGTCTGTGCCGCACCCTGACGTTCATAGAGGTCCGTCTTTATAAAATTCAATAATACACCATACCCCCAATTATTTTCTATCGTCTTCTTGACAAAGAACATTGCTTTCTTCGGGTCGTTCTTCAACTTATCAATAATGAGAATATGCAATGACCACGGGACCATAAAGATACTCTCAAAATCGTCAATAACCCCTTGACGATTTACGGGCACAGAATCGTCAACAACCCCTTGACGATTTCCAAACACCTGATTATAAAGACAATAGAAATAGTGCGTATACTTTATTGTGGTAGGCTACAAGCCCCTTTTCAATCCTAGAACATGCCTCAAGTCACGGCTGACATTTTCGTAGAAATGGGATCCATACCTGTTTTCATATTTTCGCCTCTCAATGTCCTCTCCTACTGACCAGTAGAAGCGAAGCATCTCATCGTTTACCTTTATCGAAGCCTTTATCTGGCTGGATCGGTAGCGCTTGGCAAGCTCAGCTATCCACTGAGCATATTCTTTGTCAAACGGCATTGAGTCCGAACCGACTACTTTATTTTTTGATTCTTCTATCATATCTTATTCTCTTTCAATAGGGTATCACAATCTGTGACATCCACATTTGTTGTATCATCAGTTAGTAAGTATTCCTTACCACCTGCCTCAATCTCCGTTTAATTTATAATTGAATCATTCCACAATTAATTCAGCCTTCATCCCTCAGACCTCTATATGTATTGATTTAGCCTTTTATACTTTTCAATCAATCCGAGAAGCTGCTGGAATGGCTCAACTCGTTCAGCCTTAAGTGAACCTGCATTCAAAAGCTTTCGATTAGCCTTCACCCAGTTGAGCATATCGTGCTCCTCAATCCGATGCTTCGACGGATTCCGCTTATTGGCCTCAATAAACTTAATCACCTCATTATATCTTGTCAACCAACGAGTGTCTTGATCCATAATTCCCTAGTTCCGTAAATCCGTAATTCCATCAACTGTTCAACCGCTTCTTAACCTTGGCAGTGATTGTTATCAAAATCTTATTGATTCTAGCACAATCCGTAATCAGTGATTCCGAAGCCCGTGGTTCCAAATATCCGTTATCCCGGAGAAGCGAGAGCCAGTTCTCGCTCTCCCTTGCTTCCTTCAAGGCTATTGTAGCCTTGGAAAGGAAATCAGCGTCGCTCTGCGGATGTTGAGCCTCATTCATATTCGCATTGATACTTGTAGCAGATCTTACCAGCTGCCTTCCAAGCGCATCAACAATATCCCTATCAGCCTTACTCAGCTTCCCTTCATTCAGGTACTTGTACAGCCGGATAATACGGCAACTGAAATCATAGCTCAGCTCCAGAACCTGCGCATCAGCCTTCTCACTTTCTGACATCAACGGCTTCAGCTCACCTCCGAAAGTCCTCACATCCGTAGATTCGTCTTTCCTTGAATTCGTAGTTCCTTTCTTGTATGTCTTCTTATATGGTTTATTTGATTCCATGATTCCATGATTCCGTAATTCAGTTAATCCGTTGTTCCGCCCTAGGGGGCTTCCGTAGTTCCCTGGTTCCGTGTTTCCGTAAATCCAGCGAAGCATATTCCAGCGAAGCTTGCTTCCGTAGTTTCGTGAATCCGTTTATCCGCAGCTATGCTGCATACTTCCGTATTTCCGTAATTCCGCTGCTCTGCAGCTAGATTCCGTCCCTCCGTATATCCGTCATACTGCCCTAGGGGGCTTCTCCGTGTGTCCGTAGTTCCCTATTTCCGTGATTCCGGAAGTTGAAGGACCTCAGCCTTCAGCCTTCCTTCATCCATCATACCTCCCTTCAACAACCCTCCAGTCCACAATCTGCCAAAGCGCAGCCAAGTGGTCAGGACGTCGGTTCTGATAGTCCAGATAATACGCATGTTCCCAGACATCGAAGGTCAACAGCGGCTTCAGCCCCTTCTGCACAGGGTTGGCTGCATTCGCCTCCTGCGTAATTACCAACTTGCCATCCTTATCTGCCGACAGCCACACCCATCCAGAGCCAAACAGACCTACGCCTTTTGCTTCAAACTCAGCCTTGAAAGCCTCCACACTACCCCACTGCTTCTCTATCTGTGCAGCAAGTGCCCCCTTAGGAACGTGAACTGCCTCACCGATAGGTTTAAACTGCATGAAATACAACTCATGGTTCAATATCTGCCCAGCATTGTTAAATACCGCCCCAGCCGGAGCCTTTCTCACTATCTCCTCCAGAGCCATATTCTCATACTCACTGTCTGGGAGCAGCTTGTTCAGATTATCTACATACGCCTGAAGATGTTTCCCATGATGGAAACCAATTGTCTCTTTACTAATCACCGGTTCCAATGCCTCCGGTGCATATGGCAATGCCATCAATTCATATTTCTTCATATCAATAGTTTTAGTTAATTTATACTCCTTCCATCTTCCCTCAGCCTTCATACTTCAGCCTTCGTTGAGCCTTCATACTTCAGCCTTCATACTTCAGCCTTCGTTCATCCTTCAGCCTTCAGCCCTCAGCCCTCAGACTTCAGCCTTCATATCCGCCCTCAGCCTTGCACACCATCTCCTCCAATGGCAATCCCGCCAACGGGCTCCCTTCCAGCAGCCCATTCAAGTTATTCACATACCCCGCCAGATGCTTCCCATGATGAAACTCCAGCGTCTGCTTGCTTATCACCGGCTCCAATGCATCCATCGCATACGGCAATGCCTTCAATTCAATCTTTCCCATATCTTTCAGTTTTTAGTAATTCTGTTTGCAAATATACAAACTTTTTTCAATTTACCCATCTTCCTTACATTTTTTATAAGAATTCTTACCCAAAACATATCAAAATCATCATAAAATACCCCACAAAAAATGCGTATTTACGCAAAAAAAGTAAATAGAATGCTTGTCATTTCAAAAGATTATCGTATCTTTGCAAACAGAAAATGCGTATTTACGCAAAAAAAGTAAATAAAGATGGTAATAAAAAGAGACTTATACCTCAAGAAACTCATTGATAGCAAGCACAATGGGATGATAAAAGTAGTGACTGGCGTTCGACGTTGTGGTAAGTCATATCTGCTCTTCAATCTCTTTTTCCAATATCTAAAGGAAGAAGGAATAGCTGAGGACCACATCGTTAAAGTTGATCTGGAAGACCGCCGCAACAAAGCACTTCGTGATCCAGATGCACTGCTTAACTATATAGACAGTCGCATGACCGACCAGCAGATGTATTACATCTTGCTTGACGAGGTGCAGCATGTGGACGACTTTGAAGATGTATTGAACAGCTATCTGAAAATAGAGAATGCAGACGTATATGTAACCGGAAGCAACTCTAAGTTTCTCTCCAAAGATGTGATTACAGAGTTTAGAGGACGAGGAGATGAAATCAAAGTCGCTCCCCTATCCTTCCGTGAATTCATGTCTGTATTTCAAGGCAGCAGAGAAAAAGCTCTGGAAGAATACATGCTTTACGGTGGACTCCCCAAAGTAGTTACACTTCCAACTGCAGAGAAAAAAGTCGAATACCTGAAACAACTTTTCAAAAAAACTTATCTGACAGACATCAAGGAACGTTACAAGATTAAGAATGATGATGACTTAGAGGAATTGATAGATATCATTGCATCTTCTATCGGTGGTTTGACCAACCCTACAAAGTTGGAAAACACATTCCAGACAGTGAAGCACAGCGACATCTCGCATACCACTATCAAATCATATCTGGATATTCTACAGGATGTTTTTCTCGTTGAAAAATCCGTGCGCTACGACATCAAGGGACGAAAGTATATCGACACACCTGCAAAATATTATTTCTCGGACTTAGGACTACGTAATGCCCGACTTAATTTCCGTCAATACGAAGAAACGCACCTTATGGAGAATCTGATTTATAATGAGCTCCGACTGCGCGGAATGAGTGTTGATGTAGGTGTGGTGGTAAAGAACGAGAAGGATGCCAATGGTTTAAGTATACGGAAACAGTATGAGGTAGACTTTGTCTGCAATCAAGGCAGCCAGAGATACTATATACAATCGGCATTTCACCTACCGAGTAAAGAAAAGCGTGAACAGGAAGTCCGTAGCCTTAAAGACATCAAGGATAGTTTCAAGAAGTTTGTCATTACAGAAGACATGATTAGCCGCTATCAAGATGATGATGGTATTACTTATATGAATATTTACGAATTCCTTTTAAACGAAGACTGCTTATAATCCATTTAACATTTTAACAATTAACATTTCGCTCTCCCCATTCGGGAGTTTGGCGCAATTCCGTTCGGGAGTTTGGCCGATGCCCATACAAAAAAAGGCCTCGCAATCGCGAAGCCCCAACTGTCAATTGTCAACTTTCAACTGTCACCTGTAAGCAGTAAGCGGTAAGCGGTAAGCCAAGCTACCCACTGCCTTTCACCTTAACCACCATAATCAACACCCCAACCGCGCATATCACAGCAAAACCGACGCCGAACCGAGTGTCAGTGCCGTGCTCGCACGAGCACTACCGAGGTGAGAAGGAGGAAGGCGATAGCCAACACCCACTTCAAAGCCCGCGCAACGGCCGAAGGCCGATTCCCTGACTCCGTGCTCCGTAGTTCCGTAATTCCACGACGCTGTCCCTGACAGCCACGTACACCACGTCGCCCATCCCCTCACCATTGTCAGCACTGCCAGTACGATAGCCGTATAATCCAGTGTCATCATAACCGATATTAGTTTTAGGTTTCAAGTTTCAGGTTTCAAGTTAAGAGCAGGGCGGGCATTCCGCCCCACTCTCACCTATCACCTATCAACTGTCAATTATCAACTGTCAACTATCAACTCGCTACGCGATTATCCTTCATCACCGCCAGAACCAGTCGAGCCGCCAGGCTCCGTACTTCCGCCATTCCCCGAATCCGTAGTTCCGTTACCCGTACTTCCGGTTCCCGTAGTTCCGCCACCCGTAGTTCCGCCAGGCTCCGTAGTTCCGCCAGGCTCCGTAGTTCCGTTACCCGTAGTTCCGCCAGGCTCCGTGCTTCCGCCACCCGTGGTTCCGCGACCCACGGCCCTACTGCTCCGAGGATCCAAAAACGCACTCTCCATGTTAATGCCGCCGTAGCTGTTAACCGAAGCCACATACGCCGCATTCGTCTGGTAGCTCTCCAGCACGCTGCTGTCCACAAACAGGTATTGAGTCGAAACCATCAGACTTCCACCGTCACCCTCGCGGCTGTGAATCCACGCACAAGCACCGTCCGTAATCACGCCGCCCATACCCAGCACATAGCCAGCCGAAGGTGCCACCACGCTAGTAAAGCCCAGCCCAGTCACCACGTTCCACAGCAGAGTCTCCGTGTCCGTCACGTCCAGCACCACCTTGTACCCGCTAATCTTAGCTCTAGGAGTTCCCGTCACGCCGTCCACCGTCTGCACACCATAAAAGAACGTCAGCTGGTCACCGTCCTCCCACTCGTTGTTATAGGCAATCACAGCTTGGCTGAACTCAGCCACACTGGTCTCATCGCCAATCACCAGACTGCCCAGAGCCACGTCAGTCACCATCACATCGCTGCCGTTTTTCGACTGGACAATGCTGGGCAACTTGCCACGAGTCACCAAGTACGGAGCCAACACACAACCGCCGTTCAGGCGCACCTGCTTCGGAATGTAAACCTTACATACACCCACATTCGCCTGCACAAACGCATTATAGTCGCTCAAACCCGCAGGCAGCTCCTGGAAACCCTTCTTCAAGGTCTTGCGGAACTGAGTGTGCACCGCACCCAGGTTGCTCCACTGCATTCTCACTCTCATCTGGTCCTCACTGCGGGTCGGAGTCTCCTTCTTGTCCGGAGCCTCATACACCACAGTGCTACCATCCTTGCGGCGCTGGTAAATCTTAGTACCAATCTTGCCTCTCAAGTTTTTGTTGTCACCTAATGCTTTTCCCATAGTCGTTTCCTCCTATTTTTAATTTTGCTTATGGCTTACTGCTTTCAGCTTACCATAAGCGGGTTAAACCTAAAAAAAACAATCTCTTGATTAATGAATTAATTAATGTTCAATTCGTGATAATTAATGTTTCCTGAAAAACCTTGTTATCGTTAAGGTTATCGTTAACGTTATTATCGCGATAATAATCCAAAACCGACGTCGAGCCGAGTGTCAGTGTCGTGCTCGCACGAACACTACCGAGGCGAGAAGGAGGAAGGCGATAGCCAACACCCACTTCAGCGTCCGGTGCAGAGTGGTACCCCCGCTCTGTGATTCCGTGGCTCCGTAGCTCCGAACATCCGTGCTGTCCCTGACAGCCACATACACCGTATCCACCCTTACTATTTTCTTTTCACTCTTATCTCTTAACTGCGAGCGATCGCGCACCCGTTCCCTATCCGTCTCAGTCGTCATCCTGATGGTGTCCCCTACCTCGTTACGGTCTATGGTTATCGTCGTGGTTTCCACCAGCGTATCCCGCAGTTCCACCACCACGCTATCCCTTGACTCCGTGCTCCGTAGTTCCGTAGTCCGCAGCTCCTCACTCTGGCTAACAGCCTTCAGACCTCTTACCTCAGCCTTCACGCTTGCGCTCCTGCTAACCGAGCACGCTGATGCGGTTAGGGCAATCAGCCCGATAGCAACTACATTTCTTAACATTTTCCAGCTCCTCCTTCAACTCCTTTACCTCGTTAGTCAATTCATCCACCCTTTTCTCCAATGGCGTGGCTATGTTCTTCGTAAACTCGTCCACGTACATCTTAGCCAGATCCATATACTTCTGCCTGGTCTCAGCCTTCAGCTTCTGAGCCTCAGCCTCCAGGTTCTTCACCTCCTGCTTGTGTTTGCGGTGGTCAAGCCAGTAGCTCACCCACCCGCTCACCATCCCTATTACAGCCAATACTATGGCCGTCAAATCAACTTCTGACAAGCCGAGAGCCATCAAACTAGTTTGAATGGCCGAGGCGCAACAGAAGTCAACACAGTTAATTGTAGTCATAATCTTACCTCCTATCGTTTTATTTATCAAACTTCATCTTCCGGTTCACTCCGTTCCGTTTCCAGCTCACGTGTATGAACCGTATCTTTCCACCCGGACCCATATACCTTATCAATTGGTCGTAGCACCCGTTCTCTTCAATAATCTTAGCCAGCCGCTCGTTGTCACTGCAGCAGATATCCGCCGCCTCGCCACGCGTATGCCGACTGTTTGCTACACCGCCCACAGCGGCATTGTGTCTGGCACACCTGTATCCGCTGTTCACGCATACCGGTTTGCCGTACCGTTCTCGCGCCGGATCAAGCACCTGCTCCACCAGCGCCACTATGTTCGCCCTTGCACTGTCAGGCATCCTGCAGCCGCAATGGCACTCAAACTCGTTCATACTAAACCATTTCATATCCTTAACCTCCTATCTTTTAACTTATAACTCCCCTCCCTGCGCCCGACGGTTTTCCCGTCAGGGCAATCAAAAAGGCCGGCGCACTCAGCACCAGCCCCCGTTCCAGGCACATTTGCGGTGCAAGCACACGCAAAAGAGCCTTCCTCTCCCCGCGCAGAAGAGCCGCGTCGCAAGCGCCACGGCACATCTGCCTTTCCCTCCCGCTCACAATGAAGGCCCACAAGGTTTGCTGCCGTGCGAGCCTTCTCTACTTAGTTAAACACTTGGCCGGCCTTCTCCGGCCTCACCTGATTATTTCTTCGCGTCAGCGTTCTTCTGCTCTTCTACGAACGCCATGAGTCGGTCGAGGTGATCCTCAATACTGAGGCCCCATACTTCTTCAAATTTCTCTGCAGTCACGCTCTGTGCGCGGAGTTCATCTATCTTTTCTAATAAGTTCATTTTCTTGTCATTTAAATTGTTACTACTTCATTTAATTAAATCTGGAGCCCGGAGGTCAGGCCTGTAGCAATGCTATCAACCTTTCCTCCATCTCTTTCACCTCCGCCTGGGTCACGCGCATCTTCTTACTGATAGCGCGGTAGTCGGGCCGTGTGAAGGCCAGCTCCACATACAGCATCAGCTTTGGGTCGCCGCTCTCCTTGGCCGCAGCGCGGGCAATCTTCATACCCTTGTCGCGCTGGCTCTCGTAGCGTTCCAACTCTGCCAACTTCTCCTCATAGGTCTGAACCTGAAATCCATTCAGTCTGTCTTCCGGATCCACCTCTTCGGGTTCGTTGGCATCATCCCAACCGTCCTCGTCTGCACCGTCACGCTCAAACTCGCAGTTGGCTTTCACTATGGGCGCGTCCATATTCATATAGTCGCGCATCACGTGAGCCATGTCGCTCTTGATGACGTTTATCATCAGGGTACTCAGCTTGGTGCCCTGCTTCCAGTGCCACTTGCTGTTGGGGTCCTTCAGCGTCATATATGCACGCTTCGGGAAATACTCAATGGCGGGTTCGCCCAGGTTTGCTTCACTGAAAACACCTACTTCCGTTTCGCCATCCAGCACATCGGTCAGCCAGTACGAGGCAATCTTAAAGGCCTCGCGTAACTCCCCTGGCGTGGCCTCGCTCAGGGGCTTGAATTTTTGTTTACTTTTTCTTGTTTTCATAAAATTACTATTTTTACTTGTTTCTAAAATCTTGTTGTTCAGACATCCGACCTCAAACATCAGCCTTCGGCCGGTCGCCTCTCACTTAATGTTATCCAAAAACTCGCCCCGCTTGATTATCAACCTCTTACACACAGTGAGCTTGCCGAACCACGGGGCGAATCTGGAACTTATTAGAATCAGTAGGCTCGCGCCTTCACTGAATGTTATCCAATTGTTTGCCCACGCTGACTTTCAGCACGTTATGGCATAAACGCAAAAACGGCCACCTAGTAAATTCTACTGGGTGGCCGTTCTGATATTGGATTTGCTTATATCTTCTGTCGGGGGAATGGTTTAGATAATGAGGTCCACCGACGCACGCACACGGATATAAGCGGTTCCACATTCAGGAGCCACCTTATTTCCGGCGAGTCGGAGCGTCGGATTAGCGATGTATTTATAAGAGTTACACTTCATTATCGTAAACAATTTGATTCAAATTTGGCTGCAAAGATACAACTTTTTTTCAGACATGACAAAATTTTTCAGCATAATTCTTGCATAATTCGCCCAAAATGTGTACTTTGCACGTAAATTGGGTTAAAAGGCGCATTTCATGGTGTGCTTCCCAGAAAAACAATCCCCTGCCCTCCCAAAGGAAAAGCAGGGGAATTTCTATATAATTATAATTGATTTCATATGTTAGGCCCCAGACCCTGAAGACCTAATTGTAGTCGCTGTGACTTGTGCCAAGGTATGTGTGTATTGCTTTTAGGATCTGAATACTTGGCACCCATACGCGCATTAGCCCATCCGTCTGTACTGTTTAAAGTCCTACGAATAGACCTCCTGCGATATTTTTGCTCCGAGTTCCTTTGTCACGTTTAATCCAGTCCAACGGACACAGAACCCATATTTGTTTAAATACTTTATTATCGAAAGCCGCTCCTTCCTGTCCTCTACTCCCATCAGAATCAGCAGTTCATGTTTCACCCCGTTATCAACAAACGGACACGAAGTCAACTCAATGGTAGTCATCACCAGTTCTGCATATTGCCGCCTCATCCGTGGAACCACTCTCTCAAACTTTCTTTTCACGTGCTGCAGCACTTCCATTCTCTCCTTCTCATATTTGGCACTATCGCCCCAATAGTATAGAAGCATCAACACTGACAGCATGTTCAAGTCATTCAGCCGAGGTTTGTCTTCCTCTTTATTTGAAAGATAGCGGTTCTGAACCGCTTTGGGCATATAGTATTGGCTTCCCATCTTCTTCAGCACAATCAGGAAGTACAATATCTCCAACTGCGTATATTCGTTGAATGTAGAGGTCTGGAACAACAAGGCTATCTCGTCTCTAAGCTTCTTCATCACCACATCCCGGGCTTCCTTGCTCATGCGTGGAGCCTCTTTGGGATAATGGTAATCACTCTGCACGTAGTCCAGAATAATATTCAATGCAATGATAGCCTTCAGTGTTGTATTTACTTTCTTGCTCCTGGCATAGAGGAAGAAAATCACATCTATCAACTCCTGCAAGTAATTCACCAACATCCTCTCCTTGCGGCGTTTCTGCTTTAACACCGCCTCCGTCTGCTCCTCCGCCATGGATAAGATCTTGAACTCCTTGTCAAAATCCTTTAGCAACGTCTCAGTCTTGATACCAATGCGCATCAGCGTATAGTTCAGCACATCGGTATAGGCGACACCTGTTGAAGCCACTATGTCTTTGAACCTCGCATTAAACTCATTGGCGTTCAGTCGCAACTGATCTTTGTTGGCCACGGCCTCATCTATCTTTTCCTGTGCGGGGTTTCTCTCTTCTTCCTCTTCTTCAGCATGATGAGCCTTATCTTTTTCCGTCTCTTCCACATCAACCTTCCGCAAATGCGTTCTGTAGGCTGCAACTGTCAGGTTATCATCTATCAACTCATCTATCCTTATCTTAGCACGGGTTATGTCCGTAATCACCGGGCAATTGAAATCCCCGTTCTTATCGCTGCCAAACCGCAGTTTGTATTCTTGCAGAGTCTCAATCAGGATTGCACGTACATCCTCCAGCACCTTAGGCTCGTTGTAGAAGATGAAATAGTCGTCTACATAACGATATATCTCATAATCCTTCTTCAACCGCAACCCTTTCTCCGTAAGAGCTTTACTCTCTGTTATCGAGTCAACGTATTGCAGTATCACCTCAGCAAAGATTCTGCTAAACTCCGGACCAATCACAATACCGTTGGTCTCGTTGTTGTTCATCTTTTGCATCAGGTGATCAAAAGAACCGCCAAAAGTCCTGTCATCATTGGGGAACGGGAATATTTCTTTATAAACATCCTTTCCACCATTCACTGCCCAAGTAAAGCTGTGAGTATAAATGCTGTCAAAACAGCTCTGCAAGTCCAGTCTGCACAGATGCTGGTATTTTTTTTCAGCACGCTGGTACCTATATGACTCGTAGAACTTGTATATGTTCGAGAACTCTTGATAAGTAAAATACGTCCGCAGATTCTCATATTCATTAAAGAACTGCTCTGTGCTATCCACTTTCCTTCCCAGCAACTTGTTATGTAGCCGGTCTCGGTAGTAGAAATAGCATGCCACATCCGTCGGGCGGCGTATTGAGAACTTACTCTTGCCCGTAAAGTGAAGAATCATGGAACTATACTTCTCATAAAAGGTCACCATCTTCACTTGGCTGGCCGGATGTATCAGCGAAAGGACGCGCGGTTTGGTCGGTTTGTGCACTATTTTGTAGTTGAACGGAATCGTGGGTTTCTGGCCATTCACATCAACCCCTCCATCGCTTTTCTTCACTTGATCGCCCACATTCATTATCAACTTCATGAGGGCGAAAGCACCGTCAGTCATATTCTCAGACCACCGCAATGTTCCGTTTTCGTCCACCTCTATCTCATTCTTTACCAAATAGCGGTAGAAACCACGATTAGTAAATATCAATGGCAATTCGTAGGGAAGGGTATCTGACAGCAGTACCCTCTCCTTCTTATAACGAAGCTTCTTTTTGATTCTTCTTATAGCCATTGTGATATTTCCCTTATTCGTTTATCTGTCAGCGAATAATTCTTGTGCGCCTCCCAGTTCTTCTGGAAGTCAAACTTCAGAACCATCCGTTTAATGCCGTCAATATAAACCTGGCGTTCCGGCATTCCCTTCAGCACTTCAGGATATACGCTAATCTTCCTTGTTTTCGAATGCAGATATGCCGTCAAGCCTGCAAGCGCCTTGGTATCTGTCAACAAGTCATTGCCGTAATAAATACCCGCTTTGATACCACTTTTCGACTTCGTAAGCCTATAGTTACCGGCAATAAAGCGCAAGGAGTCTTTCAAATCTTTCCTGGCTCCGCTCAGGCTATACTTTGTTTTCTCTGTAAAATGAGCAAACGCGGCATCAATGCGGTCGCGTATTTTCTTGTCCTTTCTTTTTGACAGAGCAAACTGGGTGCTTAACTTCGTTCCTGAATCACATACACTTCGCAACCATCTCAACGTGTAGCCAAGGTACGTAAAGTTTCCCTGCTCATTCTTATCTCCCTCTTTCATGAAAGTGTAAAAGTCTAGCAGTTGTAACTTCTCCTTCTGGTCTTCATCATCAGGGTCCATAAGCGCTAGTCCCAATTCAGCAAACTCCTTACGGATTCCGTCATAATACTTTTCAAGTTTTGTTCCAACTGGCAGGTGAGACAATATCATGAAGATGTCGTCAACGTATCTTACGTAATACACCACCTCGGGACGGTGCTTGATTTTTTCATCCAGGTCTCTCAGGTAGATTTCAGACAGGTATGCACTCACACCTACTCCTCGTGGCACACCAAGCCCAGCAGGCTCCTCAGCATCTTTCTTGCGCTCATATTCTTCAAGTATCTGCCAGATAAAGCGCATCGACATCTTACTTAACAGGGTGTTCCCCTTAATCATATTCAAGAGTTTGTCTTGAGGGATGCTTTCGTAGAAGTGGTGAACGTCAGTTCTGATGATATACTTCGGAGTGCTCTCGTTCATCAGAATCCTGACTTGTGTCATAATGCGGTGCCTGTTGGCTTGCTGCACTTTGAAAACCTTTTTCAGATTGTACTGAAGGGTTTTCATCACAAACAGGTTTTCAGCAGTGTCCGGTACGGTATATCCGCTCTTCCCGTCCAAGTCTATCTTATCAAGCGTTATTTTGTAATCCCGCTCATTCACCTTGTCAGCAAGAGTCTCCATCCACTTGGATTCTTCTGCACGGCGTTCTTTCAGGTTTTCTTTGAACAGGTCTTTGGTGTCATTAAAGAGCTTTTTATCATCGTCGCTCCATTCTTCTTTCTTTTTCCTTTTGAGTTCGCGAATAATGTCATCCAACCTATGACCTTCTTCCAGCACGGCAATATAAGAGTCGGGGAAATAATCCTTTCGGATATTCCCTTTGCGCCTTTCTATCTGAAAGATCTCGTTGAAATGGTATGCTGTAAAGGACTGATCAAGCATGGCCCACAAATGTACTTTAATTATGCTTCACGCTTTATGAGTTATGTCTTTTTAACATAATCTATTATTCAAGCCCTTTTCTAAACCTCCCCTCCAGTTCCACCATCCTTGCCATCAATTGACCAAAATCCTTGGAACAGTCATAGATAAAACTTTTTCGCATATCCGCATAATCTGCTTCATACAAGGACATCAACTCCTTTGGAGGAACTATACTTATTGACTCACGTTGCAATTGATTATAATCGACTGCACCCACGTGGTAAAACTTGCGCCTATGGTTTATAATCTCCTGATAAAGCGCATTGTCCATCAACGCTACCCGGCCATACTGCGTATCCATCAGGCGCTCTAAATCATAGAAATGACGCGACATTCTGTATGTGCGAGGCGGATTCTTTTGGTATTCCTCACACATCAGAAACGCCTTCTCCAAAAAGGTCCTTGTCGTGATCAACCTTCTGCGGCTCTCCATTTTCGTCAGGCACTTCGTTTTCTACCATCACCTTTACATCCAAACCCATTTCTGCCAGCACACCACTCAACTCCTTTTTGAATTCTCCAAAAAGATAATCCTGTGCAGCTTCGCGCAGATGGTGTATTTGAGTATTACTACAACATCTGGCATACGGCAATTGTTTAACATTCAGGAAGAAGTCACGGTCTAAAGCCAAATCTATATCCTCACTGAACCGATTGATAAAATCCCAGCCTTTGCTCAAGCTAGTGCCACCCTTGAAGAGAAGATAACCTGCCACCTGAGTATGAAACAGGGCATACAGCACAGTCGTCACCCACCAGTCCTTCTCCGCTGCGGGTTCATCTATCATTTTCGCATCAGCCACATGTTGAATCATTGTCATCCGCTCATCCAACGAATAATCAATCCACCTGTTCATACCTGCCTCTTTCTGTTTCGTTCAATCAATTCCCGCATCCATACAGGAGCCAGCAGAAGGTCGTGTGCTATTGTGTCGTTTTCCGGATGTTCTGCAAGCAATTGCCTAATTCTGTTTTCCACTTCTGCCGTGATATTCTTTTGTCCTATGCTACGTAAAGTCTGTACCATTTCCTGCATCAAGTGTCCTTTAAAGGCAAAGTTTTTAGGAGCACCATGCTGGAGCGTCACCATTCTGTTTCCCAATTTCAGTTTTCTGCCCGAACCCGTTGTTAGGAAACAGGAGTTCATAGGAACCTGTGTCGAAAATCCCAAACGGTTCTCCGCCGTAGCGCCTGTGGGTATCACCTTTGCTTTGTCCCGCTTGGCAATCTCTCTCACCAGTTCATAAGCCGTAGGATACAACAATCCGAAACGTGTCTTCTTCGCTTTTACATATACACCTTTGGCTATGCGCGAAATCAATCCCTCCTTTTCAAACTGCGCCAACAGTTTAGTAACATACTCCACATCGTATTTGGGGAACGAAGACACAAAGAATACCTCGCCAAATTTTGCGCGGGTTATTTTGTTTCTAATCTTATGTATTACAGCTTCTTCCATTAAATCTTTTACCTGTTTTTAGTCGGAAACATTGCAAATTTTTCCGACTGCAAAAGTACAAAATAAAATCAATATATTGGCACTCTATATGTATTATTATTCTTTTTTAAGACATCTCCCCACCTCCGGCACAAGTGACGGAGTAGCGAGCGAAGAGGCCAAGCTTGCTTGGACTATCCCGAGTCACGACGGAACTCGACAAAGTCAAATGGCTTGCAGCCATTAGAGTCTTCCGTTCCCCGCACAGGCCGTGCAGCCGCAAAAGCGTCAGCACCGCCTGCCTAAGCCACCCGCACGGGAGCTCACCCTCCATCTCACTTCACATAATATCCACCCGTCTTGTCCGAGCCCCGGTATTCGATAATGCCCTTCTTCGTCAACTCATTTAGTTGCTTCCATACTGTAGATTCCGACTTTCCTCTTAACTCCGCCACTTGAGCAATCTTAATTCCAGGATTATTAAGCACAATCAAATAAATATCTTTAAGAACACCTTTAAGGGATGTTACATCACCATTTACATCACCATTTACATCACCATTTACATCACCATTTACAACGCCAGCCCCTTCTTGTCTCCTGAACACAATCCTCACAAACCCGCCAGCCACTTCATACTCAGGCTCCGGCACACCCTGCGCACGGCAGGCATCCACCATTCTGCCCACACCAGAACCCCAACTCTCCAAAAACGAAGACTTAAACAGCACCTCAGCAATCAGCGGATTATACGGATACGATGCATGTGCGCTCTTGATAGTCTCTGGTGTCAAATCAAACGGCAAACGTCCTGGATTCTCAATCTCCACACGGTCATCATAAACAGCAATGCTCGGAGTCAGATTATACTTCTCCAACTGCCTATGGCAAAGGGCATTCGTCAGAGCCTCACGCAAGGCCTCAGCCGGAATTTCAAGATGCTCCTCCTTCTGGAACCCCACTATCTTGCCACTCTGCGAAAGGTGTTTAAACAAGAACGCCATACCAGCATCCAGCAAATCGAAGAAATTGCCATCCACCCGACCACTGTCCACGAACTCATTCTTATCCGTGCCACGAAAACGAGCCAGCCGCAGCGACATCTGCGTATAGCCACTCAGATTCTTGCCAAACAGAGCCACGGCACCGTTCAACACCTTCCCGTCACGCATCAAATTCCACTTGCTCAGTAGCGATTCAACACTTTCAGCCTCTGCCGTTGCCGGCATACGTCCGCGTTCTACGCCTAGGCGAACAGCATCACGAATCCGTTTCTCATCCAAGTCTGCCAATGCCACTCCCTCTGCTTCTTGTCTTTCCCATGCAAACTTCTCCGGTTTTGCCGCACGCAGTCGCTCCTCATACATTTCCTGCGGCATTACCTGCGTAGTGCTCTCATTCTTGTAATAAGGGCAACCGCGATATGTGTAAGGCATTTGGCCCCAGCTCCAGCCGCTGAAGTGCATCACGATTAGTTGGTCGCCATTCCTTCCCGGCACATCAATGTATTCAGGCTTCACCTCCACCGCAGGGTAGAGCCCGGCCAAAACTTGGGCAATTTCCCGTTGCGTAGAGTCCGTCACCTGTTGTCCGAGAATCTTCAGCGACGTAGGCGCAACGCCAAAGATTAACCACCCGCCATCCGTATTCAAAAAAGCGCAAGCCGAGTGCATACCATCCTGCAACTCCCCAGTCGTTTTCTTCAACTCCAGACAGCGATGCTCATCCTTCGCGATTATCTCTTGTATATCTTCAAATGTCATATCAAATTCTGCAATTCCTTAAATCCGTCATTAAGCATCATCCCCGCTCCAGGCACATCCTCTCGTCATGAGCCTGTCGAAGGATCCGCTCCGCACGCAGAGAGGCCGCCCACTAGGGCGTGCGCCCACTCTGTTTTTCCTGCCCCTTCAAGTCCGCTGGCGACTTGATGCTTTAGCGCAGTTAGCAAGAGCTTATTGTGCACGAACATTGAGTCCTTCAAAGAAGTAGTCAATTATATATTTATCAAAGGCGTCTATTGTCTCAATACCTTTTATTTTTTGTGGGCCAATTTCCCTCATAATCTGGATTGATTTTTCAAATGTCAAATCCGGACTATTAAAATTAATAAAACCAGCGTTTTGAATCTTTCTAGAAATCATTCTAGGCAAACCATATTCTTCAAGTTCATATACAGCAGCCGGCAGAAATGCATGAGCCACGTTATAAGCAAATCCCGATATATCAAATCCTGCTTGAGGAAGAATACTCTTTTGAAGCATATCAACATCATGCAGTAGAGAACCCAGCTTAAAAGTCACTGTTCTTTCTAACTTAAAGAATTCGTCAATACCTATATCATCCTTTTCTAGTTCATACAACAATTCGGGAATTGTCCTTTCCCAATTCTGGCTCAGTATCTTTACAAATGCCACAAATTTTGAATATGAGCTATCCCACCATCCAGGCCTTGTATATAACAGTTTATATAGGGCATTATCCCAATAATCAGGAGAATAAGCCAAAAATGACATTTTATCCCATTTCTCTGGCTTTTCTTTCATTTCTACAGCAATTCCCCTCATAGCCGTCGAATTGCTGGTTTGAAATCCTTCTCCTGTCTTAATCTTGGTGTATAACTCGCCACCAAGTAAATCTGTCATTTCTGCTTCTTGTTGCTTAATTGCACGAATCTGTTCTTCAGAAAGGTAGCCCGCATATTTATCATGATCTATCTCACCTACCACCTGCTCCGGCAACTCAATATTCAGATTGACAGGAGCCTCATCTGGGGCCTCCTGTAGAACGTGAATGTTCCCGACGAAATGGCGGAACATTCTTCCAGCTCGTCCAATGACATTTTTATATGAGAAACTATCTAAAGAAAAACCTCTGGTAGAAGTAGTCCAGACAATAACGTTTTCTGCAGAAGTATTCACGCCCTCAATTATTGATGACGTGGACACCAATCTTGAAAGGCCTCTTTCTTCCTCAAATAACTTTACTTGTATTTGCGAAAGGGATCTATGAAGCTGCCCTGTATGAATACCAATTCCTCTTTTAGCCAAAATGGGCAACCGCCAATTATATTCATAATTCTTACCCAACCATTCACTAAAGGAAACTAACAACTCAGAATCGATTTCCCTTGTATTCGCGGATAGAAGTGTAGAAACCTTTTCAACCTGACTATGAGTACCAGCAAATATTAAAGTTTTACCTGGCAAACTGTTATTCAGACTCAAAAGCGTCTCACCCTTCTTTTTTTCATCCTTTCCTATTTCTTTTGAATAATCAGTCTTGTTCAAAAAGACGGTACTAAAATCAAGTCGTAAAAATTCCATTCCTTTTGTAAATGGATTATCCTCTAGGCTTGATATATTAGGGGCTAGGAAATAACGTTGTTTTGCCTTGCTACCAATCTTGATTATCGCCTTTACAAGCGCTGGAACACGTTCATCATTATTCAATTGTGCGCTCGCCTTATAAAACTCATCAATGATAAGAATATCCAGATTATCTATTTTTTCAACCCATGAAAGGGCTCTTTCTTGAGGAAAGATAAAGATATTCCTTTCACTGGGCTCGGTGTCCGTTGTCGTTATAACCTTATACTCGGTTGCGAATTTTTTATATATACGTCTTCTTGTTTCATCCGTCAAAGCTATTGTGGGCACAATAATCATCACATTTGACGGCTTCTTGATCCTGATAAATGAATCTATGACAAAACTCTTCCCAAAACTAGTTGGAGCACTTACCGCTATATCTTTACCTTCGAGCAGTTTACGCAAAAGTAAGAATTGATCCCGGTGCAATACAACATCCTCTTGATAACCCGCATCAACTTTGAAACAGTTCATCAAAAGGCGATCAGAGAATGTACTGGTTTGTTCTTCCATATAAGGGTATAACCCTGTCTGACGAAGAATGCTATTACAAAGGGGAGACAATTCACTAATGCCATTCTTTTGGTGGTAGTCCAACAAAATTATGGTTTGCTGCCTTGCCTCTGCTTCTTGATTATTATTCAGCAAGGATACTATTGCCTGACATTGAGAAAAAATGTCATTAACTATTTTATCTGACAAGGGCATTACACTTTTCTATAAAGGATTTCACAATTTCTTCCTTGCTTGGAATAGGGAAAAGAATCAAATGGAACGTAATCTCATCATAAAGATTAACCTTAATGATTTCTGACTCCATTTTTTTCTTCACAAAAGCATTTGCTCTTTCTATATGTTGTTCTTTTATCTTATTAAGATAATCATCGGAAAGCTTTGTTTCTGCTTTTGTTATTTCACATTCGTGAAGTAGTAAAATGGGTATATGTAGTTTTGGTTTGAGGTAATCTATTGAACGTTTCTCGTCTAAAGCTTCATATATCTTGGCGACCAATGCAGCATCCAATTTCAAATCTTCAATTTGCTTTATATTGGTTATAATAGAGTTTTCTTTTCTTATCTTGTCCGTCTTTATAGTCTCATTCACTGATTCAATAATAGTACTTAATCTAGCGTCCTCTATACTCGAATAGAACTTCGCTTCTCCAAACCATAATGAGAAATCACCTGTTGGCTCTATTACCAGATGCACACTATCAGCCCCTTTTGCGTAATCATTAACGTTCTGCTTGTAGAAAATTTTAGGGACAACTGGCAAAGCATTATAATGATGCCTCATTATACCATAAAGGAGTGCTTCTGCAATTTCACTCCCGCTCTTATCTTTATCTGTAATCCTTAGATTACCAATAGCTTTCTTAAGAATACTGAATTCACTATCCCCTAATATTTCTATTTCTTTTTTGCTAAGAGCGGTTTCTTTCAGATTATCAAAGATAAAACTCTCAAAGACGCTTTGTCGCCATTTCCCATCTTCAAAATCATTAATGATGCTCAAGACCAATTCTTTATCAATGTGTTCTGGTTTATCCAGTCTGCACACATCTTTAAAAGGACAGTCAATGATAATCTTAAAAGGGATTGCCATATTTGATGTATTAATTTTTTTCTTGCGTGTCCGTGAGCGCCTGCCTGTAATGAACACTTTATCTTGTCAAGCGGAAGCCGACTTGACGCTTTTGCGGCAAGTTGGCTGGAGCGGCTGTTATTGATACTGATTTTTACGTTTGTACATCTCTGTCAGTTCAAGCAGTTCCTTGAACTTGCTAAGTCTAGGCTCCTGAAGTTCATTGGCATTCATCAGTTTCCTTCCTCTTTTAAGAAAGTGAATCATCAACCGTTCTTCTGGGTTGTATTTCGACGGATTTCGCTTATTGGCCTCAATAAACTTAATCACCTCATTATATCTTGTCAACCAACGAGTGTCTTGATCCATAATTCCCTAGTTCCGTAAATCCGTAATTCCATCAACTGTTCAACCGCTTCTTAACCTTGGCAGTGATTGTTATCAAAATCTTATTGATTCTAGCACAATCCGTAATCAGTGATTCCGAAGCCCGTGGTTCCAAATATCCGTTATCCCGGAGAAGCGAGAGCCAGTTCTCGCTCTCCCTTGCTTCCTTCAAGGCTATTGTAGCCTTGGAAAGGAAATCAGCGTCGCTCTGCGGATGTTGAGCCTCATTCATATTCGCATTGATACTTGTAGCAGATCTTACCAGCTGCCTTCCAAGCGCATCAACAATATCCCTATCAGCCTTACTCAGCTTCCCTTCATTCAGGTACTTGTACAGCCGGATAATACGGCAACTGAAATCATAGCTCAGCTCCAGAACCTGCGCATCAGCCTTCTCACTTTCTGACATCAACGGCTTCAGCTCACCTCCGAAAGTCCTCACATCCGTAGATTCGTCTTTCCTTGAATTCGTAGTTCCTTTCTTGTATGTCTTCTTATATGGTTTATTTGATTCCATGATTCCGTAATTCAGTTAATCCGTTGTTCCACCCTAGGGGGCTTCCGTGTATCTGTATCTCCGTATTTCCTGGGATTCGTACTTTCCTTCTTATCTGTCTTCTTGTATTCTGCCATAGTAGATTATCCGTAAATCCTTTGATTCGTAACTCCATTAATCCACGCCCTGCGTGTTTGTAAATTCGTAATTCCTTAACTCCGTAATTCCATAGATCCCACATAGTGTGCTCCATAAATGTCTGTAGATCCGTAGTTCCCTGGTTCCGTGTTTCCGTAAATCCAGCGAAGCATATTCCAGCGAAGCTTGCTTCCGTAGTTTCGTGAATCCGTTTATCCGCAGCTATGCTGCATACTTCCGTGTTTCCGTTTTTCCATGGTTCCGCCCATTCTCCTCCATTGTTTGTAAATTCGTAATTCCTTAGATTCGTAATTCTGTATTTCAGTATTTCCGCTGCTATGCAGCTACACTCCGTATCTCCTTAGCTCCGTAGATTCGTGATTCCCGCGAAGCTTGCTTCCGTAGTTTCGTGAATCCGTTTATCCGCAGCTATGCTGCATACTTCCGTAATTCCGTTTTTCCATAGATTCGTAATTCCGCTGCTCTGCAGCTACACTCCGTAAATCCGTGATTCCACACAACGTGTATCTTCCCCTTGACTCAGATGAATGAGCCAAAGAATAAAATCCGCAAAGTGAATCGTTGTCAAATCACCACCTCTACACAAGGACGATGGTCCGTAGGGATATTGGAATTTCAAACCATTTCTGTTGCAAAGATACGATTAAACGAGTAAAATACAAAATAATTACCAACTTATTTTCGAGTAAAGGTATCTTCGACAATCCATTGTAAACAGCAAAGGGCAGATGCTTTTCACACCTGCCCTTTATCTTTATCCGTTCAATTTTTGGTGAAACAGAACTCGAGCTTACTCGCTTTGTACCTTTAGGCCAAATACTCGAGCTACGCTCGCTTTGCACCTTCTGGTCAAAAACTCGATCTCTGATCGCTTTGCTTGCAAAGAACCTGTCCGGTGTTCTTTCGTTCCTTCTAAGGTGTCTCAATCATTTCTACCCTCGCTTCATCCTGAAAATAATTATTCAAACGATCACAAATAATCTGAGCTTCACTTTGTGATAACTTCGATTCGCATAGCCGGCTAAGCACTTGTCCCTCAGGAGTCAAGCCATAACATTGTATTTCTATCTTTTTCTTCTCTCCTATAGCATTAAGTTTGAAATTAAAGCCGTTACCTTCTATATTACTTTCCTCTGGTAAATCGAAGGTAGATACTAAAGGGTGAAAAGGGTCTCCACTCCTAAAAATAATCCTTAAGGAGAGCAGTTTGGGTAAATCATGCGCCATTCCTTCTAAATTGTTCACGATACAATCAGGGACAAAACAATTATTAAGAAAAAATCTCATTGACCGTCGTATTGTCTCTATTTCCTGTTTGTCTAAATCACGGATAAAGTATAGTACCCGATTGTTTATCCCTTCTGGATGCACCATTCTTTCTGCCAGCAATCGTCCCCATACTTTCTGCAATTCTGCGTCTGAAATATATTTGACCTCGTCAAAAAGCCGTGCATACCATTCTTTGTCCTCGTCCTCAGAATATATAGACTTACTCATTTGTGAACCATCTGTACAACCAACAGCAGCTTTGATAACATTACATATATTCTTCATTTCCTCAACTGCTTCGGTAGGGAATCGACCATCAGAATTTTTCATGAATTCCTTTGCGAATGCAAGCTGCTTTAAAGGGTCATTGCGGAATATGGCCAATTCAGTTTTAGCTTTGACTTTAGCCTCATGAGCAATAAAATATGGCTCTAAAAAACGTTTGATTCCGTAACATGCTGCAAGATACAACTTCCGTCCTACTGTTCCTGCTGTCCCAATGGCAGCGAGTGCATACATTAATTCATCCATCTTTTCTGTTTTTATTCTTTTATACCATCATCATGTGCCTTCATCACATCCTTCTTTGAATAGATTTTAACGATCTCCTCTTCACTTCAGATATATATTCTCATCCTCATCACATACAACCTTGATCTTATCAGCAGGGATGCCGCAAGAAAGAAGAGCTTTTACAAGGGCATCGTGCTGATCCTGTTTTGTCGCATATCTTTCTGTATCACGATGAAAATAATCTGTCCAAAGCGATGGCGATGCTTCTGTCTGTATTTTCTCAATATATGGTAAATCAACCTCTCCAAGAGAATGCCCTATAATTACAACCTGACCAATAGTTCCTTTAAGTCCTTGGAAATACATTTCATGATCCTTGATGATTCTGTCAACAGGTTTGATAAACTGTTTGAATAAATCTCTTGCATGATCAACAGCTTCATCAGTTATCACCCATGCATCTTTTTCTGGAGGCCATGCGTCATCATATTCTTTCTTCCCATGTCCAAAGATAGGATTACTCTGGTTGCCATGAATATGAAGAATATTTGTCTGAGGAACGCCGTATATTTTTTCTAATGTTTCAGTGTAATTGAATGTCAGGAAAAGATCCTTAGGGTTAATATCATAGAAGGGTTTCACCTTATCGAGCGATATCTCTGCGACCCAATCGGAGAAAGCATCAGCTAGACGTTCTCTGATATTCGATGCATTCCAATGCATGATATCCTGTTGCATACGTGCCTCACGTTCCAATTCCTCATCTTTCCCTGCACTCTCTACTGCATCTTCATATATCTCCTTGCCTGTAATGAGTCCCAAAGCGGTCTCAAATTCACACCATAAATTTGTCTCAGTGCAACCATATAGTTCCTCCAGCATTATGACAAGGTCATCATACTCCTTGCTTTCATTCATAAAATCACGGAAATCCGAATAGCGAGACTCTATTTCATGTGCGATATCAAAACCATTGCCTAAAAAATATAATGTTTTCATTTCTGCCAAATGATTTCCAGGATCCATTATCAAATTCGTTAAGGTCCTTACATTCTATCTCATAGCCTTTATTTTGTTTTACAACGACACGATATTGCCCTCCTTATCAAACAACACCCCTTCCTTTTGAGCAAAAAATACGCTTCTATCTATTAATCTGGACACAGCTTCATAAACTACACTGCGCTCTAAGTGCATTTTTTCTGCGGTTTTTGCTATAATGCCCGCAGGCCAAGGTTGTTGTGGCAGTGCATTCTTTACTCGACTAATAATATCCTCAGACATCTTCAGTTTGCTATTTCTACGCTGTTTTTTGATATAATAGTCTTTAGTTGTTATGAATAAATTCTTTTGCCTTGTGATACGCTCAGGATTAGTAATCCCATAAAGAGAAGCCGCTTCAGAAATGATTGACGTGACATATATTCTAGATAGCATATATTCCTTGATATATTTTTGTGCAACAAAACGCGCAGACTCTTCGATCATGGATTCTGTTATATCCTCATCCTTTAATTTCAAGAGCTGGTTCACAGAATAATTATAAGTTCCTGTCGCGCGACCAAGTACAATAATTCCAGCAACATACCGGCTCCTTTTTACCATCCGCTCCGTATTCCCTACACTTCGCTTAACAACATCAAACAGTTTCTTGTCAATCCTTCTCGACAGTTTGGCAAGGAAGGGCCATATTTCCAAAGGTTCTCCATGATTGAACAACAAATCATACTTCACGGGGTCTCTCAGAATTTTCTGCTTGAAATTAGCAGCCCTTTCTGGAACACGCAGTATGATACCAAGATAAAGTGCACCCAACGCCATAATTTCAAAAATAAGCGAAGGATCAACATCTTGGTTTTTATAGAAATTCGCCCTTCGCTCGTAATAGAGGCCATTCGACTTCATAATATCTTCAATATCGCGCTGCAACTTATCTGTGGCAAACAGCGATTTACTTTCTATTGCTGTCTGGTTGTTGGTAGAACGGATTATCCTGTCTCTTATCTCAGCATCGTCCTGTGAGATTATCTTTATCATCACAGATCTATTCTCGTCCGTAACCGTGTTCTTTGAAAAATAATCATAGATAGTCTGTGATGTTTGGAGTCCATTCACTATCTGAACATCCTGTATTCTGAGAGCGTTGCCAATACTAACAGTATGACGAGCAAGAATCGTGATACCATTATTCAGCCACCAGAAATCTGCATCATTATGTTTCAAAGACTCTAGAATATCTTCATTTACGGAGTTTAGCCCCATGTAATCTCTGACGTTAGAATCAAAAAGATATTTTTTTAGTTTCATCGCGTCATCCGTTATAAAGTCATAATAGTCTTTAAGATTACACAAAACAATGAAACATTCCTGACTATATGAAATAATCCCCGAATGTTTTAGTTCCATTTCATACTCCGGTTTTTTGCGGTATAGAGCTAATAGCTCAGAACTACCCACAAATGAATATGTTGCATCACAATTGCTAAATAAGCCCTTCAGAACCTCAACTATCTGTTCTGCCCGTGCCAGGATATTCTCTCCCACTATGGCTGCATCACCTCTGGATACATAGAAGAAATGCACTGACAGATTAGACAGATTTGAGGCAGTTTTCTTATAGGCTTCAATGAAAATCCGACGTTTGTATAACACATCAGAGTTATATGCCCCAGTGAGTTCTGTATTGTCTTTACCCAAGTCAAACAGTTCTGATACTGTTGCATACTGGTTATTCAACACACCTTGTTCAAAAGTCTCATGATGCTTACTTGTAATGATATATAAGGCGATTTCGCAACTCTTTCTGGGCCAAGAAAATGATGCCAAATCCGTTAGGAGAATACCATTAATAAAAATGTAGAAGGAATCTATCCCGCCATCATCTTTGCCGTCAACAATACCAGATTGAATCTCATCCTCTTTCAAGTCAAAATCCTTCAGTACCTGCTCTGCTGACAAATACTCAAAGACTTCACCTGGATCGGACGAAGGTATCCCTTCACTCAGCCTATCCTTTAGGATATTATCTATCAGTATAACATCATTTTTTGCCATATTTCTTATTATCTTTCTGTGTTTGTAATGTCAACAATATTACTCATTTGCTTTATTCGTTTACCACCCCTCAATATTCCCGTGACTCCGCGATTTCAGCGATGCTCTACCTTCTTTTTTGCATCATTCTACATGTCCTCCGAACTGCTGTACCTTCTTATCCAATAGCTCAAGTATTTTCGAACAATACTTTCGAGTGACAGACGCCTCGATAGAGGTATCAGACAGGTATTGCTTCAGTATGTTTCGAAAGTTGTCAACAAACTCTCTATCTAAATCAAAGCAGTCCTTACTGTTATATCTTTCATCAAAGAAGTTCCAATAATCACGTTTGCGACTATTGCGGTATGATATAAACAATTCAAAAAACTGTTCAGCCCCAATATTCTCAAACAAACAAGTAAGGACAAATTGAAATTTCTTCAGATTCACCGAAGAACTTATATTTTTAACTACAGTCTCAAATTCCGCTACCAGATACTTTTGGTTATTATGAGCATTAATATCAATCACTTTGTTGACCAAGGCCATAAATTCTGGTGTACTCTCACCATTATTTTGGTAGTAATATGCATCAAGCCCATCAACAAACGGAACGTTTTCAAACTTTGAAATTGCAGATTCGAATATCTCTTGCAGCTCAGGGATAGTCATCTTCAAGTCTATAAAGCTAAAATTCTGCAGGCGTTGCAAAGCAAGAAAAAATAATGGATAATCTTGTAGCAAGAAACTACCTTCTTTAACTTTCTCCATCGTCCGTTTAACCGCGTTGGCCATTACATCGTCATCGGTATCCCAAAACTGAGTTAATTTTTGATATAATTGTTTTTCCTCAGACGCCTCATATCGTTTGACTTCAACTTCAATCCATTGTATGTTGGCTCTCATTGCATCTTCGTCACAATATCCTGTTAGAAGATATTCTATCATCGGCATGCTACTGCCATATATATAGCTATTTGCGAAATAGCATTTCTTAATATATCGCTGGTAGTCAACTATCTTTTCTTCTTCACTCTTTTCTGCCTGAGATTTCTGTTTATCTTCGTTATTTCCCGATTGTCTACTCAGACTGTCCATGGTATCTAACTGGTATATCCATTGCCTATTAATCTTAGACAAGCTCTTGAGTTTAGCCTCATCATTATCCCTTCTATACTCAATTGAATACACCATACTAAGTAGCAACATATAATTTGCTACAGCATACACATGCTGTTCATTTTCAGATTGAATAGTTTTCCCTATTATTTCATAGACTTGTTCATAGATATCAAGATTATACTTTAGGGTACGGAGGTTACTGCAATTCCCCCTCTGATAAATCGAAGCAATATAATCTTTCCTTTCACATAGATATTTGGAATAACCATCTTCCTTTCCCTTCGCAAATTCCAAAACCATCTTCGAGATATCAGCTTTGATGGTATGCGTAAAGCGAACTATCTTCTCTTTGTATTTATGATAATCTACATCCTTCAGTTCGCTCTCATTACAGATAAAAACCACCTTCACTTTGTCATGTTCAACCAATGTATTGATATAGCCTAACAATTCTATGAGCAGTTCAGTCTTTATACGTTCTAAATCATCGAAACATAAAACATAGTGATCCAGATTTACAGAGAATTCGCTCAACAAGTCTGATACATCTTTTGCACTGGTTTCGCTAACATTGAAGATTCCTGCGACCTTATTAACAATCATGCCAGTAAACTTTGCACCAGTTTTCACATACTTATTGGCAAAGAAGGTACTCGTCTCTTCAAATATCTTTATTCGCAAATCGTCAACTGAGCTAACACCAAACAATGAAATCTTTGCGACTTTATACATTGATGGCTTATCCTCGGTATTATCCTTTGTCGGTATTGCTTTAATTTGCTGAGTAAGTACATTATCCCAATACCATGTTTTCCCTGCACCCCATTCGCCATCTATCATTATGGCGTAATCAGTATTGGAGGCCAATACGTAGTCAGTTATTATTTTATCAATTTGCATATTTAGATGATTAAAAAAGAACTACTTACTCAGAAATAGTACATTTTCCTATTTCAATTCCTTGTATTCATATGTCGCGACCTTCCCTGCAGTCCAGTCCTCACCGGTTCCCCCAACGAGTTTACCTCATACTCTTCATCTCCCCCTCCACCATCTTCATCAGCTTCGCCATCATCTAAGATTCCTTTTCACTCTCTTTAAAACACAAAAACGCATCGCCAGCATCAATTATCTTAATCCTAACAATACGTTTCTCTCCTCCATATTCCATCCTATAGATTACTCCATTACATTATCTCACTTCTGCTCTTTCACCCATCTAGCCATACCAATATTTTCAACAGAACCGTAATAAAGCTTGAATTTATCTTTTTCGTTATTGTAAGGACTGAAAAAAGCTTTATAGTCGTCTTTTAGTTTCTCAAACACTCTGTCCGTTAAAAATATACCCCGATTTTTATCCGTTGGATCCATCAGGTAGCCCTCAATACGGGTTGCCATATTTCCTGAGAAAATAAGACCTTCGCTTAAATTTGCCACAAACATAGCACCACATTCTATAGCGCAGACTGCAGATATAAGCGGATCGTCTTTCCTTCCTGCTTTAACATTCACCACATCTGCCAATGAAATAAGCCTTGCTGAAATATCCAACACCTCATCAAACACCCCTTCACTCGCCATGTTATAAATTCCTCGAAAAAAATGGCCATCAATAGTCACATTCCGAAGGGCTGATGAACCTTCCAGAATAGCTTTGGCTTCACTGATGTATGCCTCATACACTTTTGCCAATGATAGCAAATCAATGTTCTTGCCTATAAATATCAGCCTGCAAGCTACCATTACCCCATCCACAAAGGCACCTTTATACTTGTTAAGCTCCTCTATGTCCGGGAAGTAGGCGTATTTCCAGTAATCTTCCCCACTCCTTTCCATCACCTGTCCTATTCGGACCTGTGACTCTGCAAAGTCATATTTTGAATTATTCATGAAAAACTATTTAAAACGATACTGAGCCCCGTTCTGAGCCAGTTTCCCTATATAATTATAAACCGAAGTTTTCTTCCATTTATTGCGTCCATTTTTATTTTTCTGCTTACATTGCGATATGGCCAGCAAAGCCAGTTCCCGCTCCAATGAGGTTTCAAAAATACCTTTATCGTCAGTATTGACGGTAACTTTCAGGTTCCTATGCAATATTGAGGTATTGGAGAATCTGAAAATAGGATGGTTGTCATATCTGTCGAGTCTTCCCACTCTCAGATTGGAGGTTGGATTCGTCTCGATACATATACCTTTGGTATAAATCATTCTTATGATTTTATTTTGGAGCTTTTTGATGATTCTATCATAACCAAAAGGTATTTTGAATTCTTCACTCGAAAGGAAACCGTTTTTATATACGGATGGGCTTTGATAGTAATCATTCGTAAGACTAACGGCAATGCTATCTTCACGAACACTAGCACTTACCGAATCATCCTTTGTTGTTTTGTTCCATCCTTCATTAAAGCAACGCTCAAATTGCTTACTTTCATCACCTCTTAACAACATACTCCTATGGTAGGACTCTCTGCTAAACGGCTGTTGATAACCAATCTCCCCATAAAGTCTCTCAATCTTAGCCTCTATCTCCGCCTCCATCTTAGTTGGCAAACAAAGATGGTAACGAGCGGTCATCTCCAACAACCATACCAAATTATCCAGAAGTATCTGCTTGGGCATCACCACTGCTCTATTCCTGTGCTTGTAATAAAGATGTGCATCTATTCCTAGTGCCAAGCAATGTCCAAGTCTGCAGTGTTCATCCATTTGAAATAGTCTGATAGCCTCCTCAATAGATCTCAAGCCATCCGTTATATCATAGAAATCCTCTCCCACATGATAAGTAAAGTTCCGAAGTCCTTTTAGCTTACAATAGCGAAAGGCATGGGCAAATACCTCCGGCCTACAATTGGTTTCAGCGCCACAGGCATCAATGGCTACAAGTCTGTTGGTATCCTCTTTTTTAAAAACGTCTTGTACCAAGCATTCCGCCTGATTTTTCAACATCCCCCTTAATTTGCTATGCCTGTTATTATCGCATGGGGTCTTGCTGAAATGTGTTACGAAGCTCATCCGGCTCTGAAGCGACGCCCTATCCACCTTATCTTCATCCCAAAAGACACATTGCTGGTAGTTTGCATTCATCATGCTCTGATAAGCCTGTCTGTTCGCTTGAGGCATAATTCTCACTTCCAAACCATCATGATCGTTGGCTATACTACTCTGTACGGCATATTTTAGAGCAGTCAGTCCAAGTCCGTTCTCAACAAACAACGATTTCCGTTTGTTATACTCCTTAAAGTTACCCAAGCCCGAAATGGTATTAATCTGTACCAATTCCCTTCTCAACTGACACTTGATAAGTTCATAAAGGTACACATACTTGCTGATACCAAAAGCCTCTCGTTGTTCCGTCCAATAATCATGATAGAAGTGGTACAGTAGATACCGCTCTCCATGGAGGATGGCAAATGGTTCCTTGTTTCCAGAATCCTGCAATAGCAGGTCCTCCCTGATGGCATAGTCAAACAACTGGCTATCAACAGTTTTCTGTGCAGTTCTGCGTATCCTATTCAGTCTGCCTTGCCATGTGCGAAGATTCGAAAAATAATGAAATGGCCCCATCTTGGCAATGTGCTCAAACCTGGTCTCAAAGCCTTTATCAAAGGCATGTGCGTCTGCATCAATGTACTTCTTGTATAGCTCCCATCTGATAAGATAGGCCATCACACACCATTTATACATATCCTCGTAGTGATAGTGTTTGGTCACCAACAAGGGACTGTCTAACGGATACTTTAAATCATTAAATTGTTGCTTCAATTCCAGGATATTGTTCATCAAACAAATCCAGTTCAATGAGAATAAATCCGTAGAAGCATGAAAGTGCATATGTGTATCAACAAGTCCCTCACGGCATGTCTCCCTAATGGTCTTATGAAGTTGCTCGCAATTATGATTTAATATCGGATTCCAGGAGAAATCTGTCCTTGTATAGTTATGAGCAACATCTTTTTGGGCCAGATAGTTGATGGTCATCATGTCCTCGCCTACATAACGGGCCATCTCGTGCCATCTTAGCAGCTCATCAAAATTAACAGTACCCGTCTTGTTATTATCATCATAACTTAAGCAATGGTCAGCATAAAGGAATGGCAGTCGCAAGGCACGATGCATCTCATCACTTGTACTTTCTCCAAAACGGAACCCCATCCAAGTTGAACTTGTCAGACATTTCAGGGCTTCTATACTGGCCTGATTATGTCGAGGCTCTCGGGCATTCGACAGTCTAGGGAAGATGCCAAGTAAAGAGGCATTCCCTTTAACTATCAGTTGGATGACTTCATCCACCGGATAATCTAAAAACAGTGCTCTTACAGCTATTCTAATACCGTCCATTCAGCTGGCGACAAACTCTTCTGGGTTCCACTTTCCTCAGAACGCTCAACTTGATATTCAACTACAACTTTCTTAAACCAACCAGAATCTATCTGACGAAGATTATTACTTATAACGCGGATAAAACTGAACTTGATGCGATATCCATCCTCTTCATGTGATAACGGATAAGTATACATTTCCGAGTCTGTAATCTTAGTATAGAAATCAGCTATCAGTTTATTGATGGCCTCAAGACTCTCCCCTGTCATCGCATTACTTTGTATTTTCTCCTTGAGCGAAGTCAAAACCTCTGCATTCCTGATAATAGCATCCGAAGCCAAATTCAGTTCCTGCTTTTCTAATGTCCCATTACCCTTTGCTTCCGTCATCATCTGTCGCAACAGCGACCATTCGTGGTCGTAAGCATATTTATATAGTCCATTTAAAATTGGCTGAAAACGATTGTAGGCAAACTTGGGGTTAATGGCGTTGGCAAAGGGTGCCAATATATCCAGTACAAAGTTTTGCATTTGGCTACTCATTTCCATTAGGTGATATGGTGTTGGTCGGTTACGTCTTTTATCCATTTCGCGAGAAATGTCCTGACTATCACCCCATGCCATCATCATGGCCAATAGTTCCACAAAGATTATACATTTTTTATCTTCAGCAGTCAGATTCGCATCAGGCTTCTGCAATATGCTTTTTGCACTTTCCAACAGTTCGTTCAGTTTCTTCCATTGAATACAAATCGTATCAAAGTTCACTATCACATCAGCCTTCTTCTCTCCTTCTTGAGGAAGCCTCACTTTCAGCAAGTCACCAGGGGTATACTGAAAATAGGCTCCATTTACGAAGCGCTGCAGTTTATTTGTGCCCTTAAACCAAGAGTCAAATCTGAAAATATAGTCATCATCTACTTCACCCTCGGGATGAAGGCTCTTAGCATTCACTGTTATATCATCATAATAGTGATACAACAATATTGAGTAATACGACTTCAAAAAAAACACCAATAATTGGTCGTTATCCTCAACAGGGTTTCTTTCTATAAAGTCTAATATCACAAACACATCACCTACCGAAATGTTGTAGCTATAGTTGTCACTCCTGACTATGTTTTTCAGGCTCTTGTCCAAATCTTCTGGCAGTTTGTCTTTCATAAACATCACTACCATTTTATTCTTTTGGCTTAAATCCTGACTATCCATCAACGTCTTAACGAAACTCCGGTTTTTCTTATTCAAATCGTGTGTCCAGTTAGTAAAAAAGAAAGACTGAAACATAAGCTTGTTTTGCATGTTCCTTCTCTTTACTTTTTCATCCTGGCTGAATTTGTCATAATCTTCCATTTCTACTAGGATGCCCAACAATTGGCGTAACATTCTTAAGTTTTGAGGAACGATTTGTGATACGCCATCCCTGTAATTATAGAAAAGGTACCTGGTCTTTTTAAAGATATACTTTACCACAGTATCTTTTATGGTCGATACATCCTGATCCATGACACCATTGCTGTCATATATCTCTACTTTATTCTCGCATATATCATACACGTGAGGCATATCTATCCTGTGTTGCAAAGGTATCAGCTTCTCAACATACTTACAGGCCACGTCATAGAATTCACCGCCAACAGGATTATTCAACTGGTTACGGAAACTGGTTCTGACAACATCCACCATCTGATTAATACTGACGGATATCAGCAGAATGCAGTCTTTCTGGCAGAGATACTTACTGATAAACTGAGTCATCTCGTAAGCGCCCTTCCAGTTATAATCCATATCATCAATCACAATAATCAGTTTCTGTCTATCTACATACCTTAGATATGTCTTGATGAGGTGGTTCATACTCTCTTTCAGCATCATGCCATTACCTAGTTCCTCAAGGTCTTCAATGGCATCATAGATATTCTTAGAAACTTCCGTGATTGTCCTCACACAATTACGAACTATATTGAAGCTATCATACAACTCTTCACTGTTGCCATGATGTTCATCCGACAGAAGTGATTTGCTATATAATTGTCCCAAGACCAGTTCCAGAATATTGTGTTTGTCGTCAAAAAATGATGGGTCTATAGTATCAAGAACAGAATAGTGACGATGCTGCCCCTCTTGGTCTTCCAAATAACTCTTCAATGACAGCATACATGAAGTTTTTCCCTCACCTCTATCACCACAAAAAGCTACAATATTAGGTACTGTAAGGTCATCATTTTCGTTCTCAAAGTCATTCAAGATTTTAAGAGCACGTTCATACTGATCACGAAATACCGACGAGGAGAAACTGTCATACGTCTCTATCACCACCCTACTTTCATCACCTCTATAAAACTTGATTGTATCATTCATAATTCATCATTCTGTTTTAGGTAAAAATAGTATTCTTTCTTGTCTTCTAAATTTATCCCTGTTTCCGTATTTCCATGAGTCCGTTCTCAATATCTTCCATCGGGATTGCCCCTCCTATCATCCTATAAACATAAAGAGGAGTAATGCACCCCAAATCGCGATTAAGCGAGAGCATAGCCAAGTTTACTTGGGCTTTGCCGAGTGTAAGCGATTTCGACGAAGTCAGAGTCCATAGAGCAAGATCTTGCCTCTTCCTCGATAAATTCTATCAACCTATTAATGACCTCTTCCTTCATACATCAGCCATCTTACATCTCAGGACATCGCAGTCCTGAATCGGTTCATACTTTCCATTCTTCATTTCCAGAATCACCGTTCCATGACTCTTCAATGCCTGTACAATTTACTTCATTTCCCGCTATTCACGTAGCCCACCGCATATTCGTAATCTTGAGCAAATTGTTCATAAGCAGTCTTGATTTGCTCCTTTGTGACACTTTGGTCATGTCGCCTGTTATAGACATTGTCAATGATTTCGTCATCTACATCATATACCAATCTTATCGCATTATCATATTTCCCAGAGCCAAATACTCGTTTATATGGACATACCATTGCTGGTACTTTTACAGAAAAAGGATAAAATGTATAATCCTGACTGATTCTCAGTGCTGCATATTTGCTATTACAGGGAAAATAATCCCTGGCAAAAGTATGATGATTCTTATAATTATATAACATCAATATCTGTGAATCTTTGTCATCTGCAACATATTCATCCGTCGGAGTATTGTTGAGAACATAGTTACCTTTAACATAACGAATACTAGAAAAAGCCTGCGATATTTTAGCAACAACAAAATCAAAGACCATCTCTGAATAAAAAGCAGACCTCTTGCCTAGTATCACGTCCTGTCCATCAACAGTAAACTTTAAAAAATTAGCATTAAAAGTGCTCTTATCTCTTGAATATACGATCTCAGGTGCTGATAGTATCTCCCCAATAGTTACCTGATGTTGTTTCCTGTCAGCAGTCGAATATTTAAGAGGATACTGTTTCCATGAGTCACTATACGTCACTCTCCCCTTTAGGTCTTTTGATTGTTCTATGCTAGGTTTCAGATAGTCTAATACCATTGAGATTCGCTGGTCCAACGACTGCTCACAGCCAATCTTTTTGTACATCAGATATCTGGCAACAGTCCTTTTCACCTTTGCACTCAATTCATTTTTCACCGAATCTAAATACGACTCGCGATTGAGTTTTAACCAATGTTTAGCATCTCCTTCCAAGATATTAATGGCAAAAGAAATTGACGGGAAACTCACCAAACCCATTGCCATCAATTGGTTTCGGAAATAATACTCACTGTCTCTTTTCTCTATTAGTTCAATAGCTATACCTTCTTTCTCGTCATAATATTCCAGTATACCATGACTATGAATATCATATTTATCGTTATTATATTCCAATATTAGTGGCACTGTAGAGGCCTGAGCAAATTTATACAGTTCCTCTATAAGACCCACAAAATAAGAAAAATCTGAATCATTTTTTCGTGCAAGGTCAAACTCCTTGTAAAACTGCATAGAACCTTTCACATTACATTTCAATGGGCTCAACTGATCGCCAATAGAAGACTTCTGTGTCTTAAACTCAACTGTAGTACCTACATGAGTGTCGTCATTCTTCAGAGTTTTCATCAGAATAGCCCCCTTCCCTGCTCCTATAGGATTCTTCATCTCCACAATGAAAGTGTCATCGTTATTCAGTTTCCTGGTACGTAAAACCACTTCATCGGCTATCAGAAACACACTTTGGAATCCAATACCGAAGATTCCAGAAGGTCGCATAAAATCATCCATCTGTTCAACGATCTTTCTTTTCGACCTGTTCATGTACGAACTTCCTGTATTGAAGAGATATTTCAAGTCTTCTTTCGACATACCTAGTCCCTGATCTTCAATCTTGATGCTACACTCCGAGTGATCATCACCGATACGCCTTTCCTTTATAGACACACTGATGGGATAATTATTCAACCTTTCAAAAAACATTCTATAATTCTTATTATCCGAATGTTCTACAAATGCCCTCAGGTATGTAGCATCAACTGCATTCTGCAGAAGTTCCCTCATACACTTAGCAGGATCTGTATATAGCCCAGCCCCTTGTATTAATTCCAATGCCTTTCCTGTATCAATCTTGAATTCCGGTCTGTTCTTCCCGTCTATCGTATCATAGCCTATCAAGTTAACTTCCAGTTTCCCGACGGTAGGCAAACTTCCATATTCAGAATTTGGCACAATGTCATACCAATGCTGACTGACAAAGACCACCTCATCATTCAACCACTTGAACCAGTCATTTGTCAATTCTGCAATCTTATAGTTATGGCAGTCTGCACTAATCTCGATAGTTTTTTTTGTAATGTTCAAAAGTGTTATCGACCTGTTTATCTCATTATAATCCTTGGAATCTACAGGAATACTTCCAAGAGAATGAAGCAACACGTCAGATATTCGGTTATTATCTACATCCAGCAAATCACCAAGTCTAAGTAAAAAAGCCACAAACCTTGGGTGGCACGGTTCTGTACCGCAACCAGAAGTTTGCTCAAATGGTAGATTCATTACCTTCTCTCGCATTTGCGTATGGGCAGCACAAATCTGCGACAATTGCCCTACTATTCTTTTAGGAATCATCCCGCTTGGGAAATTCCCTATAAACTCCTCTTCAATTCTCGCAGTAGAACGTTCTGCATGAGCTTTCCTTACAAAATCAGCCATCAAAAACCTAACAGCCTCATAGCTTTTGGCTGTCAAAGCATTATTGGCATAATAGATCTTATCATCTTTTATCTCCAGAGCCTGAGCATATTCATGCATGGGAGATGTTTGGTCATCCTGATTTTCTTTAACGAACTTCACAAATGCCGAACCATCCGCAAACAGATTCTTCTTGTCATCACTATCCACCACCATCCCGCAGTCATGATAATAAGCAGCATTCAACAACAACCAAAGATCCACTACAGACAATTTCTCTATTGTCTCTTTACCAAGGATGATGGAAATATTGTTTAGGATTGCCTCAGAATGGCTGGCATTATGCAGACTATAATGAGGGAACACATGCGATATGACATCCAATATCATTGGTGCACGTTTCTTGGCCAGCTTCCATTGAGCCAGCCAAGAATCGCACTGTTCATTATTCTCTGCCAAAAGATAAAAATATCGCTCGATTATATTCATACGTATATCTTCTTTTCTTGAAACATTTTTAAAATCCATCCAAGTTTCAAATCAAAATTCCTACTAAAAGATGTCATTCCCATTCCACGTCCCATATAACCACGATCATCAGACAATGTCAACGAAATATCATCATTTGTTTGAATATATTCATTTACCTTACTATAAATATCGCATGTATTCTGCTATATAAAATTTTTAATCTTAAATCCTAAACTATTAGGAATCCCACCATGCCCCTACCATATTATGCATCACATCATCGAGTTCAGAGAAGCCTCGCATTAAGAAGAACTGGAGTAATTCGATGGTTACAGAGATGCCACAGCCAATAATAGCGACCATAAACCATGTCATCGACTTTGTCGCTTCGCTCGTCGAAGAACCATTAACCCTTAACCGTCAACACGCCTTCCACCTCATGCTCCACACGCTCGACCTTGTCGCTCATTCGAGCTTGCGAGTCTTGAGAACGGCCCCTCCTTACACTCAAAGAAACAACTTCCTGATTCCAAGGACTCCACCTTATACCAAACATTCTTGGGGATGTCCACTCCATAGAGTCCTTCCTCTGGGCAAAGAATTACACTCTCTAGCACTGTACCATCATCATTGTAGATATTCACCCTCACTCTACCACGAAGTAGCACAAACGACTCGTCCTTTGTCGGATGACGATGAATCTCAACCTTGGTTCCTGGCTCCACCGCATTCAGCATCCGATGGCACTTATCATCCAGTGACTGATGGCCTCGAGCTCTGCTCGCTCATTCCGCGCTCGGCTCTGCCGCTTATTCGAGCACCGCGAGTCTTAAGAAGGTCTTGAGAAGTTATAGTTCATCCTCAGCCTGTCAGACTTTTGTGCCTGCCTGCTCACGTCATCTAATAACTGTTTATCTATGAGTTTAATCATACATTTGCCTACTTACATCATCCTTCAGCCATCAGACTTCAGCCTTCGTTAAGCCTTCAGCCCTCATATCCGCCCTCAGACCTCAGACTTCAGCATCCAGTTTCTTTTATGGCAACAAATATCTCGTTCATTTTTCCCATCTTACTACTTCTTATCTAGATTTTGCCCTACCAATCTGGCATTCCGTTTAATCCATCCAAGTCGCGTGAAACAAGGACTCAAAATTCATTTTTTATTAAACTTTTCTCTTACTCTGTTCAAAATATAACAGCACAATTAGAAAATTCTCTAATTCTCTAATTCTTGAGATTAAACTTCTCTCTTACTCTGTTCAAAATATAACAGCACAATTAGAAAATTCTCTAATTCTCTAATTCTTGAGATTAAACTTCTCTCTTACTCTGTTCAAAATATATCAGCACAATTAGAAAATTCTCTAATTCTCTAATTCTAGACCTTACCCAATCTCTGCCTTGTCACGATAGTGCCATTCATTCGGATACCAGCGGTATTCCAGACTGGTGGTTCCAAAGTTCAGCAGCAAGCCAAGCTTGTGATTGCTCACATGCAGATAATTGATTATCTGGGCTTCAAATTCTCCGATTATCTCAGACATGGCTTTCAACTCTACACCAATCTTGTCTTCAATAAGAAAGTCATAGTAAAAGTCATGTTCTAGCTTTATACCATGAAAGACGAGGTCAATATGCTTTTCCCTTTCATATTTGACCCCAGCTTCCTTCAGTAACACCTCAAAGGCATCCTGGTACACTTTTTCCTTAAACCCACATCCCATCTCACGATGCAGCTGCATCGCAATTCCAAGAATCTTCTTGCTAAGTTCAGGATAAAGTAAAGCCATAAATCAATTATTCTCTAATTCTTGATATTAAACTTCTCTCTTACTCTGTTCAAAATATATCAGCACCATGAGAAAATTCTCAAATTCTCTAATTCTTGATATTAAACTTCTCTCTTACTCTGTTCAAAATATGTCAGCACCATGAGAAAATTCTCAAATTCTCTAATTCTTGATATAAAACCTGAACCTCCTCCATATCCCCCCTCCTTCAAGAGCCAGCAACTCGACCTCCCCCACTTCACACATCTTTCCCTTGACTCAGATAAGTGAGCCATAGAGAGGAATCCGCAAAGTGAATAGTTGTCAAATTACCACCTCTACACGAGGGCTAGAGCCCGTAGGGATATTGGAATTTCAAACCATTTCTGTTGCAAAGATACGATTAAAAGAGTAAAACACAAAATAATTACCAATTTATTTTCGAGTAAAGGTATCTTCGACAATCCATTGTAAACAGCATAAGGCAGATGCTTTCACATCTGCCCCTCCATCAATCCGTATCTCCGTGATTCCGTAAATCCCTCGCTCCGTGAATCCGTATATCCGTGTTTCCGTCATTCCATTAATCCCTCGCTCCGTGAATCCGTATCTCCGTGTTTCCGTCACTCCATTAATCCCTCGCTCCGTGAATCCGTGAATCCGTATCTTCTGGCAATGCTGTTTTATATCTTGCCGCCTAGCACTTTTAAGATTTTTATACTTAATCGTGTCTTTTTGCTCCTGTATAATCATAATATTAAAAACAAAAATCCCTCCTCACCTTAGAAGCGAGAAGGGCATATGACGCATATTATTATATTTGGTGGGGGTTATGCACTTATACTTCATTGCCAACCAGCGGGCGCTATTAATGCCCCCCATATTCCCCACTGTTAGAAGTATTTCTACTCCTATTGCCAACTGGTTATGAATAATATTTCTTAGATTTCTCATAAGTTTACCTCCTATAATAAATAAAAGTTTAACACCGTTTCCGATAACTCTCATCACTGCACTCGTGAGCGACAGCAAACTCATCATAGGTTCATCAATCACCGCTGACATAGCAACAAAGCCACAAAGCCAAACATCAAAGAATGCTTAATTAGCATTCGAGATTGCAAAGGTACGTATTATTTTCTAATCCTCCAAGAAAAAACACACATTTTCATACCAAGACGCAAAGGGGCATAGCCTCTTCAGCCATACCCCTTCAACAATCTCATTTAATCAAGCTTAATTCCGCTTAATCCATAAATCTGTGATTCCGTCAATCCGTATCTCCGCATATCCGCATATCCGCATATCCGTATCTCCGCATATCCGTAACTCCTTATCTCCGTAATTCCGTAGATTCGTAACTCCAGATTCGCTCTGCCACCTTTCATTCTTTAACCATTGAGGTTTTTCCTTTCATATCTTTCTATCACCGACACAAAGTTGATTTGTCCATGAAAGTTTTCTCGCACACTCCGAACAGAGTCATAAGGAAACTCGTTTTCGGGTAGCTTATACATCATTTCAACAACGTCACCTCGGAACTCATTATAATCCGCAGGTTTTGCAACCAGAAAATACAACCCAGTATTAGCATCGCGATCAAAGGACAAAAATCCCCGTTGTGCCATCTTGACAAAACTCCATGAATATGCCTTCATCCAAACTGGAGTATCTTCATCAAAGTCAATGTTCTTAACCATTTCGGGCAGTCCCAGCCTCCTTAAAAGTTCCTCGTCAACATCTCTGTAATGATCTCGCACATACCGCTCAATTGCAGCATGGTTCAGTACAAATTGATGTGTCGGTGCTATTGCTTCTACCTCAACCTGCAAATTCTGCAAATCTATCGCACTATATATGTTAGGTACTCTCCCACCGTTTGACGCACAGTGAATTGGCTCTCCCCCTATGAGGAAAAACCAGTCTATGTCATGCGTATATTGATATTGCGTGTTGTACATATTCTTCATCCAAATACATGTTCGCAGGTTCTACAACAATCTACAGGTTCTTGTGTCCTTGGACGTATTGGTCGTGCAAACACTAAATCCTTTACAGAAGGCAGTGCCACACTGTTTCTTTCTAATGTATAAAGCACCTTTGTGGCGGCATCATCTTCAGCACACGTTCCATAATGCAATCCACCATAAGAATAAGGTATTGGTTTCGATAATGGGGCTATGGCATCGATGGGCTGGTACACTAAAGGATGTAAATGTGTTGACCTCAGCGTATAGCACCTCCCACGTTCACTTCTGCCTGCCTCTCTCACATTAGTGTATTCACATCCCGTTATCACCTTAGGATAGTCTTTCTCATCTGCACTTTTCGACCAATATGTGTGATGATCTATTCTGTATTGGATGACATCATTAATAACTTGTTGTCGAAAAGCATCAACTATAACTGCTAATTCTCTGGAGCCTCCGATTTTAACCATTACCGACCTAACTTGGTTTTTATAATAACAATGCTCAACTTTAAACTGTCCCTCAACACTCAACTCTCCGCTCGAGCTGGCTCGCTTTCCTCAGAAAGAACTCTAAACTGTCAAGATGCCCTCGGCATCGTGAGGTACAAACGGCCCTTCTTTGCATTCAAAGAAGACACTCCCTGACTCCATGCATTCTACATTATGCCACACATTCTTGGGTATATCCACACCATAACGGCCTTCTTGTGGATCAAGGATGATATCATCCAATATCTCACCGGCATCATTATACGTCAAAACCCTTACCTTGCCACGAAGCAAGATAAAGGTTTCGTCTTTCGTCGGATGGCGATGAATCTCAACCTTAGTCCCAGGTTCCACGGCATTGAGAAAGCGGTGACACTTATCATCAAGACTCTGATGAAAGTTGTAGTTCATCCTCAGTCTATCAGACTTTTGTGCCTGCCTACTCACGTCATCTAATAACTGTTTATCTATGAGTTTCATCATACATCCGCCTACTTACTTCATCCTTCATCCCTCAGACTTCAGCCCTCAGACCTCAAATCCGCCCTCAGCCTTCATACCTCAGCCTTCAAAAATTATACACCACATCCACCGTATTACCGCTGGAGCCCACAGCCACATTGCTGCCCTTGCCGAAGCACAAGTCACTCAGCCACCATGTCAGTTCCGCAGCACCAAAGCCAAGTCCAGCTCCAGCTACCACATCATACCAATGGTGATGCTTATTGGCTACACGCTCTATTCCCACGGCCGTTGCTGCTGCATAGCCTGCTATAGGTATCCAAATGCAGTTTTTCCTAAACTCTTTATCTATCGACCTCGCAGCAGCAAATGCCATAGAAGCATGACCCGACGGGAACGACTTGTTATCCGAGTGGTCAGGCCTTTCCACCTTAATCATCGCCTTCAATGCCGTCTTCGCTCCAAAGGCTACAACCACCGATGCACCCGTATTCACAATGAACCTCGGCCAGTTATGACCTTCCTTAAATCCATCATTCCGTGATTTCTTAATTCCAGGCTTATACCACGTATTAAGCCCTAGGTCATACTGCACACCGACATTCAAGTCAAACCAGCCGTTGCTGTTAGAGGAAGCCCCAGTAATATACTTCCCCATGAAGCTACCCGTTGTCACCTGATAGGCGACATCAGCATAAAGACTCAACCGGTCATTCAATTTATAGGTATTCTCAATACCTAAGCCCAATAATGGAGAAACGTCCCCTAAGTCGAAATTACTATCCAATCCGGCACGAGGGAATATAATAGCGTTCCATTTCCTGTTGCTATCATATACGCCAAAGAAATTGTGGAGATTCAGGAACACATCCATATAGGCTGCACCCCAGCCACCTGCCTTATGATTACTGCCAGGATTATCGTCCGCATCAATCCAACTCATGCGGTTGTTTCCTATCAGTCCGTTTTGCCAGTTAAAACTACCACGGAGGCCGATTTCAGGCGTAAACCATTTTCCAAATCCAAGATTGACACCGAAACTGCTGCCATTAGGGAACACATGCGAGAAATTAGCCCCGTAAGGATTTAGCAGCGACATGCCTAAACCAGCTTGCACAAACCAGTTGTCCCAAAAGGAATTAGTAACCACTGCTTTTTCTTTGAATGATGGCAGTGCTGTAGCTTTTTGAAATTTATTTTTCCCTAAGTCGAGTTGCACTCCAACTGTGAAATCCAGGAATCCATTACTTCCAGATCCTTGACCAGAACGAAATCCCAGTGCACTGGATATGACTTGACAAGTGACATCACCGTACAGACGCCATCTGTCGTTTAGTCGATAGGTGTTATTGATACCTATTCCTAATACGGGTGATCCATCATGAGTACCTAGATTGATAAGCGCGCCCATTCGAGGATAAACACTCAGATTCCATTTCCTTTCCGGACTGTATTCACCTATCAGATTGTGCATATTAAACATCACATCTGCCGAAAAGACCAAATAGCCTCCATTATCTGGATTTGCTTTTCCTAACCATGTAGCATAATCGTTTTTCAGAATACCATTTTCCCATTTTATGTTTCCACGCAAACCGAAATCCGGCGTAAACCACTTTCCCAATCCAACATTTATACCAAATGACTTTCCATTTGGGAAAACATCTTTGACATCTTTACCATACGCCATCAGTAATGACATATCAGCACCAGCCTGCACATACCAATTATCCCAAACAGAGTTTGTAACAACAGCACTCGAATCGTTCAGAATCTCATTTTGTGCTACTACTGAAAGATTGCAAGATGCAATCCATAAAATAATAAAAACTATATATCTTATTCTCTTCGACATTTCTTTTACATCTTACTTCTGTAGTATATCCACCTCAGCCAAAGGCTCAAACTTACCATCCTTCATCTCCAGAATCACGGAACCAGACTCCAAAGCCCTCACCGTATGCCACTGACCAGCCGGAATATTCAAAGCCACCACTTGCCCATTGGGCGAAAGCTCGATCTCTTGAACTTTTTGAACTCTTGGAGCAGCGAGAGCAGAGTCATGCTCGCATGAACTTTGCCGAGTCGCGTCAAGAGTGGGCGGAGCCAACATTGAACTCTTTGAACTGTCCCTCACCTCTCCGCTCGAACTCTGATCGCTCGCAAAGCGAGAACCCTCATCTCTCAACTCTTGGTAGTACTCCCAAACAAGCCTGCCTCTCAAACACACTACTGTTTCGGAAGTATGTCTATGCCGATGTATGGGCAGCGGACTCCCCGGCTCTATGGCGTTCAGCATCCGCTGGCTCTGGTCATCCGCACTGTTGCGCAGATCCAAATTCATTCTCAACCGAGGACTCGCCTTAGCCTGTTCGGTCAGATTATCCAGTATCGCTTGTGTAATCTTCATAAAAATAAAAGTTCAAAATGTTTAAGGTGTTTAAGGATTTAAGGGTTTAAGGCACTTCGCGCTAGTCCTCTTGAACTTTTGAACCATTAAACTCTTTAAACTTCGCTCCAGCGAACTCACTGGTGCGAATCTCCTTTATAAAATTCATTATGCCAGCTGAAAGCTTGCGGCATTCTGTATATAGTTCATCGTATTCTTCTTTGGTCAAGTAACCAAGGTCGTTAGCTCTGATAAGCTGAGAGCGGACTTCGCCACAAGAGCCTTTAGCTATGTATAAGAAGTTCATGAATTCTTTATTTCCACCTCCTTCAACCCCTTCTGCTATGTTATCCATGATAGATCCCGCTGCTGCACGGATTTGCTGAACAAAACGAGTGTCGTATTTGAACTCACCCCTTTGAGTGATTGGATAAATTTTCTTGGAAAGCTCACGTGCTTTCTGAAAGATAGCAAGCTCCTCAAAATCTCGTACTACGCTCATTTTATTCGCTTTGTAAGTCAGTTTAAAAAATTTAATATGTTTAAAGGGTTTAAGGCGCTTTGAGCTTTTCCTCTTAAACTTCTTGAACCATTAAACCACTTGAACTCTTGTTTCTTGAACTTCTTGAACTCTTGAACCCTTGAACTTCTTGAACCCTTGAACCCTTGAACTCTTGAACCCTTGAACCCTTGAACTCTTGAACCCTTGAACTCTTGAACCCTAATACTTCCTAAGTACCACTTCAAACGACTCCGCATAGTTCACACCCCACTGGCTACCACGAACAGCAGCAAGGCCGCTGATATACTCTGCAGAACGAGGGTGCGGATAAGGACGCATCACGCCACGATACATGCCCAGGGCCTTTATCTTGGCATCTACGCCCTCTTTCCCCACTTCCACAAAGCAGTTGGGGTTAAACGTCTGCATGGCATTGTTAATCTTCCACTCCGTGCAGCTGGGCACCTCCATATACCAGAACTCCTTTACGCGCTTCACCTCCGGCCTGCGCTGGAACAGACGTATCGCCTCCTGGCACGCCATCGACGTCTGCAGGTGGTCGTTGTTAGTATCCGCAGGATGATGTGTGATGATAATGTCCGGCTCACTCTCCTTGATGGCACCCTCGATGAACTGCACCAGCTGCAGATGCGGCACCGTGTTCATCTCGATGTTCGGGAACGTGCCCTCATACTCCTTGTTCACCCCGATATATTTCAATGCCGCATGCGTATCATCATCCAGCTCCTTGTCATCCGGACGGAACGCACGTGCCTTGGCTTCCGTGCACATGATACACACATCCACCTGGTCACCATTGTGAGCCCATTTCCATATCGATGCTCCTGCACCCAGCACCTCATCATCCGGGTGCGCCACTACGATTAAGTATTTCATATTCTTTTCTTTAGTTATATACTTCTGTTTTCTCGCCACTTTTCTCGCCACGTGGCGAGATTTGTTATCAGTTGACCTAAAAACGTCAACGGGTTATTGACGATTTCAAATTTACGATTTTTATTGACTCCGATAAATCCACCGCTTCAGGCACATTTGCGGTCAAGCCCGCAAAAGAGCCTTCCGCTCCCCGCACAGAGAGGCTGCCCGCCAGGGCGTGCGCCCACTCTGTCTTTCCTGCCCGCACGCTAAGCGTACTGATTCACGTGCTTATACCTCTCTCCTAATTTCAATAGCTCGTTGAACCTCTCTATTCTGTCTGGTTTCAACTCACCGGCATTAAGCAATTTCTGCTGGTGTTTCCACCAGTTTCTCATACCTCTTTCTTCATATACGAACTTTGATGGCCGCCTTTTGTTGGCTTCCATAAAGTCCATAACTTCTTTCCATTGTACCAACCAACGTTCATCTTGGGTCATAAAAGCATTCTTTTTTCCTGCCCGCTATTTAACTTTTCCTTGACAATTCAGAACTATTCCTAAAGCATTCACTATACATCCGTACCATGAATTGTGATTCATCATCCAATTCATCGTACACATACTTTGCTTCTGGATATGCCTTAAGGAAATCCATGATATAGACACTCATTATCGCAATCATTTGCGTGAGTGCTGTGTCATTCAATTCGCCAATCGCTCCTTCTTTGTATGCTTCATGAAACTGTATCAACCCAAGGTATGAAGGATGCGCCATGTTGCACGCATACCTATACACGCCGTGAAGGGCATCTGTATTCAACAGGCAATAGTCTCGAACTTGATCCCATCCTACATGAGCGATCATCTTTCCTTCCTTAGTAAATACTATCTGATACTCACCTTTCTTGAAAATCGTTTCCTCCAATTTGGTCTTCTCGCCATCTGAAAGCGACTGATATAGAGCCGTATTCTGGATTTCCTTTCTACAACACTCAATATCCAGCCTTGTTTCTGTTGTCTCTTCGGGGTAACGTGTAAGAGCCTCTTCTGTAAATGCCTTCAATCTATTAATCTGGGCAGCTGCCACATACGCATTCTCCAGGATTATTCTCTTGTCATCAGTATCAGGAATTAGAAACAGAAGTTCAAACGCACATAACTGTTCGTATGCAGCTCTCACAATGGTGAATAAAACCGTGTGGTCAGCCTGACTATTCAACGTAATATTACCATTTCTGTGGCTATACCCATCCAGCAACAGTCTCATAGACTTCCCCTTAGTAAACATCATTTGCAGGGATGACGTCATCTGCGCTCTGAATTGAGATTTAAAGCCCACACTCCCCAACTCCATCATAACCTTGAAATAGAAATCAACCATATAGTCAAGGTATTCAAATCTGTCATCAGGACATTGGGGTTTTAGCATTCTTCTAAACCAAGGATTTTCAATTGTTCCGTTGTTCATAACAAATCACTCTGGTATCTTCACCATCAAGATTGCCTGATTATTATACTCTTCGCCTAGATGACCAAGACATTCTGCCTTGAAATGATGTATCTCCCTTGGTTCTTCTCCATCTTTGAATACCTTCAGGTTGGTGTGCATCTCTATAGAGGCAATCTTTTCCACATCAAGAAAGTACTCATGGAGTGATTGATTATTGTAATCAGCAATAAATCCTCTCATAATATTGTCTAGAAACCACTCTGTATGAGCCTTATCAATATTTGGAGAAAATGTTCCCTTAGGACTCCTATAACGAGTAATGGCCTTGTCCTCATTAATTGCGTAGGCCAATGCAGACGGGGAATGCTTCATAAGAAATAAACACTCCTCAACATTTTCCTCGGGGACCTGTATGTTGCATTGTATTTCTTTTATTCGACAAAGTAGTGATTCGTTGATATGTTCTTTATAATACCTCGTCGACATAATTTTTGTAGTAGCAGTGCCTTGCAGAATAAAGCGGTAAAACTCAATGAAGTCAATATCCCTTTCCTCTATTACAGTCACAGGTTTATTGTCTGCACATTTTAAAAATGGGATAGCCTTTATACCCTCCTCAACTTCAGTATACGTTACATTAAAACCATCTCTTATCACATTAATCCAATCAACGGTTTCTTGTATTGTATGACCCTCATCAAGATTATGGCTCAATATGAGCGAACGAATAAACGAACGTCTTTGAATCGCTTCAAACTCCTCTTTAATATCAACGAATAAGCGCGAGTCTGTTTGGGTTACAATCATATCTCTAAAGCCCGTCAACTTCTCATCTTCAACGTTGGATAAATCATCTTTAAGAATTGTATATTCACCGTTAGGAAAACGTAGATACCAATAGAAACAATTCTCATAATATATTATGCTTGTATCCACTATGTCCTTTCTAGAATACTGCCCGATTATATCCTCCACTTGCGTTCGAGACATCATTGGATGAACTGATTGAATCTGCCCCAACAACTCCTCATTGGTAATAAGACTGATGAAGTTCTCTGTTTTCAAATCTTTGTAAGAGCCCAGCACATAGCCATTGGCTCCGCTCAAAGCAATCATCAGTCCATACGTCATCTGGTTTTTTCGTTGCTCAAGGTATACCTTACCTATGAACTTGAGCCAATCATTCATTGACACGAGGTCATTCCTTGCCTTACATTCGCAAATCAAGCATATGTCGCCACCTATAGGTTCTTTCTTCGTGGCCACAACGTCCAATTCACTACCTCCAGAACTGATTTCATTACAGGATATAGTATAACCCATATTTTTCAGAATGGCAGCAGTCAACGCCTCAAGTTGAGCCCCCTTGTCATCAGAATTTTTACCGTATATAAAGACCTTCATATAACCTAACGGATTATTTGGTTAATGAATTTATGCTTTCTGGGACTCTTTCAAACAATTCTGTTCGATAATAACTAGCCTCCTCCAATGTACAAATTACCTTATGACACTTTGGGCAGATAATATCTTCTTTCTTCTTATTACTGCTCCCATAATCATATTCATAGACTATCACCTCCGTTTTACAATGCGGACATACTTCATGGTCAATCTCAAAATCCTCGTCATCATCATATTCTGTCCTTCCGGTCGATACGATGGATTCCATAATCTCGGAACGTGACATATCCGCATCATTATTGATGGTCTCCAATTCCATCTCTTCATCTACATATAAATATTCCAAGGTCACAGGTATCCGAATACGACCTTCAAGGTAGTCTGTCACCTTTTCATCTATAAAGAACCAACGACCGTCTTCCGAATCATAATAACCCGTATCATAATCAGGGTGGCTAACCACTATAGATGCAGTGATATAGGCATAAGTCTTATAGAACAGACTCCCATCCTCTTTCCCTATCCATCGGAAAGGATCATCCCAGTCTATTTCTATTTTGTTTATATAACTCCCGTGAATATCCTCTATAAGCAGGTGGTTGATATAGAGCGTATCGTCATCGTACTGTTCATACACCCATTCCTGAATATTCTTCTCTATAAGCTCCCTTGATTTCTCGAAAACTGTTCTTAGTTTTTCCTGAGAAACCATCTTCTCATATTCCTCAAGTGAAGCGACGAAGTCAGAAAGATCCTTATACTCCAACCGCACACTCTTATAACTCTTCATATCCGGATCGACAGCCAATACAAAGCACTTGTCATCGTGCATCATGCACCAATCTTCCAACTGCTTTAGTACAATTGCGTCAGGGAATTCATACTTTTTCTTTTCTGAGAATGGAGGCCTTAATGCTTTGTAGTCTTCTACAATAGCAACGAAATCCAAATCTTTCCGTATAGGTAATCTTTCTATATTGGCTAATTTAAGATATTTGTCAAGTTCTGATTCAACACAAGCAATCAAAGACTCCACTGTAACTTCCATCAGCTTCTCTATATGCGGTCTAAGGCCTGATAGCGCGTACATATAAGAAGGCTTTAGCTTTTCTACTTGTTTTGTTCCATTATGTTTCTCCACCTCTTCCGCCAAATGACGACGTATCTCATGCTCTGTAATATCAGGCATAAGGATATGAATCTTTTCTTCTCTTGCGGCTTCAAAAATGGTTGCTATGCTTTTCCCTTTTACAAAGCCCTCCGCCACAAACACGGAAGTATCAATAAAGACATTAATCATTATTTCAATGTTCTTCCTCTTCTACCGGTTCTAGCCTCTTGCTTTTCTGTACCTCAACCAAGGCCTCCAGCACTTGTTTCTTGTTTATGCCCTTTGGTATATAAATGTATTTGAACTGTTCTCCCAAGTCATTGAAATACATACGTCCTTTGGGGTATAGTTCTTTATACTGTTTTATTTTATGATCTATGTATATGTTCAAATTGCTTGCAGAACCATAACGGTCTTTCAGCTCTGGTTCTAATATCCAAACATCATGTTCAGAAATTCCAAATTTCTGACAGAGGAAGGATTTGCAATCTGGTGATAAAACCCAAATATCAGCATCTGTAAGAGACGTACCACCTAAAGCGTCACCAAAAAGATGCTTAAACTCCGATTTTGATTTCCATAAAGGTTGCAATTTATAATTACGTGTAAGCCATTGACGAATGTAATAATCATCATGATAATACTTCATCAATGTCACAAAATCATCATCAGAGGGATATATCAAAGGAATCTCACGCCTTCCAAAAAGGTAGGGTTTTGTATAAGCGCTCATATTACAGAGGGTTTTGAGCGCCTTTTCCCTTTCAATTGGATCAAAAGATTCCTTTCCATACAAATGCCAAAATGCTGCAGATTTCATTGCTTCCGTCAGCAACTCTTGGTCATACGTTACAACATGATGTGCGAAGACATTATATTGTTGGAAATGCTTCACGCCCAAGACAGACTCTATCTCATTGATAGCTTTGTTCGAGAAACATACCTTATATTGATCACCATCATCTTTGTCTTTTACAACATATATTTCATCTAATAGTCTCTCAACATCTATCGTGCTTGTACTATAACCCGCCATCGCGGCATCCCTACATGCATAATCTAGTCCATCCGCATCTAAAATCTTGCTGTGTAATAATTCGATGAATGCATTTTCAAAACTCTTGTCTGAATTAGAATACTTGAAACCAACAATCATTCTTGCAATAAGTTCCAAATCAAAATCAGGAGCTTTCACATATTTAGGGAAACAGGTAACTGCCAGTATTGCACTCATTGTCTCATGAGGAGCGGCTTTCCATTCTCGATCAACCCTATCCTTATTAAACTCCTCGCTACCTAACACCTTAGCCAGAGTCTCAGCAAGGCTGTTTGTGTCATTATCATAAAACTCTTCAAAAGTATGAGAAAAAGGAGTATGGCTCACATCGTGGAGCAGACATGCGATAATGTAGTTATCCTCAACGTTCTTAAAGTTATCAGGCAGTTCTTCACAATTTCTATTTACTGACTCTACTATTTTGGTGCCTAAATGATAAACCCCTAATGAATGAATAAACCTATCATGCCTTGCTGAAGGGAATAATACGCGACATGAAGTTTGCTCGACCCTTCTTAGCCTTTGAAAAAACGGGGTATCAATGATATTATCGCAGAGGTCTTCTGGGATAGTTATATAGCCATGGACGCTATCTAGAATTCGCTTCTCTTTCGCCATATCTCTTTCACTTTAGAGTCCATATCATTATCTTGACTATATACAAGCTTCCGTTTCAAGATTTTGACTAATCTACTCCCGTCCTGTATTGTAATGGAAGTTTCTGTAACGTGTACATGATGGGGGTAAATACGAGCGACCGCATTAAACTCGGTTGTTGACAACTCTGGACGAATAGGAGAATCAGCCAATTGTCTTCTAATATAGCTAATATCCCTTCCCATAATTGTACTTAATTCCGGATTATCGTCAAGTATGATTTGTAAAAAACGAAGAACCGTTAAATCTCTCATTTGCAAAAATTTTATTTTGAAAATTTGACTATTTTTTCGCCTTAGATATTGTACTGAATCATAACACGTGAATCTTGAAACCGCAGTGCCTCCTCAATCTCATTGAGTGGCACTTGACCTCCCCACATCCTATAGACATATTCAGGTGTTACACACCCAAAGTCCATAGAACAAGAGCGGGCCTCGTTTTCCATAAACTCTTTTAATCGAAGGACTATCTCATCAATCATAACTCGTATTTGAATCTATTTAGCCTCTCACCAACCTCCAATCACTCATACTCTTTTCTCGCTCTAGCCATACTCATGAGCGAGCTTAGAGTAAGCCTAGAGTATGGCTACAAGCAGCTTAGAGCGAGCCTAGAGTATGGCTAAAGGCTTCAGCAAGCATTTATTCTAATGTGAAATCAACATACTCAAGTTCCATATCATCAATCCGTTTGACTATCTTCTTTGCGTAACGGGAATATGAATGGAGTGCATAGAGAGCAGTTGTATCCTCAATAGGTTGGATAGAGCTTTCTTTCTTCCCTAGTCCGTTGAGGGAATTAAGCGATATGCCAAGCCGCTTGTCGTTTTCCTCATCGAAGCTAATCCAATAGCGGTCATGGAGAGGGCCTGTGGACGGTTTGTCGACAACTCCGATAAGCATAACTTGAACCGGGGTCTTCACACCTGCAGAAACCTTATGCCACTCAGATGTGAAGTCTTCGATAGTGTACTTGTATTTGTGAGTAAGAATGCGGATAGATAGATCGTTATTCTCGTCTGCCAACTGCTTGATGATATTCAGGTCTTGGGGATAAAAGTGAGGATCTATGATAGTCAGTTCATTATAGCCACACTCCCTATACCAGCCAAGAAGGTAATCAACAGCCTTTTGGTATTCGCCTATGCCTATATACCCTTCAGGAGCGGGAGGACAGTTGTCAAACATGGCGTTCACCTGCTCCAAACGCTCTTTTGTATCGGAAGCCAACGACAAAACAACTCGGAGATTATGACGGATTACCTGATGCATGGCCATGAGAAGGTCCTTACAGTTCTTATTCATCTTCTGACGCTGACTGATTGTCTCCATCAGGTATTGGACAGCAGGAATTGCATCCGTGAGAATATTATCGTAAAGATGGCCCATTGTAAGAGAAAAAACATCTTCTACTGACTGAACCTGCCCCTTGCCATTACGGAGGTTCTTAAGCCTCTCCTCGAAGAATTTACGCTGCTCTTCTCTGTTAAGGTCGTTGATGGAGTTCATTTCCCTCCCCGCCTTTTCTAAACGTTTTACTGACTCTAGGTGGTTAAGCAACTTCCGTTTGTTATAGACACGAGCAGGATCTTGGTCGAGCTTTACCATGATACTCTCAGCTAATTCAGGCTTATACTGATGAATAGTGTCTAATAATCCTTCATACTGTTCTTCAGTACCATCTGTCTTGAGACAAAGTAATGCCTCCTCTGCCACTTTAGGCAGAAGTGCACCGAGGTTATTGATGGCACACTCAGTAATGGCCATGTCAAAACGGGTCAAACGATCGAAAGCAAAATGAACGTCACGCGTCACCTCAATGCCTCTATGAAGGAAATCTTCTTTATCAGTGTGCTTGCCAAAAAATGGTGCAATATAGAAATAAAGGAACGCACGGTCCGCTTTGTTGTCAACAGTTTCTATCCTTTCCCTCCAACCGGCCTTATCCGGAGTCAGGAAACTGCCAGAGGCATATTTGAGAACAGCCAGACTGGCTATCTTGTAACCATCATGGCTAATACCTCCAGGCGCAGGGAATTTCTTTTCTACTATGGCGGTAGTGGTACCAAGAATTGCCTTCTTCTGTTGTGTACTCAAGGGTGAAATGGACCTATTTGAGGAACGGATACTACGTGAGATTACCTCTACAATCTGGAAAAGCTCATTTTCATCTGTCATGTGATCAATGAGCGTGTTAAGGTCGATGTAATCGCTGTAGGATAGTTCGTATGTACCCTTAATGTCCAACTCAATATAATCGAGTTTTTTTGTTATGACAAAAACACATACACGCTTGAGGCAGGCATCACGAAAAACATCGTCGTAGTCGTCTAAGAGCGTAAAGAACTTCTGCTGGCCACGAAGATAGAGAGTTGGAGAAATATTATAAATGAGCCATTTCTGCTCTTCGGGCGTGAAATGACTATAGTCCGTTGGCAGGTACTGGTCGCCAACCGAGCGGAACATATCTTCATCGCCAGCCAAATGATATGCTAAAGCGATTCGTCCCCACATGCTCGACTGTTCACTCTCGCAGACAAGATTATCCTCATCGTCTTTGAATGCTTGCAGCGTACTCTCATCACACAGACCACGAATGATGAGCGTAACCAACGAATCGACATAGAGCCCATGACTTTCGTAAAAAGCATCTATACATGATGAAGATGTAAGTGGACCTTGATGACGAAGCTCAGAACAGCGAGAAATCATTTGCTCAGCCTCTTCCTTGGAACGTTTTGCTAATAGCTTTGCTATATAGAAGCCCCTTTCAATTTTTTCCTGGCGTTGATTGATAGACTCCCAAAAAGACAGCATACGTTTCTTGATGTCACCAACAAACGAATCATCCGGGAAATGCCTATCAGCCCATCTGTAAAGACGCATACAGATAGAACTCTGAAGCCAAACATCATCCAGTATGTCAACAAACTTGATATACTTCTTGACAAACGGCAGAAGAGCTTCATGATTATATTTTTCACTGGTAAGCAGCCTGTTTGTGAGCATTGATAGCGGTTTACCGCAGTCACCTCTTTTAATCTCTGCCTTGGAAAGCAGATGGAAAAAATAATCGAGATCTAGCTTTTCTGGCTCCACATGGACCAAATACTGTTCTGCCGCAAATGAATAGGCACGGCTGCGACGCTCTGCAGTATTAACCTGTGCAATAAATTTCTCAATCAAATCTGGCTCGGTGCAGACAAGTGCGGCAATGGGCCCCTCTACAATCTTTATGTGATATGCTGTGGCAAGAAACAGCTTGCGTGCCTTTTCCTCAAGTTCGCTTCGCAATTGGTCTTTTGTACCAATTGTATCACCCACCTTTCCAGGCTCACCAAGACTATCAAAATGGCCCAACAGTTTAGCGGTACAGGTAAGCCACATTCCCTCGTCCTTCAGGTCATCAACAAAAATGAAGAGAGTTTCAAGTAGCTCCTGACTCTTCTCTAGCAATACATCACGGCTACCCTCTATGACGGTAATCATGGCATCGACATAGTCGGACGTAGGCCGCATAATAGTATCACCCAAAGAATTGATGTAGCGTAGTCCCTCCTCCATCTGCTCTCTGGTCATAGTACCCATTAACCTGACAATATCGTTCAGCTCACGCGCTTTGGGCATATCTGTATCGGAGTCAGCCACTATGAGGCGCAATGCTTCAAGTACTGCCTTACCTATATCCTTCTTGTCCTTGTGGGCGGGGAGCCAATAGCGCAGCAGACGCAGCTGCTGTGCATAATTAGGAAGGCGTTTGAGTTCTTCGAGGAAAGTATCTACATCATCCTTTTTGAAAAGGTTTTCTGTAGCATCGATAAACTCACGGAGACCAGTATCCTGAATTTTGGAGCGGGCCAAGTCGCGACGGGCATCATCCTCTTCGGGGTCAACAGGCTCAAAGAGGGAGAACTGCGAAAAGATCTTATCGGTGTTGATATCTTCCTGGTGAGCCTTGTTGATACGGTCAACAATGCCAATGGCGGCCTTATAGTCAATAGGCAGCAACAATTTTGCAAGCTCCATTGACTTTTCAGGGATATCCTCGAAATCTATCTCTTCTACTAACTGATGGATATTATCCTTTAACGCAGCTTGGTCGTCAAAAGACAGGCCACTAGATTTACGAGCAATTAGCAAATAACATTTTAATCGTTCCTCGGAGAGGTATACTGTATGCGCCAGAGCTAGTGCCTTGGCTTGCTGTCCGATGGCGATGAGTGCAGATATTTCATTATCCCAAAGTTCGTTTCGTTCTATCTCGCGCGAAGCCGCCTTATTGAGAGAGTAACGGAAACGGCTGGTTAGGTGTTTTGTAGGGACTGCCTCACATGCCTCATAGCCAAAGCGGCACTGCACATTGAGAACCGCCTGTGAATGACCTTCAGCAAGTATTCTCTGAACATTATCTGCATTAAGGTATTTAATAAGGTCCTCGTTCAAACCTACTGATTTGTAAAGAGAAGGAAGAGCCATAGCATAAGCTTCACCCAACTTCATCCCCTCCAAAACACGTATCTGACTCAACTCCACATCGCGCTTATGACTCTGCAGTCGCCCACATAAATATTTGCGGAATCCCTCAGAACGCAAACAGATAGCACCGTTTTCCTTAATAAGAATATAGTCAGAGTAGCGCTCAGCGATGGCTTTCACCACATCGGTAGAAACTTCTAGTACATTTGCATAAAAATCACAGGTAAACTCAAACTCAGTATAAGCCAACAGAGCAAACAAAGGAATCACCGCAGGATCGCTATCGCGACATATCCGCTCATAGTCTTCTTGATTCAGATCACTATTGGCATCGATGTCCGCACTCATCAACTCTTCTATACGGTCGTTACACAGGTATTTTGTGCGAAGATCGTTCATACGGCGGGCATTACCCCGCGATATTTTGTATAGTTCAAACAGTTGCTCTTTCCCGAGACCTGTTTTAGAACGGGTAAAGTAGTCGTTGGAGTCAGCCTCGCTAAAACGTAGCAAAGTTACTTCTGAAATAGACCATTTCTTTGTCTGCTTGAACAGGTCTTCTATTTGTTTTTTATCACCAGATAAGAGGAAATGAGCCTTCTCCCATTGCAACAGTTCAATCAGTTTACAGATGTTCTCCCTATATTCCGAGGGTATTTTACTGAATCCATCGAAGACAAAATACATCACACCATCCTTGGACTGCCTCAATTGTCTTAACACCCTAGTATAGACTTCGTTGACATGCTTTACTTCAAACGGGCAACTGCATTTGTTGGCATACCAATAGAGCTGTTCTGTAATATCACCCTCCATTACCTCTGAGTCGAGTTGAATGCGGTCAAATCCGTTATAGAAATAGCTAACACAGTTATCGTGATGTTTGCGAGCAAACTGCGAAAGGAATGTTGTCATACCTACTCCTTCCTCGCCGGTCACACATACGACAGTATTTTCCTTAAGCTTTTCCTCGCAAAGCGATAGATGGACTTCGCGCAACAACTCATGTTCGACCTTCTCTGGGAACGTGCCACTATAAGAGGTCATATCGAGTATTTCAGCTTGTAAGACCTCACCTTTTGCATGCTGCATAGCCTGCTTGATGGCTGAGTCACCAATAAAATACTGCTTACCTTCTTGAGCATTAGGCAGTATCTGATTGCTTCCGCCTTTTATATCAAACGAATTGTCTGCCATAACTATATTCCTTATTTATTCCTGAGGGCACGCTTACGCTCCGCCCAAGCTTTATCAATCTGGATGCGCAGGTTATCAACGCCTTTACCTTTATCTACTCCCGTAAGAAAAGGAATCAGAGTCTCGATGAAATTTTCTTTATCTATACGAACCTCATCGAGATAGGGTTCATTTTCGCACATAATGGCCACCACTTGCCCCACCTCTGCTGCCGTCTTACATACCTTAAGACTGGCCACGTAATTACGCAACGAATCCTCTTTCTCCACATACACTTTCAACCGTCGCTCATCATCGGTGAGCGGCGGTTCATCTGTTGCCCCGTTGCGCAGGGCTTCCTTGGCAAACTGGTCACCATAGAAATGCTGCTCCGCCTTGGTGGCGTTGGGCAGTATTTGGTTATTGCCGCCAGAGATGTTGAAAATGATGTTGCTTTTCTCTTCAGCCATATTGTTTTTTCGCTGTTTTTCAACCGTTTTTTGGTGAGGTTTCAACCATTCTTAAACGCCTTTCAACGTAATTGGAAAAGGGGTACCTGCCGCTATACTTTTGCACTCAGAAACACGTCAGGAGCGCATCCCGGGTAGCAATTCTGAAACGGTTTCAACAGACAAAATTAATGTTTAACAAGTAAAAATGTATACGAGTATGACAAGTAACATTTCATTATCCCCGCACTTCTGCCTGGACGAGTTCACCAAGAGCGCCACTGCCCGCAAGCACGGGATTGACAACACTCCTCCTCAGGAGGCGGTGGACAACCTCAGGGCGCTCTGCCAGGGCTGCTTGGAACCGCTCCGCGAGGCACTTGGGCTGCCGGTGGTCATCACCAGCGGTTACCGCACCAAGGCACTTAACAGTATGTTGGCGCATTCCTCGCAGCGCAGCCAGCACATGCTGGGGCAGGCGGCAGATTTTTATGTGGCGGAGCCCAAGGATTTGAACCTGGAACCTGGAACCTTGAACCCAGCAAAACCGACTCGTCGCGAACTGCTTATCAAGGCATTCCGCCTCATCATCCTGGATGAGAGCATTGACTACGACCAGCTCATCCTCTATCCCTCTTTCATTCACGTGAGCTACGTATCCCGCGAGCGCAACCGCCGCACCATCCTGCTTGGCATGCGTAATGGCAAGCTTGGCTACGGCAAGTGCTCCGTCCAGAACGCGCTCAAGATTCAGTAACCCTTTTTATTAACAATTAAAACCGTATTAAATTATGGCACAGATCAAACAAGTCGGCATAGGCCGCAAGACAACAGGTACCATCGATGGTATCACCTATTACACTGTTAACGGCAAGACCTTTGCCCGTACTACTCCTACCATGCCTGCCAGCGTGTACAACACACCTGAGGCCCGCACGCGCCAGGCTATCTTCAAGATGGTGCAGATGCATATGAAACATCACCTGCGTACCATCCGCCAGACCATCACCAACAAGACGGGGTCGCCCAGCAACCGCTACTTCAGCCTCAACTACAAGGCCCTTTCGCAGGCCCTTCAGGCGCTGGCAGAGCTCTATGTGAACGGTCAGGACGTCACCATTACCGATGTGGAGCAGGCCATCAGCGCCTACGCCGTTGAGCACCCCACCAGCATCAAGATTGCCTCCAAGAGCGGCTATCAGGATGTCTATCTGACCGGTCCCTGGCCCGACACCATCACCCTCAACGCCCTGGCTGGCGACCGCACCGTGATTATAATCGTGGCTGAGAACGGTACACAGACCACCATCAATGCTGACGGCACCGTAACTACCGGCCAGTACACCGGAGGCGGCTCTGACCCCGACCCTGAACCCGACCCCAACCCTAGCACAGGCGGTGGCGGCAACACCGGTGACAACGGCGACGAGGGCTAATCCACTTTCTTAACTCACACAGATGACACAGATGGCACAGATTAATTAGCTATGCGGATGATGCCCTCTCTGATGTTGTTTGACGAGAAGTTCACCAAGAGGCCTATGCGCTTATCCAGAAGCCTTAGATATGTAAGCAGTTGTTTTGCAAACACCGGCTTCATCTCTTCGACAGACTTTAGCTCTACGATAATTCTATTCTCGATGAGCAAATCCAGGCGAAGAGCAGTTTTGAGACAGTTCCCTTTATAGCTAATGGGAACCTCCATCTGCCGGGCTACTTGAAGCCCCTGCTGCTGGAGTTCAAACACTAAGGCTTCTTCATACACAGATTCCAGCAAACCCGGCCCCAAGGTGTTGTAAACCTCGAAGATTGCCCCTCTTATCTGGTATGTCAGTTCGTTGTCTGTCATAATTATCTGTGTAATCTGTGAAATCTGTGTGACCTATTAATTAACAATTAAAATCAGTGTGAATTATGAAAAAGTTGTTTCAGAAACTTCTGGCCAAACTCGTAAAAAAGGCCATCAACAAGTCGGTTAAAGACGCAGTGTCTAACCCCGATGCTCCCTATGTGGATCCCATTGTGGTTCTCGGCGATGACTCCAAGAAAAACCTCTGGAAGTTCATCCTGCAGACCCTCATCAGCATCCTCACAGCCATCCTGACCGCCCTGGGTGCTACCAGCTGCATGGGGCTCCACTAGTCTCTCTTTTCATAGGAGGTTCCGGCCAATCCTCATTCCGGGCGACGAACCGGAATCTCCTTCAATCCTTTAAAATACCGTTATTATGAAACAAGTAAAATATATCTTAGTCAATGAAAGCTATTCTCAAGACGCTGTTCTTGCTATTCGTAACAGCCGCGTGTCTGACTTCCGACACAGCCACATCATCAGTGCCGCAGGCCTCTCCCGCCCCGAGCTTATCAGTGTGCTCCTACTGGCCCGTAAGCAGTGGCCCTCTGCCAAAATCCTGGGCGTATCCGAGTTGGGACTTGAGGTCCGTGACGGACGAATCCTATCTAGCGGACGGCTTTGCCCCAGCGATGCCATGAACCAGATTCGTCGGGCACTTAGCGACCTGCCGTGAGTTATGGGACAGATTCATTACTCTGGACCTTGAACGGAGCTACGTCATTCGATGTGGCTCCGTTTTTTTTTGCCCCATTGCGGCACAAAGGGGTTTTCGATGTTTTTGTTAATCATCCGTGTCAATTCGTGCAATCAGTGTTCGAAAAAGAAATATCTGTGGTCTCTGTGAGATCTGTGTGACATTAGAGGTTTTCGAATCTTTCGATGTTTATTAACCCTTCAAAAGCAATCTATAACAATTCGTCTCATACCGCTCAAACCCCAACTCCTGATACAGCCGGTTTGCCGTCACCCGTGTGGGATTAGATGTCAACTGTATATGATGCACATTCATCCTCTTTGCCGCCTCAATCATAGCCGTCATCAACTCCTTTCCATATCCACGGCCACGGCACTTAGAGCTGACAACCACAGATTCTATATCAGCAATGGTGAACTCCAGCGTGTGTTTGATGCAAAGCGTTCCGGTAGCTACAATGTGCCCTTCATCCCTAATCACATACACAAGCACATTTGCATCATTCAAGGCATTGTTCAAAAGCTCCTCATTACAGAAACTTGTAGCAGACAATTCATGCATGAGCAAATCAATATCTTCCAGTTCCGACGATGAAAAAGAAACTAACTCTTCAACCATAAGCCTATTTTATCTAAAAGAAGATTCCAAAATTCCTTTAAAATCTTTCTTTGTGTTGTAAACGCCAGAGCCTGATACTCTATATTTAACCCTGTTAGATAATTTAATCGGATTATTACTTATCTCAAAATGTAAATTGCCATCTATTTTCAAGTTACTTATTCTAACCTCCTTTAAATAATCCACAGGGGTTTCGCCCGTTGTTTTAAATTTAAATATATAAAAATCCTTTACATTATCAACCGGTACGATGTGTAATCGATTAATTCTAATATTGGGGAGACATTTGCTTCTTAGCTCTTTTCTTAATTGAACATTATTATCCATACTTCCTGCATTAAAAATACAATTACTCCTTTTGGAAGCATAATATTTACAATCGGTTATTTCCAAATCAAAAGGAACGTATGCATAATAATTATCCCTGATGGTAATTGGTTCTGATTCTTTGAAGGTACAATTCTTATATTTTATTTTTCCATAAACAGATGATATGGGCAATGCCAGATCTGTCAATTCACAGTTTTCCATAGTTATATCTTTCCCATAACAATGGACATCATATCTGTTAATCTTACAATCCTTTAGATATGAATTGTTGGTGCAATTTGTACAAAACACACCCCATTTCGCATATTCACAGATAATGTTGAAGAACTTTAAATTTGTAGAGAAGTTTACATTAATTCCATAACCAAATTGCTTCCTTTGCGAATATGTACCATTTATAAGGATATCTCTCATCACAACATTTCCACAATGATTTGCCTGAATAACTTTATCAGCATACTTTGTTTCATCCTCAGGTGTAATTATATTTAGGTTATAAACAAGAATATTATACACACCGTTAAATTGAACCAGCCATGTTTTGTATTGAGAATCCGCGTCTCTTATAAATACCAGATTTTTAAAAACTTTCAATTCTGGGGTTGAATCATAATAATATGCAAATGGTCTAGTAGTTGTAGAATCCGAGTATGGCATTACAACCTCATTTTGAGCAATTCCATCTTTCAAAATAATGATATCGTATTTGGGGGCTTTCAAACCATCCTGCCCTCTGTGTTCAATCCAAGGGTTATTGTCTCCAAGGCACAACAATTTTACACCTTTTTCCAATTGAGGGATATTGCGGAAATCCCCGCAGTCCATAATGTTCTGAGCAATCTTTATATCATGTCTTGTATTGTCAATCTGAAATATAAAAACATCCTCGCTATTGTTCAGCACTTTCATCCTGACACCTGCAAAATCAGTTAATTGGCCGAGAGGTATAGGCTTTGCCCCTGTTGGTATTTCAATATTAATACTATCAATTCCTTGATAACTTATAGCTTTATTTTCATCTGCAGCTTTCTTATGTGTATTATAAAGTACATAATACCTTTCTACATCAGTTTTTGCAGCATCCAGCCCCATATTTAAAGGATTTATGGTATCTGACATAGCTGTTAGGCTCCCCTTTTCCTCTGGTGAGCATAAGTTATTATTAAGCAAATTGTAGTTAATGGTTCTTTGCTGAGAGCAAGAAGAGCAGCTAAATAAATTGGCTATTAGCAAGAAAATGATAAATTTCGATTTTCTCATAATTATATTTAACACCAGGTGTAATATTAATCATTAATTAAAGAGTTCCCTGTTTATAACATCTAGAAGGTCATTCCTACTGTTTGTTTCAACTAAAAAGGCCTCTTTCAATTTTGCATTGTCTTTCACATTCCGGTCTCTTTCACTATCACCTATCATTATTGATTGTGACAAATCTATATTGAAATCTCTTGCCGCTTGCAACAATAACCCAGGTTTGGGTTTTCTGCAGTCACAGTCAAATTTGTATTCCGGGCGTTCTCCCTCAAATCCCTTATCAGGATGATGTGGACAGATATAAATACCATCAATATAGGCACCATCCTCGCCAAGGAGTGTTTCCATCTTCTTGTGTATCTCGTGGAGTTCTTCCCATGTCACTTCACCACGGGCGATAACAGGCTGATTAGTAACCACAATAGCCAAATATCCGCTCTGATTTATTAATCTAATAGCCTCTGGCACACCCTCTATCAGTTCAAAATCGTCAATATTGCGAAGGAATCCAACATACTTATTGATTGTGCCATCACGATCAAGGAAGATGGCTTTCTGCTTATTTCTAAGGTTCTTTGCTTGAACAACACCATTCTTATAGTCTGCTTCTACTTGATGAAAACGGTCTGGTGTTCCCATGTCTTTTACATATTCTGGGCTATCATAACAAAACATCTTTCCTGTTCCGCATAACGGTTTGAGTATCTGGCGATCCAAATCAACCTTACCCTTAGGGAATCCTGTTTCTTGGTCTATGTCTAAGTTCTTAAGACTAATTTCAAGAACCTTAGGATCAATAACATGAAGTCCGGCATTGACTCTGTTGTTATACCATTGTGGACGTTCATCTTCCTTACTGAGCCACTTTTCTACACAACCTTCTTTGTCAGCAATGATTAATCCGCTATCGTATGGATGGGAGTTAGGGTGAGTGAAAAGCGTAACGAGACCTTCATGTTTCTTATGGAAATCAAGCATACGATTGAAATCCACATCAAATGCCGCATCAGCATTAAGAAGGAAGAAAGGCTCTACACCTATTTTTTCTTTTAACCGGAATAATGCGCCAGCATTACCCAGAGGTGTTTCTTCGACAAAATAGTCAATCTTCACCCCAAGTTGAATGCCATCTCCAAAATATTCTATGATTTTATCTGCTAGATAACCTACAGTCAATATTAAATCTTTGAAGCCCTGCGATGCAAGTGACCTTATCTCCCTTTCGAGAATAGGCATCCCGTCCACAGGAATCAATGGCTTCGGTATATCAGGAAAAAGCTCAGCGATACGAGTTCCTCGTCCGCCAGCCATGATAACTACCTTCATCTTTTATGCTCTTTTTTATTTTCCAAATAAAATAGGGAACTTTTCTATCCATAGTTCTATCCATTTCCTCATAATAAGAAGAACAAAACCTGATAAAATGTACGCCACTATAGTTAAAACAATTATATAATTAAAATTACTTAATACTTTGGCTATAATAATTCCCAATGGGAGTATAACCACCCAATGTGCAAATATTATAAACAGAGTATTTCTTGATACAAGTTTAATTTCTTTTTTTTCGCCAAGTTTGTTAGCAAGCAAATGGGATAGGGAGAAAACCAAGATACTACCCGAAATCCCGGCAATGTAATTAGCTATAACATTATGACCATATGATGGACCATTCATTTGTGCGGGTCCATTCAATACTAACACTAATGATACTATTAGAGCTGAAAGAAACGCAACAACCACCCATATACTCTGTCTTTTTATACTCTCTATTATCAATTTCTTCTTCATGAAATATCCGATGAGGAAATACGGAATAGCCATAACTGTACTGTCTATGCAAAAGAACAAATCTAAACCTAGATGTTTACGTATAACAAGAAACACAACTGATATTAATACTAGTATCGCAGCAGAAATCTTATTAATTTCTACAAGGAGAAAGAGTATTCTTAGCTGTATTATGCTAACAATGAACCAACACGGAAGACAATCGTAAAATGATATTGGCGTATCATATCCATCACCATCAATTATGCCTATTAATAACTTCCACCACTGCCCGTCTGCTAATAGCTCTTCTTTATGTATCCATATTGCAAAAGGCAAGAAGGCTATTTGATATATTAAATACGGTACAACCAGTGATTTCCATATTTTACCCCCCCCCCATTCTTAGGGGTTCACTACTTTTCCTTTTATATAGATACCCGGAAATGACAAAGAATAAAGGCATATGAAATAGATATATCCAATCCCAGGATGTGCGAAGAAAAGAGTCAGCCCACCCTGGCATTCGCTGCATTAAATGACCTAGAATAACTAGCCAAATGCCTATTACTTTAGCATAATCTATCCAAACAATGTCTTTATTCATTTCTCGCCAAAAAACTTTTCTTCCAACATTAAACACAAACAATGATATACAGGCAAGTGCAACTCCTGAATCTTATAAGTCTCTGTCTCAGGTACGCGAATACAAACATCTGCATACTTCATCAGTTTATTCTCTTTCGCACCCGTCAAGCCAATCACTTTCAGCCCTTTTGCCTTAGCATTCACAGCAGCATAAAGTACATTCTTACTATTTCCAGAGGTAGAGATTCCAAGAAATACATCACCAGGCTTACCATAACCATTAACTTGCTGAGCAAACACTAAATCGGCATTCGCATCATTCATAAATGCTGTTGTCAAAGAGGAATGACCTGTTAGACAGATAGCGGGTAGTGCTCCTTGCAAGTTATCTGCAAGCACTGGACCTAATTCAGGGTCAATCTCTTTTAGGGCTGCAGCTTGATCACTATAAACTTTGCGCTTCAACTTAAACTCCTTCATTAACTCACCAACAATATGTTCAGAATCTGATGCAGAGCCGCCATTACCGCAAACCAAGAGTTTACGGCCATTGCTGTATGCTGCTTCAAGCAATTCGTATGCTTTCTTAATATCCTCTTTGCATACCGCCAACTTAGGGTAGCGTTCAATCAAGAGGTTCAATTGTTCTTCCATGTCATTAAAATTTTAAAGAATCCACACGATCAGTTTCATATATCTTCCAACCATGGGCTCCGCCATCGGTGAAATTAAAATGTTTTGTGAAACCTCCCAATTTCTCCAACGCTTCAACAACAACCTTTTTCTTAGTAGGCTCAACAAAGAACATGATAAAGCCGCCACCACCAGCACCACTTACCTTACCTGACAAAGCGCCTGCTTTTGTTGCCACCTCAAAGGCTTCTTCGATAATGGGATTTGTAATGGCTCCTGCCATCTTTTTCTTATCTTCCCACCCCTGCCCAAGAATGCGTGAAAATTCTTTCATGTCACCTTTAAGCACGGCTAACTTCATATCAATAGCACTCTGCTTGATACGGTGCATTGCTTCAATAGATTTATTGTTGCCTGTGCTGGTATTCTTCTTTTGTTCATCAATAATAGCGGCAGAACTACGTGAGCGGCCTGTAAAGTATAGTACAATGCTGGCTTCCAATTCATCAATAATCCAACGCTTAACCTTCAATGGATTGACTATCACCATATCATCCTTTAAGAATTCCATGTAATTGAAACCGCCAAAAGCAGCAGCATACTGGTCTTGCTTGCCTCCAGACAATTGAAGATCTTTACGTTCAATTTCATACGCAAGTCGAGCTATCTCATAATCTCCTAAAGGCAGACTATGCCATTCTACAAAAGCTTTCAGAATAGCGACTACCATAGTAGATGATGTGCCAAGTCCCGAACCGGCAGGTGCATCATTATATGTGGTAATTTTGCACGATTTTAAGGATAAATCAAAATCACGCATAACTCGATTATAACTGCCTTTAAGTAGGGACGCTTTACCATCAATCTCCAATTCACGACATAGAGGATAACATTCATTACAATCACCATCGTAACTCTCAATTGTTATTGAATTATCATCAGTTTCCTCTATGGTGCAATAAGCATATAGATTGATTGTAGCATTTAATATAATGCCTCCGTAGATGTCAGAATACGGTGACACATCACTACCTCCTCCTGCCAAGCCAAGGCGAAGGGGGGCTTTACTTCTTATTATCATGATGTAAAAAATTAATTACTTAAGTATTTTCTTTGAAATAACTCTTTTATTCCTACATATATCATCTTCATCCACATAACAAACGAGTCTCTGGGAAATATCAAGAAACGCTTAGCAGAATCTCTTGAATGTCTCATAAATGATATATACTTGTATTTCCAATAAGACTTATTGTAATAAGTATAATCATTATTATGTCCAAAGTTACCTGATGCCAATATTATGGACAAAGTTTTGCTTCCATTACATAACCATCTTCGTGATTTAGTGTAAAATGGCATGGCGTCGTTTGGCATTCCCAGATAGTGAACTGCCAATGATGCAAAAGTTTTCCACTCAGTCATTACACCAGCCTCTCTTATTCTATATTCAAGCAGTTTTAAATTGATTGATTCTTTATTAGACCATAATAATCTACACCAGTCGCATATTTGTCGTAATCCTACACCTTCTTTATAGAAATGTTGAAGAATATGAGAGAATACATAAAAAACATCTTCATCTACCCTAGGCAGAAAAACCGGTGTTTTACCATTCATCCATGACCGAACAGCACCTCCACAAAACAATTCATACTGTACATTGTCAAGAACATGCTCCAATTTTCCCCACAACCCACTTCTTAGCGATCCGTGCAGCTCTATTTCCCATGAATTAATCGTCATTCCACAATGCTTTGTATATTCATTCTCATTGTCAATTCTTGAGGCTAAAGGTTTTAATAGCAGCTTCGACTTATTATAATTCTCCTCACTTAAGTAGAAATCAATATCCCCCGAAGCTCTCCATAACGGGCGCTCATAATTCTGAGCAACCCCCTGCCCTTTAACAAGCAATGCATATATGCCGACTTCTCGCATTTTTTCAATTAGTTTTGCAATAAACAAATTCATTTCTTTATTTCGCTTTTCTAATTGCAATGCCGTTCCGACAAAAGTAAGTAATATTTCTTGTGGTGCCTTTGTTCCCGTATTATGTTCAAACCCTGCTGCAACCAAACCTACAACAGATTGTTCTTCTGCTATCCGATAAACATCAGAAAAATCAATCTCCCCACATGATGATAGCATAACATCCTGTTCCCATAGGCCGGCACGCAACAATGCTAAAAATGCCTCCTGATTATTGCTCAATATCTTCATTTTAGTCAACCCTCAGGTTTGCGGTAATTAACATACATGCATGCATTTCTTACTATTAATTATTACATGTGTCGGTTAGCCTCCGTAACTTCCAACCCCTCAAACGATTTATCCTGACCTACTAGTTGATAGTCAAAATCCATCTTACTCATTTCTGGGTCATAATAATAGGAGGCAAACATTTTGTTCAACGGCTGCAGGAAGAATGAGCCCATCCATACAAACGGGTTAAAGAACTTACTGAACCAAATTTTATGATTGTACTTCTTTGCAAAAAAACGTACAATATCAACCGTATCTGCCAATTCTTGATTTTGTGGATAAAAAGTTCCTGACAGCCCCCTAAGAATAGCCTGCTTTACAAACTCTGCCAAATTATCTATATATAGCATACTCCTCTTGTTGTGCCATAAAGGGAAAATAGGTGTTTTTGTTGCAAGCCATCCCAAGCGCAAGAAATTACCCTTTGAATTAGGGCCATAAATCATTGGAGGTCTTAAAATACATACCTTGAACAATGGTGATTCTAATTCATGTAAACCATTTTCTGCCTGAAGTTTGGAATCTCCATAAAAGCCATTTGGATTGGGTTTAGTATCAACGGTCAACATCTCCGTCTTCAAAGATTGGCTCTCATGAAACACAATCATGCTAGACATAAAAATGAACTGCTTCACACCAGCAGCCTTTGCATATTTGGCAATCTCTATTGTTAAATCACGATTCACCTTATAGTACAAAGGCTCCATTTTAGGATCTGCATTCACATGAGCAATACCTGCCACATGATAGACTACATCATATTTTGAGAAATCAGCCTGCTTCCAATGGTCTTCGAAGGTATCTACGGCATCTATCTCAAAATCAGACGAAGTGGCCAAAATATATTTCCTTACACTCTCGCCTACATAGCTCCCAGCACCTGTAATCAATACTTTATACATAGTGGCATTATTTAGCGAACATTTCCAAATACCGTCTCTTCATCTTCACACCATACTTGATGTCAATCTTTGGCAGTTCCTCACCAAGTAACTGCTTAATACGTAGATAAGGCAAATTGAGCCCACCTTCCTTGAATATCTGCATAGTGGCAGCAATGCGAGGGTTAATCTCCATCAACACGGGCTTTCCATCACGGTCATATTTGAAGTCCAAATCAGCAGAACCATCAAGACCCAATGCCTTTACAACAGACTCAGCAATCTCGTATGCCTCTTTATTATAAGACAAGGTAGCAGCCTGTGGAATACTGGCAAGGTTTACATTGCTCTCACGATAGCACATATAGACAATCTTGCCGTGGTCAGCAATCAAATCCACAGATCCCTCTTCGCCAGGGAGGTATTCCATAGCCATCATTTCCGGCATTTCAGGGCGCTCATTCAGAGTTGCCTGTAAATCTTCAAATGAGGTAAAAAATGAGTTTGGTTTCTCGCCAAACAGGATATCAAACCTTGATTTTGACGGATCAATCATTCTGATACCACGGCTACCACTAAGTTCTGTTGCTTTTACACACACGGGATATTCAGGATAGCCAACTGCCCCACAAGCTTCTTTTAGTTCTGAAGCCTTCTTGATAACATGAAACTTAGGGACTTTCAACCCATGCTCTTTCAAGAAGGCATAGAAGTTATACTTGTTGATGGTGGTCTCAATGGTCTTTCTATCACCAACAGCCACCTTTATACCCAGTTTGTCAAAAACCGCCTTACGGTCAAGAAGCGGGATAAGTTCTGCTGACATAAAGGGCAGCACAACATCCACGTTCTCTTTCTTACAGATATCCAGAATGACATCAATATATTTGGGATCTGAAGCAGCTGGTACTTCATAGATACCATCATAAAGGCCATCAAGCGTAGGGTCATAGTGCATATCAATACCTATGACACGGATTTCACGCTCTCCGTTGTCTTTAAGGCATTTCACCAACCCTGGCGCGAACTGTGCGCCACAAGCTGATAGCAGCACAGTAAGATTCTTAAACTCGCTCATATTAAATCACGTAAGTTGTAAATACATCCTCAAATGTTTCACCCTTCTTCATTACATAGCAAGAGCCATCAGCCTTCTGGCCTATCATAGGGCAGTTCCAGAAAATGAATGGCGGCTTAGAAACATTGCTGTAGCCACCCACATTGCCAAAGATGACATAGTCCCCTACTCCAAGTGAGCCCTTATAATCCGGATACATCACATCATGTTCCAAACAAGTGTAACCTACAAACTCTGCTTCATTCAGCATCTCCTGTTCAGGGTTCACATGAACTATCTGCAACGGCATCTTCTTCATCTTGCAGATGTCACCCAAATTGTCCTTACTGCAGTTCAGTACAACGAACTCATACCCCTTAATATGCTTAATGCTTTCCACCTTACCAATGAAATCAATATAGCTATTGATAACAGTAGTACCGGGTTCCGTCATCAGGATGGGCTTCTCTTCCTGTGAAAGATGTTTGTAATGCTCAGCAAAAGGAACGGCTACAGCCTTAGCATAATCCTCAAATGTAGGAATGTTATCACCAAACTGTTTGGCCAGCGATTCTTCCATACGTGCAAACATTCCGCTTCCCATATCGATGAACTTGGGTGCCTTGCTGGGGAAATACTTATCTGCCAGAGCCAACATGATAGTTGCACGATTACTCCAAGCTTCTACGGTACGGCTCTGACCCACATGACAATGCAAGCCCACAACTTCAAGATTCTTCACGCCTGCTACCATATCAAAAGCTTTCTGCAAATCAGGACTGTCTGAATCAATACCGAAACGAGAGATAAAATGCTGACCAATATTGATATTAACGCGAATACCTATCTCAAGTTTCTTGTCAGGATACTCGTCCGCTGTCTTGCAGATACGCTTCAGTTCCTCCAGATTATCCACATTGATGATACCACCATTCAGCAGAGACTCCTTACCAAGTTCCTGTTTGAACGGACCATTATATACAATCTGGCAAGGCTCATAACCAACTGCACGAGCCACTGAGTATTCCATATCACTCACCACTTCCGCAAAACCGCCAAGGCTTTTCACCAGTTTGCAGATAGCCGGTGTATAGTTAGTTTTGTAGCTGTACGCCAACTGATACTTTGAGTAGTACTTGTTGAAGCAAGCCACAAACTCCTTATAGTTCTTCACAAATTCCTCTTCACGGAAAAGATAGATGGGCGTGCCAAACTCCTTTTCTAATGCTTGTAATTTCTCAATGCTATACATATCAGTATATTATTTCGTTTATAATCTTATCTCTCATCCCTATAGACATGGTCGCCAGACAGTACCGGAGCGATCACGCCAAAGAAGGTTTTCACATCCAACCAGAATGACAGGTTCTCTGCATAAGCAGCATCTGCTTCAAACTGATCTTCGCGCAATGCAGCACGATTAACCAAATCTATTGTACAGAAGAACCCTGGCAGAACATCATAACGTTTTGCATACCTTTTGTTGTCCTTATATTCATCCCATTCCCAGTCAAGAATAGGTCGTGGGCCAATGATTGCCATTGTTCCATTCAGCACATTGAACATCTGAGGAAGTTCGTCTAAACTGGTACGCCTAAGGAAACCACCCACTTTTGTGATTCTTGAATCACTTGCACTAGTTGCAAGGCCGCCCATTTCGTATGCGTGATCACACATGGTACGAAACTTAAAGACTGTGAAGGGTTTAGTTCCCTTACCTAAACGTCTCTGTTTAAAGAACACGGGGCCTTTACTATCCAATTTGATTGCAATCGCTATGATAATCATAGGGATGCAACCCACTACCAGCCCTAGAACAGATAGGGTACAATCTATAAAACGTTTAAATATATATCTATACATATTTTAAATTACTTTAAAACGTAACTTATATTATCAATTGCTCAGATAACCATTTATTGTAGCCTTCGCAGTTTCTTTCCAGGAATATTTTTCAGTAAGGCTCTTAATTATATCGACTTGCTTGTCTATATCAATATCGCCTTCAATATATCTTTTTATTAGCCTTGATAATGACTCTGGATTTTCACTTTCAAAAAACATATCATCAGTATATCCCTCTAATGTTTCTTTAAACGATGGCAAATCGGATGTTAAAATAGATTTTCCAAAAGATATAGCAAGAAGTAGGACTCCGCTTTGTGATATTTTTCTATATGGTAAAAGTATCAAATCTGATTCTCCTATCTTTTCATACAAGAATTCATCTTTTACATAACTATTGTTCCATGTAACATTTAATTCTTCGCATAAACCAATACAACTATCGTATAATGATTGGTCAGTTTTACCCATAATATAGGTTTCAGTTTTATCTCTCAAATTTTCTGGTAATAATTTCAATGCATTAATTAAAATATCAGCGCCCTTGTATTTGTTTTGAACTCCATACATTACCATACGTAGCTTTGGACTTTCAGTTCCATTGTGCTGTTTGTATCCCTCTGGCTTATATATTCCATGATAAGATACATGTATTTTTGAAGCAGGAATTCCGTATTCTTTACTTAATTCTTCTTTTGCAGATATAAGATGAACAAAATAGCCATTAATTAGTTCTCCAACTTTCAAGAACCGAGTCCGATATTCTAGTCTTTTTTCTACCACTAAATCATGAGGGTAAATATTGTGAACCGTAAGAAATATTTTGGTTCTAGGTGATACAATATTTATCAATTTAAAGACATTTCTTTCTATTGTACAAATATCAACGAAGGGAATCCATTGTAAGTGTAGTATATCGGGGTTTTTGAAAAGACAGAGTATTATCACATAAATATAATTTATAAAAACTTCAATGGCGCGGATTAGTCTTTTCAGTTTTGACCTGTTACCATCGTATTTTTCTGGTACAAAATTTAGTAATTTTATAAACTTATAGTATTGTGGGGTTCCCTGCTTTGTGTTAGACAACAAATAAACGTCATTCGTATCAATAGATATTTCACCAATACTATTACATAAAGCAGGGTCATACTGCACTGCATTCCTTGCAGATATATCTAAAATGAATATCTTCATTTACAACATGTATAAAAAGTTACAAACATTTTATGTCACGAACGACATTTATCACATTTATTTGCCTTGTACCAATTTCAAAATGTCATTTGCCATTTCGTCCATGATGAACCCACGAGAGTATTTTTTCACGAATTCAGTTCTTTTTTCTTTTCGATACTGGTAATTTTTTACCTTTTCAGCTAATCCTTCTATGTCATTTGCCTCAGACAGTATCACGTTGGGCACATTCTTTCTCACGAATTCATTGGCATAGCCGCTTAATGCACAGATAATAGGCTTATCAAACGCACCATATTCAAATACTTTTGAGGGCAAGGCGACTTTCTCTAAAATATTTAATTTAGTAAAAAAGAAATCTGTCTTCTTATATATCTCAATCAGCTCCTTACGGGGAACTGGCTTAAGGATTTTAACGTTGGTAACACCACATTCCAACACCGCTTTATCCAAAAGAGCTCTAGTGCCACCATCGCCTATAATTTGAAACTCGTAAGAGGGACCTAACTTTTGAGCAAGTTGTGGTACCATTGTTTCAAGTTCCTGTCCCTGACCTATATTCCCTGCATACGTTATTACATATGGTTCTTGCGGATTACCAGATTCCTCATTGCCAGACTCTAAAAAGATATCATCAATTCCATTTGTAAAATAGGAATAGCTAGCTTTAGGATATCTCTTAAAATAAGTCGCAAAACCCTCGGAAACGATATTTATATGTTGAGCTCTATTGAATGCATATTTCTCAAATTGCATAACTGTAAATAAACCAGGATATTTAATCAAAGGCTTATTGTTAAAGTAATCCCTCATACTATCAGAGAAAATATCTCTAATATCCAAATACAAAGGACAGTTCTTCCTTCTTGCAATATAGCTGCCAAGAACTGCAGTAAACAAGCGACTTGATGAAGCATAGACTAAATCATAATCATGCTTTTTTGATAGTTCAATTGCTTTTTTAAAATAAACCGAATATGATTTAATTTGGTCAAACATTCCTCCGTTATGTTTTGGCATATTCACCCTATCAATTGTATAATTCCCCCCTTCTTCTTTTTGTTTAGCATCTGCACTATAAGAAGCATACCTATTAGGGAGTGAAGAAATAACATGTATATGATCATCTTCGTTTATTTTCCCTAGCAACTGCTTAAAAAGACTTGTATTTCTAAAAGAACCCGCACACAAGTCTGGCTCAAAATAGAGACTTAAAAATAATATTTTCATTGTAATCAAATTTTATAGATTTGCTAAAAACAATAAGGCTCAAAGTCATGCCCAAACAGCTGTGTTATCTAAACCACGCACGACAATGTTGTTTATAGCCAATTGCATTCTCTTTTCTATAACCGATAACCCTTGCAGGGACCCCTCCTACAATAGCAAAAGGATTTACATCTTTAGTCACCACAGCACCTGATGCCACAACGGCTCCTTTTCCAATTGTAACTCCTGGAAGAACTGTTGACCTTGAAGCGAGCCAAACATAATCTTCAATAATAACAGGGGCAGATATACTTTCATAAGTTGGACTATTATAATCATGTTGTTCAGTCCATATATTAACCTGTTGAGCAATATCAACATTGTTTCCAATGGTTAATCCACCTCTACCATCAAGGACACATTCCTTATTAATATTCGTATATTTCCCAATTGATATTTTGTACGGGGCCCTAATATCAACATTTCTATAAATAGCACTCGAACCATCGAAACTTTTCATGAAGATTTTGCAAAATAATCTTCTAAGAGGATGTAAAGGGATCCACATTATAATACCCAGAAAAAAATGGAAAAGTCCAAATAAAAATAGTTTCATGATTAATCAAACATTATTGAAAGTGTTTCAATAAACTTTTCTCTTGAATTGTCTTTGCAATAGTCAGAGTTGGGCAAGGTATAATCACCTGCCCTTACCATACGATATGCTTTGCATAATGATGGGGCATCTATTGTGTGTATTTGTATTCCCAAATGATATCGTTTTACTAGTTCCCCTAATAACCCACTGTCAGGTGCTATTACTGGCTTGCCAAATTGAGATGCATATCCTATTATTCCACTACTTTGCGCTGTACGTAAATAAGGCGTTAAGATGGCATCACATGACAGACACAAGGATGAAAAAAAGTCAAATGAGCAATATTGATCAATTAGAACAATTTGTATCTTATTTTTAATATCTTCATACAAATTATAAAGTTCCTCTTTTATTGTATTATCAACCTTTCCCGCAAAGAAAAAAGTATAATGACATGATTCATCCTCTTTGATTGATTTAATAGAATCAAGAACCTGGAGAATTCCCTTGTTTCTATTCAAAGAACCAAACATAACAAACAAGGTGTTATCTTGAGGAATATTGTAATCTGTCCTTATATTGCTTGAAAAATCTGTTGTCTTAGGCAAATATGGGTCACAAATAAACTGAAATTTGGAAGTCTTAAATATTTCATTAAGTTTCTCCGAACTTGATGTATCATTTAATATATATATTTTCTTATATACACTAAACTTCGAAAAGACATAAAATTTAATCCTATTTAGGAAACGAGATGCTGATGAAGATTCTTCCCTTAAAAAAATTTTATAGATTATCCCATATATCTCTGTCTTATGAGGTATAAGAAATGGGGCAAAAGGAACTAAATCAATTAATAGCGTCGTAAAAACCCTATCAATATTGTTCTTTTTTATGTACTTAGCTAGGAATCTGGTTTCTTTGAAACACTCAACAACTAATCCCAAAGTAGAACTACAGGTGTAGTTCCTTTCTTCAAAATAGTCAATCTTTAAATTATTAAGTTCCTTAAATTGAAAGAAATTATTAATCTCTTTAATTTTTGACGGAACCAATAATGTTACAGAATGCGACTTACTATTTCTACACGCTTCGTAAAGGTAATTAATATACTCCAGGTAATGACCCTCTGAATGTGGAGAATAGAGCAATATATTCATTATTCAATTTATCAATTCTAATTCAATATAATAGCAAATTCTGAAATCCAAATATCATTAAGCATCTTATTACAATTGCCAGTTAAATCACTATGCGGATGAATACCATCAGGGCAATAAAATTGTAACACAGAAATGTTTCCATCTGGGTCTTCCATTCGCTGCATATTCTCATCATAAATGACAAATCTTCTATAATTTGTTCCATATTTGGCATTAAAATCAGCAAGATAGTTTGAAGTGCCATTTATATAATGGTTTGTTATTTGTGAGTGTTCCCATACCTTTACGATTGAGGTATTGAACTTTTCGGCAAGAAGTTCTTGCATTCTACAAATTTTAGCAGCATTAATCTGATTACCATATCCCAAAGAGTCACTATACCACCTTACTAAAGTATTTGAGAAGTAGCCTCCAATTACAATCTTAACATAAGGATTTACCTCTCGTATCTTGTTCACAAGATAACAGAATGCGCCATGAAAAGATGACCTGTCAGTACTATTCCAGTCAATATCTGCGTAATTTTCAAGTTCCATAGTAATCTCAGCTCTGTCATTATATCCGTGATCTATCACAATCACAGACGCTTGTTTCTCATTCGTTCCATCAATATATGGTATAATGGCACGCTCGTAACAATGATTCTTCCAGTTTTCAAGTTCATCATTTGTTATAGTGCCTGCAATTACATCTTGACGGTATAATGCCTCTAACTCAGAAACTGTAGCCGTCAGTTGCCTCCCACTATTTCTATCAACTTTTGCAGGATGCTCCGGAATAAATCTCAAACATGATGAACCTAAACTATTGTTTATGCATTCAAAACCATTTGCTTTGCATGATTCCTGTGGATAATGTGCTCCTTCAGGAATAGAGGTGCCAGTCCATACTACAACGTTTGTTTTAGTATACATACTATCTTCACGAAAATATACCATTACAATCTCATCTGTTTTGAAGACAGTCTCTGTTCCGTTTGTTTTCTCAACTACCATCTCGTACTTCTTCTGGCCGAAGACATTTAAAATACCCCCCCCCCCATCAAAATAATTATCAGACTACAATGAAAAATATTTTTCATAACAAGCACAAATAAACAATTAATACTTTTAATCCACAATACTTTTAGTTTTAGTGTTATACACACTCTTCCCTAGGAGGATTCCAGTAAAAATCGCAAAGTCCCACATAATGAAAGTACCTTCTATAAACAGGAGAGAATACATAACAACTATTGAAACACATGATATTAAGGATGTCAAATCATTACACCTTACATATTTCCTATAATTACCATATAATACTATAAGATAACGGATAAGGAGTAAAACCACAATTGGCCATCCAAATAGCCAGCATAAAGCAGATAAAGGAAAATCCATAAATGGTGCAAAAACACGAGACCCTTCTTGAGGCTTTCCTATCATACCCCTAGGTAATGTAAAGTCTGTAATATCTTCAGCGAATTTCTTAAAGTTCCAAGATCGAATATCGTCACTATCAGTTCCTGTCGAACCTTCGGAAATCATGTTATCCACTCTTTCAAATGTTCTAAAATACATTGCAGGGGATACTTCATAAATATACCCGCGTATAAAAGGTAGCGCAGCTAGAAATAAACCAAATATGATTATCGCCTCAAAGAATAACAATCTTGAACGCTTAAATTCATTTCGAATAATTAGAAATAGAATCAAAAATAATGATAAAACAAATACAGCTATGAGTCGTCTAATACTTGCCAATATTATTGTTAATATCAAAATCACCATCCCTATCAATAACAACTTGTGCTTGTTTTCTTTAAGTGTAAAACACAAGAATACTGGTACTATCAACATTGTTCCATAAACCGAGATAGTATCATCATCGGTTACGATTGTTCCCGCTAAAAGACTACGAAACATTATGATTGAGGACAATAACCATCCCCATATACTTCCAAAACTTAACCAAAATAAATCGGCGTTTGTAATTGAGTTCGGTCGTCTGAAAGCAATGTAGGCAAGTATTAAATATAGCCATGACCTTGAGCATGACAACATACTTCGTAAAGTCAGGCTTCCTACAAAAGTACCTAACAAAAGTAAAACTATAATTATCAGAAGTGTAATTAGAACATCTTTAATATGTAACTTTAATGAATGTAACTTTTTTCTCAAAAACAAAAAATAAAATGGGAAGAAAAACAATTCTGGTAGAGCTAATGGAAGATGCAAAAAATTGATAAATATGAGAGTACTTAACATTGACAATGTTAGCATTCCCAAGACAAAAAAACTTAAATTATTAAAGAATACACCGCCCTTATTCATGTTCAATTTGATATCATCAATCTTACAAAAAGCACCTATTATCAATATATAACATAATGCTATTTTATTTCATCCTAATTTGTAACAATCTGCTCATAATATCTCTTGCAAGAATCGCCGTCTATATATTTATGAAATTTATTAATTACACTATCTGATGGCCTCATTGAGTCATAATCAGTAATAGTCTTCATAACAGAATCGAACAATTCATCTTCATTATAGCAGAAATGTCCTGGTTTAATTTCATTAATGCTATAATGCGTGCCAGCGTCATCACATTCAAAATTGTCATAGTAATAAAAAAGAATTGGTCTTTTTAAGAGTAGATAGTCCATCCATACCGAAGAATAATCGGTAATTAACACATCTGTATGATATATACAAACTTGTGGGTCTATTCCACATGATGTAATATCCATTATAACATCATTTTGCTTGATGTTTTTAAGTTTTGAAGCCATATTAGGATGTTGCTTTATAAGAACAACGGCATTATGATCTCTTAGCCATGCGACTCTTTCTTCATTTTCAATGAATAAAGAAGGTGACGGTTCTCCTTCTCCATATTTTCTATGTGTTGGCATGTATGTAATAATAATCTTATCCTCTATACCTTTAATCCATCTTTCGTTCTTCATTCTTTCATTATCAAATAGTCCATCATTTCTAGGCATACCTAATACTCGCACATCTGTTTCTTGGGAAAAATCTTTTTTTGCAAAAGGCACTAAGAAATCTGATGTTACCGATATAAAACGAACATCTTCCATTGTATAGTTTTTAATCAGTATATTAGAAACCTTCAACTTGATTTTAAATAACAAACTATTATTTTTTCTTAGAACTCCAGTAGGTAATGCATTCATTGCTAGCTTATAAGGCATCCCATGAAGTAGATAATAGAAATTACGGCCTCTCTTTTTGAAAGTATAGTCTAGATCTGATAGATACTGGCAAGTAAAAACATTCTCTGCTACACACAAATAATATATTCCTTTTAAAGAATAATTACTATAACACTTTATTCCTTTACCTCTTACTTCGTTTATAACCTGTTTTGAACTTGTTATGAAGACGCATGTGAAATCCTTATGATATTTATCCATGAACTCTATAAGATATTTAGAACCCTCACGATAGGATTTACCATAATCTGCGCCAAAGACCCAACACTTTGATTTTACAGATAATATACTATTTAATGCACGAGCTATTATGCCGTAAAAGAACTTAAGCAAGTTATTCATTGTATAGCTTTTTTGAAAACTGAAATATTATCTTTATAATTCACAAGAGTTCCTTTAAAAATTGCACTTGTCCCTGCCACAAATCTGCTTGCGCCTATGGCTCTAAGCTTTCTGCCATTTTCTGGTGTTATATTACCATCTACTTCAAGTATTATATCTTCTCTACCCTCTCTTTTAAGTAAATCCGCAACCTTTTGAGCTTTACGCATTGTCGAAGGTACTATTTTTTGTCCTGCAAAACCTGGGTTCACCATCAAAAGATTAATACCGTCAATGTATTCTAGCACTTCTTCAAGAGAACTTACTGGCGTAGCTGGATTAATCGCAAGAAAGCGTTTGCATCCATAAGGCTCGAGATAATCTAATGCGCGTTGGACTTGGAACGTACTTTCGTAATGTATTGATACACTATCAGTTGATGTCAATCCTATCCATTGAAATTTGTATTCCGGATCTTTTACCATCAAATGAATATCTAATGGAATTTTGGTAAGCTTTCTAAGACCTCTTATATAATCAACACCGAGGCCAAAATTAGGAACAAAAGTACCATCCATCATATCAATGTGAAGATAATCAATACCTTCTTCCTCAAAAATTTGAATTGTGTCTTTTAAATCAATGAGGTCAGAACACATCATTGATGCAGATATTTCACTTTTCATATCTATTATTACATTATCTATTCCAAATCGTCATCACCTTGCAATATGGCTCGTTGTGTTTTCGCATCAACTCAAATCCTTTCATCAGCTCTTCCTGTGCAAATTTGTGAGTAATTAAACTCTCTGCCACAATTGCTTTGCTTGACAAAGCATCTACTACTTCAGTCCAATCAGAAGGATTCTTCCCATCGAAAGAAGAGTTCCAAGTACCAGCAAGATGCAACTGTTTTCTAAGGATCTTCCAATATACAGATTGAATAATTGTTATGTCTCCACTCGGATTGCCCATCAATACTAGACTTCCACCTCTGTGTGTTGCACTTATGGCAAGTTCTATAGCATGGGGGGTTCCCACAGCTTCAAGCACAAAATCATATTCATTTACTTCTGTTGGCTCAATGCAGACCTCATAATTCAATCCGCAATTCTCAACCATCTTTCTCTTATCTTCACTACGCCCAATTACAGTAACCGTTTCAGCACCAAACATTTTAGCCCACTGTCCCGCAGCAATTCCAATCATGCCAGTTCCTATGATTCCTACCGACATTCCCCTTGAAACAATCCCCATCTTTATTGCATGTAATGCTACAGCAAAAGGTTCCATCATAGCAGCAACCTCAAAAGGAATTGTATCTGGCAATTCTACTAGATTCCATACAGGGGCTGCTACATATTCTGCAAATGCGCCATTTCTACGAGAGCCAATATAATCGTAGTTGGAGCACATTTCATAATGTTTATCTTTACACGACTCACACTGACGGCATGGGATTAATGGGAATATTCCTACTGGTTTGCCAACGAGACGCGCATTTTCATGATCCACCACTGAGTGAACTATCCCAGAAAATTCATGTCCTGGAATAGTTGGAAAATGGTATGTTCCTTTGGTAAATACTCTAGGAACGTCTGAACTACAAATACCAGCAGCCTTTACCTTTATTATTGCCCAACCACTCGGACATTCCGGCATTGGAACATCCTCATAGCGTATATCATCTACTGCATGGAGATTATATGCTTTCATCCTCCTGGTCTATTTATTATTAATTATAGCTTCGTAATTTGAAAGATCCTCAAGTGTCGTAATCTTAAAATTCATCGGGTCGCCTTCTATCATTTGACAATCAAGACCAGCTTTAAATGCGATCTCTGTACTACCATTTATTTTCAAGAGGTCTTCTTTAGGCATCTCGTCGTGTACTTTAATATATTTTCCAAATCGGAACGCCTCGGGTGCTTGTCCACACCACAGATGATTTCTGTTTAATAGAGACTTTATCTTTTTTCCGTCTTCACTTAAATAAATAGTATCCTTAACTGGGATTACAGGCATTACAGCATCTGCTTGATTACATCCATTATAGCAGCGTTCAATGAGCTCATTACTAACCAATGGGCGTGCTGCATCATGTATTAAGACAATGTCATTATCTTTATACCCGTTCTCTTTTACAACCTTCAAAGAATTATAGATTGAATACTGTCGAGTCTCACCTGCCTGTGCATAATAGACTGGTTTTTGGGGCTTTAGATTTTCGACCAAATTTTTTACAAAATTCTTCCATTCTTCCGCCACCGCTATAACAAGTGCATCAGTTTGTTTGTTATTTAAAAAAATACTAATACAATAACTGATAATTGGATGTCCATTAACTTCAACATATTGTTTGGGCTGATTTAAGCCCATACGAGATCCTATACCACCAGAAAGTATTATTGATATATTCATAATAAATTATTTATTTTTTTTCTAATTATCGTTGTCAAAAAAACACGTTCATCTTTATATAATCCTATAAAATAAACAGATAATAGAGTAGAGCCTACTGTAACAACAGAAACAAGGATAAAAGAAAATATAGACTCATCAACATGTGTATACATAATAATTGGTAGTAATGATGATGTTATACTCACACATAAAACATTTCCAATTACTTTACAGAAGAATTCTCCAACTCCAAATTTCACATATTTGTTTACAATGATTATTCTCGCAAACATTATCAGAATCTCTATTAATACAGCAATAATATATGTTGCCTCTACTGGTGCACCCAAATAAAAAGAAATATATGACAAAACAAATATTGATAAAGCAAGACTTCCTATAACAATTTGATATTTCATTATCTTTCCTGTTGCCATAGATACTGTAAACAAGCCCGTTGTCAAAACGGAAATCAATGCACATACTATTGTTAGCCTTGAAAAAACTACAGTGTGTTCCGGAACTATTTTCAACCACAATTTTAGGATTATTGGTGTTTCAATAATTATAGGTAAAGATATAAGTAGCATTAAATAAAACGAAAAACGTGCACCCTTAAAGACCAAACCATTCATCTTATCTATTTCTCCACTTGCATAAGACTTTGTTATTTGAGGATTAATAGCTGTTGTAAAACTTGTCGTAAACTGTGAGACTGCACTATTTACCTGCGTTGCAATCCCTCTTGCAGCATTTACTGTTACTCCGAAAAAAAGATTTATAAGCAAGTTGACACCATGGTTATTTAAAACACCGGCACCTGCGCCGAACATATTCCAAGATGCCATTGAGAATATTTCACGTAATAAACCATTATCTATTCGCATTCTATATTTGCACTCTTTAAAATGCCTTGAGCAATATAATTCATAACAAACTCTAATAACAACTGACACAATGAATAACATTACTCCATAAAAAATAAGTCTATCTTCTTTTATGAAATATAGCAATAATACAGAAAAAAGCTTAAGCATTACCTCTAAAATACTAATGTAAGCAAAAGCCGTCATCTTTTCATGAGCTATAATACACCCATTATATGGAATATTTATCAAATTAACAACAAATGTAAATGCCGAACATTGTAAAACCCAATTTGCCGCTATTAATCTAGAATCTGGAATCTGCATCTTATAATTGAGAAACCATATCCCCACGATTTCAATCAATAATAGAATTAGAAGCGCCAGCAATATCATGACATTTACAGAGGTATAAAAAACCTTATGTAATTTTTCATCATTATTACGCCCTATTTCTATAGTTATAAAACGACTTATTGCATTTGAGAGAGAGCCTGACAAAACAGTAAACAATGTCACAAAACCACCAACCACATTATAAATACCATAATCATCAACTCCCAATGTCTCAAGTATTACTCTTGACATATATAAGTTTACGATCATGATAAATATCATTCGTATATATAACACAAGGGTGTTTTTTGCTATTGTTTTTCCGTTTGTTTTTTCTACTTCCATTTATTCCTAACTGTTGAAAAGTGATTCAAAATAATGGTAATGTTAACGCACACTAAATCTTGTAGAACCAAAATTCTGTCATACCTTGCATTTATTATGAAATAAAAATGCTGCGTGTGGCAGTATCGAACTGCATACTAATGTATCACCTGTGCACACGCAGTGCCTTGTAATTAAATGTGATAAACACCTTCAAGAGGGCAAATGTTATGGCAATCCAAAATTACCTTACCCTTAAGTTTGTCCCAATTTTGCTTGATGTGGTCGTGTTTCACCATAATGACAACCATATCTACCTCGTCCAAGAACTGGTCGAAGTCCAGAATCTGGTTCTTCACAATCTCCTTCTGCGTGAAGAAGGGATCGAAGGTCTTAAGAGGACGTGCCAAGTGGCGCTCCTGAATATCTATCATCTGGAGTGTGGGACTTTCACGGATATCATCCACATTCTCTTTATAAGTCAGACCATAGAGACCAACACGACGGTTATCTGTAATGTTGTGCTCTTCCATAATCTCGTGGATACGCTCAAGCACAAAGACAGGCTGGTAGTCGTTGGTCTTCATACTTTCGTCAATAACCTTAGCAAGCTGAGGATAGTCACCCACGAGGAACCAAGGGTCAACGGAGATGCAGTGACCTCCAACACCAGGACCAGGTTGCAAGATGTTCACGCGAGGATGCATATTACAGATCTTGATGATTTCATACACATCCATATTATCGTGACGGCAAATGCGGCTCAACTCATTGGCGAAAGCGATGTTCACAGCACGATAGGTATTCTCTACCACCTTGGTCATTTCAGCGGTACGGATGTCGGTAACGACAATCTCACCCTGACAGAAAGAAGCGTAATAGCTCTTTACTTTCTCACCAATCTCCTTGGAGTCTGCACCAATGGTACGGTTGTTATGCAGCAACTCATAAACCATGTTGCCGGGGATGATACGCTCAGGAGCGTGAACCAGATTGATATCCTCTCCAATCTTGAAGCCGTTGGCCTCAATAACAGGGCGCACGAACTTATCAATAGTTCCAGGGCTAACTGTTGATTCAACAACTACAGTTGCGCCTTTGGGGCATACCTTCATCACTTCCTTCACGGCTGCTACCACATAGCAAGCGTCAACTTTCTTGCTGAACTTGTCGTAAGGAGTAGGAACAGAGACAATGTACATATCCGTCTTTTGATACTCTGTGGTGAACTTGATGCCAGCCTTTACAGCGGCCTGGAAAAGCTCGTCAAGACCATCTTCTTTGAAGGTTGTTTTACCTGCGTTGAGTGTTGCCACTAACTCTTTGTTGTAGTCTGTACCTATGACCTCTACACCGTGAGAAGCCATCATTAATGCTGTGGGCAATCCAATATAGCCCAGTCCAATTACGTTAATCATATTGCTATAAATTATTAATTCGTGTTAAAACGTTAATTTGTTAACCGTTAATTGTTCCAAGTTTTCATTTCACTTCGTAACGGTCAACAGTTTCACCATTCAGGGCACGTACAATGCGGCTGCAAGCTTTGCCGTCACCATAGGGGTTCACGGCTTTGCTCATCTTCTCGTATGCTACCGCATCATCAAGGAGGGTGCTGACTTCATTTACAATCAAATCGTGATTGGTGCCCACCAGATGTACAGTCCCGCTCTTCAATGCTTCCGGACGCTCGGTAGTGTCACGCATCACGAGTACGGGTTTTCCTAAACCGGGGGCTTCCTCCTGAATGCCGCCTGAGTCGGTGAGTACGACAGTACTCTTCTCCATCAGATAGACGAACTCCAAGTACTGCAATGGCTCAATGAAGAAGAAGTTCGGACGAGTTAAGTCCTCACCAAACACTTCGTGAATGGGCTTGCGCACATTGGGGTTCAGGTGCATCGGATATACAAAGTCCACATCAGGATAATTCTCGCTGAGGTCTTTCATAGCTGTCACCATAGAGATAAAGCCATCACCGAAGTTCTCTCTTCTATGTCCAGTGATGAGTACAAGCTTCTTGCCGCCGTCAAGCCGAGTTACGTCGTAACCGGCATTCTTGAGCACATTGATTTGCTCGTCTGCAAGAGCTTTGTCAGTCTTCAGTTTATCAACCACCATGTGAAGGGCATCAATTACGGTGTTGCCAGTGACAAAGATCTGACCATGCGCTTTTTCTTCCTGTAGGTTCTTCTCACTCAGGGGTGTAGGGGCAAAGTCGTAAGTAGCAATACGGCCAGTAATCTGGCGGTTCATCTCCTCAGGCCAAGGGCTGTAGATGTTATGTGTACGCAGGCCTGCCTCCACGTGACCTACAGGAATCTGCTGGTAGAAGGCTGCCATGGCAGCAGCTGTGCTGGTGGTGGTATCACCGTGGACAAGCACCACATCGGGTTTGCACTCGTTGAACACATCGCGCATGCCTGTGAGCACACGGGCAGTGACATCATAGAGGTCCTGTCCCTGCTTCATGATGTTCAGGTCGTAATCGGGCTTCACATCAAAGATGGTGAGCACCTGGTCCAGCATCTCACGGTGCTGACCTGTTACACACACTATAGTCTCAAACTCTGTAGGGTGCTTCTGGAACTCCTTCACCAGAGGGCACATCTTAATTGCTTCGGGTCTTGTGCCAAAGACCAACATTACTTTCTTCATATATCGTCAATGAATATGCCTAATTTAAACTATCCTTATACCAATCAAACAGTTTCTGGACACCTTCGTCTATTTCCACTTTGTGCGTCCAACCCAGAGAATGCAGCTTGCTCACGTCAATGAGCTTGCGCATAGTGCCATCAGGCTTGCTGGCATCAAAGGCTACTTCACCCTCAAAGCCAACGGCATTGACTACCAGTTCGCTCAGCTCACGGATGGTGAGCTCCTTGCCTGTGCCCACATTGATGTGGCAGTTGCGGATTTCGCCCAGGCTGGGGATGTAGCCGCCACGGCCGGTACTGTGGTTGCGGTCAACCACTCCGTCTGCAGCCACACCATAGTGCACGCTGGAGTATTTCTCTATACCAATGATGTCACTGAAGTTCACGTTCAGCAGCACATGGACTGAGGCATCTGCCATATCTTCGCTCCACAGGAATTCACGGAGGGGTGTTCCTGTACCCCAAAGGGTTACTTTATTATTCTCAATACCGTACTTTGCAAGCACATTAAGAATGTCTTCCTTAGAAGCATCGCCATTCACGCCCTCCACTGGTCGCTTATTCAAGTCAATGGCTATCTTGTCCCAGGCATCATCATGGATGAGCTTTGCCAAATACACCTTGCGCATCATGGCGGGCATGACATGGCTGTTCTCCAGATGGAAGTTGTCGTTGGGACCATACAGGTTGGTGGGCATCACGGCAATGTAGTTGGTGCCGTACTGCAGGTTGTAGCTCTCGCACATCTTCAGGCCAGCAATCTTGGCAATGGCATACTCCTCATTGGTGTACTCCAGCGGGCTGGTCAGGAGGCAGTCCTCTTTCATAGGCTGAGGTGCATTCTTGGGATAGATGCAGGTGCTACCCAGGAAGAGGAGTTTTTTCACCCCATGTGCGTAAGCTTCGCTGATGACGTTACATTGAATCTTCATGTTCATCATGATGAAGTCAGCACGATACAGTGAATTTGCCATGATGCCGCCCACAAAGGCTGCCGCCAGCACCACTGCATCCGGTTTCTCCTCATCAAAGAACTGCTTGACAGCCACTTGGTCTGTTAAGTCTAGTTCTTTGTGGCTCCGGCCAACAAGGTTGGTGTAACCACGCTGCAGCAGGTTGTTCCAAATAGCAGAACCAACCAAGCCGTTGTGGCCAGCCACATATATCTTTGTGTCTTTACTCAACATAGTTTCGTAATTCCGTTAGCACGCTATTACTTTACGATTCCCTTTTCGAGGTACTCGGCGAGGTTAGTGCGCACCTTGGCAGCAGCACCTTCTGCGGCTACCTTAGCAATATCATGTTCAACCATGATCTTCACCAACTCCTCAAAGCTGGTCTTATTAGGATTCCAGCCCAACTTAGCTTTAGCCTTAGTAGGATCACCCCAAAGGTTAACCACATCTGTGGGACGATAGAAATCTTCGCTAACAGCGACAACGACCTTACCAATCAAGTTTTCAAGACCTTTGACAACAATGCCCTTTTCATTGATACCTTCGCCCTCGAACTTCAATTCAATGCCTGCATGTTTGAAAGCAAGTTCCGTGAATTCACGGACAGAGTGCTGAACACCTGTAGCAATCACGAAGTCTTCAGGTTTGTCCTGCTGAAGAATGAGCCACATGCATTCTACATAATCCTTGGCATAACCCCAGTCACGCAGAGAGTCCATATTACCCAAATACAGGCAGTCCTGTAATCCCTGAGAGATACGGGCTGCGGCAAGAGTAATCTTACGTGTGACAAAAGTCTCACCACGGCGCTCAGACTCGTGATTGAACAGAATACCAGAACAGCAGTACATATTGTATGCCTCACGGTACTCTTTGACAATCCAGAAGCCATACTGCTTGGCCACAGCGTAAGGGCTATAGGGATGGAAGGGCGTGTTCTCATTCTGAGGAACTTCTTCTACTTTGCCATACAGTTCAGAAGTGCTTGCCTGATAGATACGACAGGTTTCTGTCATACCCAACTGGCGCACAGCCTCCAAAATACGCAGCACACCTACGGCATCGACATCAGCCGTAAACTCAGGAGAGTCGAAACTCACCTGAACATGGCTCTGTGCTGCAAGGTTGTAGATCTCGTCAGGACATACCTTACCGATAACGCCCAAAACACTCATGGAGTCACCCAGGTCTGCATAGTGCAGATGGAAATGGGGAGTACCCTCCAAATGTGCTATACGCTCACGGAAGTCCACAGAACTTCTGCGGATGGTTCCATGCACGTCATATCCTTTTTCCAACAAAAACTCGGCCAGATAACTACCATCTTGGCCCGTAATTCCAGTAATTAGTGCTGTTTTTTTCATTATATAATCTTGATAAAGGGGCAGGATTATCAGGATAATGTAATTCTTATGAGAGCCCTAGATAAGACGCCCCATACAATAATTTTTTAATATTTGCCTCGCTGCAGCATCTGTAAATCTCCAATTTTAATTCCTCTTCGTTGATCCTTTCGGTTAATCCCGCGCGGATTAACCAAATTTAAGCACAATATATTCTTTGGGAAATCTAAATTTATTCATGATCTTGACTCACTGACGCTTTTTTTATCTTCAGTTTTATTTTCTAATATACCTAGAGAACCAAGTGCATGATGAGAAATATAGCCACAATTATTACAAACAAGCATCACATACGGAAGAATCCTCCCCTCAAGATATATCTCATGGTAATCTTCTCCTAAAACTGTCGAGGAATACCCATCAACCAACGAGAAATGGCCTTTATGACAGATCGGACAGGAGAAATGACCAACCTTTTTATTTAAGATTTCTATTATTATCTTCTTTTCTTCTTCTTTAATCATATTCAATTTGTGTCAGCGTTAAGCTCAATTGTTGGAATAAATCATCAAAATCTTTGTAGATAAGCAGTCTGTTTCCTTTCAAGTTCTCAGGCAATTCATTTGATTTTTCTCGTTTTACCAAAAGAATGACAAGTTTACCTATTGCATGTGCAATACCTACCTCATATAGGACATTGGGGTTCCGACCGTCTAAAACAGCAATTACTACTTGGGCTTGTATAATCTTTGATACTATATATTTACGTAAATTTGCGTTATTCTCTATCTTTTCTTCATCTGTTCTCAGACAGTTAAAACCATTATACATACAACCTTGTTTTATTGTAGAATACAAATTGTCATATTTTGTATTGAATGGCATGAGACATATTATAGATTTCTCTACAATTGTATATTCTTCACGTGATATTCCTAAATCTTCAAAATAACTATAATTGGGAACTTCTTTTTTTGACTTTAATTCATTGTTATTAGATGCATCTAATAGCAAATGATTACTATCACTAAAGATCACTGCATCTTTTGTCAAGTCATCAACGTTATTATAAATAACATTCTCCAACTTTTCCCGCTGTAGGCTCATCTTAACACTTTTCTCCTTGTCTCGCTCTATGATTAATTTGTTTAGTTTGCGAAACTGATAAAGAAAGATAGTTCCTAATATAGACACTATTGTAATGACTATACTGAATATCTCTATAATATTATCCATGACTTATTGACAATAAATTACTAATCCAAATCACAAAACAAAGCCATACTATAACTAAACTATACAAACAAAAAGCAAATCCGATTCTTTTCTTTGAAGGTTTGATCTCCTTATGGAGTTCTAAAACAGAAGTTCTAAGTAAGCATCCAATCCAGGCAACAAAAATTGTAAGTAAGAGAAGAATAACTCCAACCACCAATCCCACTTTACTATTTCCAAAGAATATGAAATTGGTTATCACCAAGGTACTAGTTATACATAAGAAGTCTATTGGAACCTCAACACTCATATCTAACCATAAAATCTGAGGACGGCCTTTAGCTACCGTATATTTAAGTGCTGAATATATGAGCAACAATACTATCGGAATACCAAGGTTGGTAATATATGGCATAGAATCCTCCAACCATCCCACACATTGCTCATTAAAGGACAAGTCTTTCATAAAAATGTTTATCAGATTTTGTCTTTTTGACCATTTTTCAATCCACGCAAATCGCAGAAGTAGGGCTTGTTAGCAAATTCCCTCTTGGCTTTTTCCATTATAGGGTTCGACTTATTCGAGGGAAAAGAGGTTGCAACAATTCGTGCCTTTATAACTTTATTGGATGGATGCTTAAAAATCGGTTTCTTTAATGTCGTCAACAACTGTTCTATTGCATGAGGGACATCAACACCTTTGAGTTCAACAAATATCTCAGCCCATTCATCATCGCCGTACTTAACGAGAATCAATTTATCACATTTCTCACCTTCTTTGATTATATTTCCATCAACTTGATATGAAACTGAAGCTTTATTATCCAATACTTCTAAAGTATATTTCTTTCCTTTTTCACTTTCAACGATAGTCTTACGTACTTGTAACGGCTGCTCTGGATTAAATCCATTAGTCACTAGATTATCATGCGTTGATTTGATAGTCACTGCTTGGCCTGTCTTCTTACTCGCCATAGAGAATCGAATTAATCATAGCTATTTTTTCATCTACCCAATCTGACACACCATCAAGTTCAACTCCACTAACCATATTCAAATCTTTATCTATGATATTATCTAATGTACCGTCCTTTTTGATAAAGTAAGCAGAGATGTCTTTGAATGGCAATAAGACTTCATCTTTTACCAATGTTTTCAGTTTGGCCTCTTTATCAGTACCTTTTACGACTCTCATTGCTGAGGATTCTGCTAAAAGAACATTTAAAGTGGACAGAATGTAAGGGCTATGCGTAGTCATGGCTAAAATGGAGTCTTTTTTGCCTTTGACTTTTGCCCTTGCTATCAACTTTATCAATTGCATCAACAATAGTTTCTGAGAATCAGGATACAGATTCTGTTCAGGCTCTTCAATGAATAATTGCACAGACTGATAAGCTATTCTGTTTTGGAGATTTAACAATTGTTGTTCTATCTCGCTCGTGTTCTCCTCTAAGACCTCAGCTTGCCTACGATCAACGGATTTTGAAAGTATCTGTAAGACCTTATTGGTAAGATCATGTTTACTCATATTTGCACGCTTTCCAACTAAACTGGTGAAATAGTCGGCCATCACATCAATTGGCATAACAGACTGGATTCCACTAGATGCGAAGAATGGAGAAAAGGTTAAATCAGTTTCCAACGAGTGAATCATGTCTATACCTCCATCATTGACGTATTCCATATTATTGGAAACCGAAAGATGAAGAGGGTTCTCTGAAGTATATGGACTTTTGGCTTCATCCCATTCGAACAGAAAATTGAACAATACATCACGTTCACTGGAACGATAGACCTTGTCAACATTATGGATTGCAGAAACCAAATTGCGTTCAGATGGAATAAAGGACAACTTCGTATTATACCTTTTATCTATAAAATCCGGTTTCCTGGTAATCTTTACATTCGATAAGTTTCCTTTCAACGAAATAGAAATGGTGTCACCTTCATAATTTATCTCACTCTTTGAAGAGAAAAACGAATCATTCATACGATGAAAGGCTTTCAAGTCATTCAGAAACTTCAAATTATGAGTATATTGAGGAATAATATCTTCCTCAGATATCATGATTAATTTCTCAAGCCATCTACAAAAGCACAGAATTTTCATGAATGTACTCTTTCCTGAACTTTGCCTTCCAATTATCAACAACACAGTGGACAGTGGCACAATTCCTGTGTTATTTAACGGACCTATATTTTTAATATGAATTGATGACATATAATCTTCTATCTTGAAAAACGTAAAATACTATATACAAATTTGTAAACTGTCAAAGGTGACAGGGGACAGAGGTTCGTGTCACCGAATCAGACACGCTGAATATACCCTCTACCCAAGCCCGTCAGTCGCTCCAACTGGCGCACTGATGCGCCCAACTCTCGCAACAGGCTTAACGCTTGATTCTATCGACTTCCGTCGCGACTCGACAAAGGTTATGCAAACATGTCTCTGTTCTCGCTGCTCCGTCAGTTCTCGTTGTTTCGTCTTATCTATTTTTTGAAAATCACTACTACAGGTTACACCTGCTATCTTTATTATCTCTTGCCACACCTGGTCGTCTGAAAGACGCAAGTGAGGGCGTTCATTATCGTTGTCTAAACAGCGCCCGTTATTCTTTTATAATGTTAATTGTTAACTTGTTAATTTACGTCTTTCTCGTTTTTGTCAGGAGCCGTTTGAGCTTCGCTCGACCTCCTCCTTGCAAGGCATAGCTCAAACAAGCTTGGCTCTGCTCTTGCTTCGTTCGTCGGTTATCTGTCATTAAATCCAGCCGGTGCCAGAGTGGAGCCTGAGTTTATTGAAGGTTACGGAGCCACGGGCTGTACCGCTTCCTTTAGCGGAAGGCTCTAATGTCTGCATGCAGACATTTGACTTTCATCGAGTTCCGTCGTGACTCGGGATAGCTCAAACAAGTTTGGCTCTCCGCTCGCTACTCCGTCACTTGTGCCTAGAGCGGTGGTCCGACGGGTGTGATTATTGGTCATCCTTGCAGAAGGAGACCAAAGGAACACCAAAGGAGGACTAAAGGAACACTTAAGGATGTCTGAAGTCTGACGGAAGACGTCTGAGTTATCATCGGCCACCTTATCAATTAATTACCTTATTCACTTCGGCAAGCTCAGTGTAAATCATCTCTCTCGCTCATCGGCCCCTTCTACCCCTCTTCTTACCTACTTCTACCCTCGTTCTACCCTAAAGCTTACTACTACGAACCACTACGAACTCAAGGAGCTACGGAGTTAAGGAGCTACGGAATGCCCAAAGGGCGGATTTAAGGTAAAGACAGGGGACTGGTCAGATGTAGGGTGGTGAACTAAGTATTAGGTATTTCTATCCCTTGTCCGGTTGTACATGGAATCGGACAAGTAAAGGTTAACCTAAAAGGGTATAGTTCAGCATATTACCACCTCTACACGAGGGCTTTTAACCCGTAGATTTCCTGGAATAGAGCGCTATACGAGTGCAAAAGTAGCGAAAATATTTGAAATGTACAAATAAATATGAAAATATTATAATATTTTATTAAAAGGGAGATAAACGCGAATAGTTGTTTAACGTTAATGGCCATTAATTGGAACGTTAATGTATCGTTAATTATATATATGTGGCAAGAATTAATGGGAGATTAATGGATAGATTAATGATAATTATACGTTTTATTTTATTCTCAACGTTAATGGCCGTTAATTGGAACGTTAATTGGAGGTTAATTTATTTTTATGGGGTAACTAGTAAAATAAAGGAGAGGATGTGGTACGAGGGGGGGAGGAATCCCCTACCCTATAAAAACAAAAGCCTGAGGTGACTCAGGCTTGTTATTGTATGTTATTCCTCGGCTTATGTATAATACCGAAGAGGAACACGGATTGCAATAATTGACAAGAATAATTGTTCAACATTAATGCCCATTAATTGGAACGTTAATTGTCGTTAAATGAGTCTGTCTAAGTCTTTAAGCTGCTCCTAGACTCCTCCTTGCCTGCTCCTAGCCTGCTCCTAGGCTCCTCCTAAGCTCCTCCACGGAGGAGCCTAGAGGCTGGGGAGAGGGCCGCAAGGCGGTAAGTTCAAGGTTCAAGGTGGCAGCGTAGCTGCTGGTTCAAAGTTCAAAGTATTTGCATCATTCCGCGAGCGCCTTCGTAGGAACAACTTGCCGCACCTACCTTCTGTGCCTCATTCAACGCTGCTTCTATCTCAGCCGCAGTGATGCCGCTCAGGCCTTTTCTTGTTTTGAATAACTCGTTAATGAAAGCTGCCGCTGTCCAATCGCCTGCGCCTGCGGTGTCAACCACTTTATCATTGGCGACGGGTGCCAAATGCTTCCATCTGGAATTCAGGCGGTAGCTCAATCCTCTTGCGCCTTGAGTCTGGATAAACAGCTTATCCTTGTAGCTTTCAAACTGCTCAACGTCTTTAATTCGCTGATCTGAGAACTTGATGATATCAGCCACTTCAACGCACTGATTGAACCGCTTCACATCTCCCCCTCTGCTTGAAGGTTCAAAGAAGACTGCCGAACCCTTTTCCTTGAACGTTTCTGCCAACTTCTGAATGGCTGGAGAAACCCTGTCAAAGAAAAAAACTTTGGGAACAAAACCAATCTTTTCAATCACCTCTTTTGCCTGTTGCAGAGTCAATGACTTGAAATCAAGATAGAACCGTCCCATATTATTGCGCGATTCAAACTTATGCGTGGGGACACCGTCCTTGTTGATGAAATTACGCTGCACAATCACGGGCGTCTTACCGTCTTGGGTAGAGACAAAATCCGTGTGTACATTGTGTCTTTTCATGTCTTCCAGCACTCTCACGCCATCTTTCGTGCCATCCAAACGAGCAATGGGGAAAGCTTCCCACCCCATATGGGCAAGTATCATCATCACATTGCCGCAAGTACCACCCACGTAGTAGGATATGGGGACTCTCTGACCATCCCAGATCAAGACATCCAGACTAATCAGCCCTGCGCCAACGCATATATTATTATCAAATTTCATATTTCAAGTTTCAAGATTCAAACTTCAGGATTAAGCCTCTCCACCAAATCTGTCTTCACCTTCTCCCACGCCACCTGCGGGTTATACTCCACCTGTGGCCCAAGAATCATTTGGGTATCCGTCAAGAACTCCTCGTCCTGCAGCTTCTCCTCCATATTCATCACAAATTCTTTGTACGTGGGCAGGTGCGATGCCGTAAAGCCCAAGTATCGCTCATAGCTCTGCATCACCCGCTCACGGTCAATCTCCGGCACCAACGTCAGAATCTTCCAGAGGTCAAACAAATCCCTGCCTTTCCTCCGCTGATAAACAGCTCGCAGTTTCGTGCCTGTCAGCTCCGCCAACTCATACGTCAGCACTTCACATTCGCCAGAGAACCACGAGTTCTCCACATTAAACGGCACCCGCACCATTGGCAGCACACTGAAATGCTCCTTACAGTTAATCTCTACCTTCAAGTGAATCTCGCCCGCATCCATATCCGTGGGCTGCACCTTGAACACAAGCGTATTATTGTGCTTCTTCTGCTTCACCACCGGCACACCCAGCCAATCCAGCGCATCCCTTAGATGGTCTATCGTCTCCTTGATAGGCTCTGCCTTCACTTGCACCAGATCAATGTCCTCCGAGTATCTGGGCTGCGGCTTCAGATACAACTTACCCAGTGCCGTACCGCCTCTGAACGCCAGATGCTCCGCAAGAAATGCATCGTTATAAATAGACACCAGCGCACGGCAAAGTATCAAATCCTGCTCGATGAATTTATTCACCACCCACGGGGCCTTCTCACTCCATTCTGTAATATATCGCTCTGGTATCATAACTCGTCAATCTCGATGGATTCGTTCACAATTATTTTCCACTTAGTATTACGTTCACATCCCTCGCTGCTCTTGCCCGCCTTTAAGGGAACATATTGGAGCACAGAACTGCTACACTTCAACAATTCCAATACCGGCTCTGCCGCGTCCCTTTCTTCCAGCACCTCATCCAAGATAAAACCCAGACGCTGCAGACTGGTCACTGGCACCTCTTTCACAAAGTCAGCCCCCAAGCGTCCAAAATCCAGTTTCTCCACCAATTCCGCCAACACGGTGGCTGCCCGTGAAACACTGCCCGTCTTGGCCTGATATGTCAGCAAGTCCACTGCCGTCAGTTCAGGGCACGACACGTTGATGTAGCCCGTCCGCGTCTGCCGTCTCTCCACATATGCTTCAGGAATATGACTCTTACAGAAATAATGCGTAAGATATTTCTCCCCTTTCTTATCACGCATAGCGGGAGGCTCTATCATGACGCTGAACCGCAACGGCACCTGATGCGAAACTCCGTGATAGCTTGCCGCACTCAAAAGAGCCACATAATATTTGCGTCCCAAATGGCGCATCATATCATCCAGGTAAAACGGCTGAGGTACAGCCCCACGCAACACATATTCATCAGGCACTATTACATAGAAGCCGCGCAATGGCGACATAATCCGCCCCTTGCTCACCTCCCGGGTCAGCGCACGCGCAATGCTACCGGCACTCATTTCAGGGAATGCCTGCGCCACCTCATCGTGTGTGAAGGTGTAATTGCCTCTAAGCGGTTTATCATATATCCAGCTTGCTATGCTTGCCATTTCTTCATATCCATTATTTCATTTGCAAAATTAGACATTTTTTGTCTATCTACGCAAATAAATAACGAAAATTCTTATCTTTTTATTGTGTCTTAACCTCTCTATTTTGGGAATCAGTCATTATAGGCATCACCTTTTATCCACATTAAAAATGACGTACTCTTTTTGTTCAGTTCATCAAAATCTATGCTGTCAATAGCATAGTCACGACTGATGACATTGTATATCGCAACTTCCTGCGGGTTCTCCATAGCCGTCAACAGAGCACCCACCGACAGCAATTTGCTCGACAACAGCGCTATACCATAGCACGCTTTCTCCTGGATCTTGCTTAGTATCTCATCTTCTGACTTGATGAAATTCGAAAGCATACGATACAGCTCAAACGGGTTGCGCTCATGGGCATAGATGATGTTATCTTTAGCATCTTCTTGATTGAACAGTTCGTGGTACTCCTTGATGATTGAGTCGGTTCTGAAAGGGTTCAGTGATGGATAAGGCACGACAGGGAAATCCTCATCGGGCGTAAACTCTCCGATAATTTTGCTCCATTTCTCAGTGCCATTCTCTCCCAATAGAGAAATCAGAATCCTGATTCTTTCCGGCTCTGCTTCAAGACCTATCCCAGGGTTAAAACTTACCATCGGTTCCAAGTCGTCAGCCAGATTGATATATCTGATGCACTTGTCTATCTCTGCATTTTCCGAAACAACAATATACAAATTCTTGCTGCCTGCATCGTGATAGATTGACTTGACCAGATTGAAGTAGAGAACTTTTGGCAGCGCACTGATATCCACAATAATATTGTCATACCCTTCAATCAGGCTTTTCATTTCTATATTGAGAAATTTCACACCCCTGTTAAGGTCTCTTTGTGCACCGGTCTTCAGGTGATGGTCAGAAAATGGTATTGCTCCGCTCTCTATCAGTTTGTTTCTAGCATCAATATTCTTCTGCACCATCGCTGCATTAGGCGATTTATTGTAATCTCCATATACAATTGTCTTACATTCAAAATCAACCTTGGCATCCACAAAAGCCTTTAGCACATTGTTCATACGAGGGTCAAAACCTTCCCCCATGATGAGCAATGTCTTCCCTTGGGGACGGTACGGGTCATTCCAGAATCCGATGACCTCCTCGTCGCCTTCTAGCATCACATACGAATCCCAGTTTCCCATTTCTCTTCTTTTTTAATCCAGTCTGTCAGTTCTTTGATGGTGCGTTTTCTCCAGCCACCATAACCCAGCGGCAAAGAGAAAGCAGCACATATCCATCTGTTCAGGTAGAAAACAATCCACTCCTTGTCTTTCTCTCCTTGTTTCGTTTCCCGAGTAAACAACAGATTGTTGGCCAGACAAATCTTCAACACTCCTTCCAGTTTGGTGTCGTCAATCAAGTTCATACTGCTCCCGAAAAGGGTTTCCGTATCTCTGATGGCAAACCCATTCACTGTTCCATACGAACCGCCCAGTTGCAGCGTCTGACTTTTACAAAATCCTCCTAGGTTACTTATGAAGGTAAAGACACCCCTTCCATGCTCAGTCAACAATCTTTTGAGTTTCTTTTTGCACTCGTCTTTAATCAGTTTATCCTGCACCGCAGCCGTCAGCAGCAACGCTCTTCGAGGATGCAACAGCTTTTGGGTAAGCAGTTGTTCATAGAGCACATTACAGAAATTGATGAACTGCTCCGTATTGTTTGGTGACAACTCTTTAAGTTTTTCCACACCATAATACATCGGATAATTGAAAACCGCTGGAATAATATCACGGCTAATCTTTACGATATCCGCTTTTATAAGTTCACCGTAAGTGGAACGTTCGTGGGGGAACATAGGGAAAGACGTCTTAAACTCCCGTTGGGAAAAAAGCATCAAGGCAAAAGTCTGTTCTGCCTTATCTTGCAAAGTCTCAAAATTATCTTCAATATATCCCAGCAATTCATCATACAGACCGTACCGTGTTGCAATATCATTTCTGCAATAATCAATAATTGCCTGATATTGTTCATCTGACAGGATTGATGTCTGCTCAAGCGAATTACTTAGTTTGATGTCGTAAGAAGATAAATTGGAGCGTTTCTCAATAATACTTCCCAGCATCTTTTCAAATTTATTGTCCGTTCCCAGGTGAATGCTATTGTAGTCCCGACCTATCATATCCGTTTTGGGCATCAACTCTTCATACGTAAACTTGTCATATCGCATGGCCAGCCATACTGTATTGCTGATGCGGGTTTCCACCAATTCCTGTCTTAAAAAATCAAGTTGTGTCTTAGATAGTTTGTGGCAATCATCCAGTTGAAAGATGAATTCATCCACAATCGTCTTGCCTTGCAGTTTAAAGTCGGAAGCATGCAGTTCGTTCAGTATAAACAAAGAATCATGGCCGTGTCGTTCATCTGACGACACGTATGTTTCTATGATGTCCGTTATCTGCCGCTCTATTCCTGCAGCCCAGTCATACATTTCTTGGGCAGTATGCGGTGCCGGATTGGGTGCAAACCGATTTGATAACTCCAGCGAAGGACTAAACGTCACTTCTGCCAACTGCTCGTAACTTAAATTTTTCAATCGCTGAAGTGCCTTGATTGCTACCAGCGTAAACCGAGCATTGAGCAATGCGAAAAGCAGCCTTCTGGCTTGTGGCTTTGTGAAGACTTCTTCATCCTCCAAGTCTGCATAGCTCCTATTGGTCAGCAGATATGCACCGCATTTCAAAATCTTATTAGCCGTAACCACGCCCATTCCCTTCAGTGCTTTGAACAACTTGTCATTGTCTTTCTTGTTGTTATAGACCCTAAAGAGCACCGAAGGTGAAAAACAACGCAACATCGTGGTTTTTCCGCCACCGGGAGCACTGCATATATAGGTTAAATTACCCCACAAAGCCCCCCTGTCACTATAATCCTTAAGAGGATACAGCGTATCATCTGAAAGAAGGCTGATGAATACATCATCGGAAGTCATCTTTTCAGATGCCCTCATGCTGAATGGATTCTCATACTGCTGCATAATCAGTGACGGGTTATTCTGTAGAACAACGGATAGAGCGGATCACTTCCCTCTCTCTTAGGCTGCCAGATAATAGGTAAGGAGTTGTTAGGAGTATTATGGTTGAGAACCACGGTTAGCGCACATTGCTTGTAACCCAAATGATATCTTGTGTCTCCAGCATCATAACTGTTCATGTATGCCTCTGTAAATGCTGGCACATTAACATAACGTGGGTCTTTGATTATATTCATCATCGCCTTTGCTTCAGCGTCCTGATGGTTTGTAAACTTTGCGTCTTCATACAACATATCTATGCATTCCACCTCCACATTCAGCCATGTGTGCTGTTTCTTGTATTCATCCAACATCTGATTGATATATGCCATTGATGCTTGGGTGGCTATCAGGAAATATAGATGGATGTCAAAACCATCTTCAAGCACTCCCCGAAACTTGGGATTGTTATGAATGGCCTCAAAGAATTTGGGCAATTTACCTCCGAATGACCCATCCGGCTTTTGGCGAATGAAAGATGACCCGCTGGCGGTAAAGTCATCTATCAAGACAATACTCTCAAACTTCTTGGTGGCATCCTGTCCTACATCAACGCTTTTTCCCAACTCCTCTGCAAGTTCCTCTATCTTGTTGTCATCCGGATAGTAATTGGTCAACACCTGGTCGTTGTCCAAGTAACTGTTTCTACGGATAATATCTATATGTGAGCCATCACTAAGGCCAATGAACAACGTCTTCCTCTTATGCAACTTAAACTCAGGCGAATTGTCTAGTCGCCTGTAGTTGAACTTGTTGACCTTTTCACCGTTGGCTGTGTAGTCAACCACCACCTTTTCCCTAATCAGCGGAATAATCTTGGTGTTGTAAAGTAAATCTATCAAATGCGAAATCTGGTTGGAGTTGATATAGATGATGTACTTCTTCACAAACCCATACATCCTTTTCCTGTCATCCAGATTATCAAACTGGCTCAGCCACAGATAGAAATTCCCTATGAACTTAATGCCGGGCATATACTGATCGTAGGAGTTGTACTTGATATCCGACATCAAATCCACCTCCTGAAGTTCATTTCTTGCTTCTATGTCATCCCAACCCATCAATTGGGTAAGATATTGCTTTGCCAGTTCAAACCGCATACGTTCAAAACTTTATCTTAAAACCGTCTTTATTGACCTTAATCTTTCGCAAATAATATTTTATCACGTCCAGACCGCGCAATTCTCTCGGAGTCAGGTTCCAGCATGTTTCCGGATTGCGCGACACACCATCAACACTCAGGGAATAAGGCATGGAAAGCATTTCAAAGTCATTGCCCTCATAGTCACCACGATCGCCAATGACAAGAACATCCTCAGAAATCTGTTTAACAGCCGTCTTGCTCGCCTTGGTGCTAACCACTATATCCATAGAATGGCTGGAACTCCATATATGAAGACGGTTGAGATTGTTGCTGAGAATAATCTCATTGCAAATCTCGTATGCTTTCTGTTTGTCAATACACGACAAAGATAGCTGAGTGCTATACTTTTTCAGCTTGTCGGGTTTAAAGTGATAACGTTTCAACTCTTTCTGGAGCGCAACCAGTTGTCCATCCAAAGGCGCATTCTTAACTGCTTCTATGGAAGATGTATCTTCTGTGAGCGGCACAATGACTGCGCCATTGTAGCACCCTAGATAAACCTGTGACCAGTATTCCTTCTTGACGGAGTTCTGGAGCAACTTGTGCATGGAATCTCCCCTACCTGTCATTATGGCAATCCGGATGCCCGCTGCAAGGAGTTTATTGATTTGCCTGGCTATAGACTCTTCAAGTTCTTCTTTCCAACGGGCATTTCTGTCCACATTGCAAATAGTCCCATCGTAATCCAGAGCCAACAGGTTATATTCTTTGTCTTGCAACCGAGATATGAACTCATCGTAGGCTTTACTGTATGCTTCATATTCGTTGACAGGAACCAGTGCTTTGCTCCCAAGCCTCAGCTTACGGCTGATGGCCAAATCCTTTATCGGTTGCTCAATGCTTTCGTCGCTGATGAGTTTGGCGTAGTTCAAATGATACAATTCTGTACCATAATCGGGTACGCCAGGGCGCCCGGGGTCAATGCTCCTCACCTCTCCAATGGCAGAAACGAATTGGAACGACTTTACCAATAAATCAATAGTGGCAAGTGGATTCCTAAGCTCAGATTCAATTCTGACGACGTGAACATCTTCTGGCATTTTGCTTAGGGTTTTTTCTGCCAGCTGACGGTCATTTTCATTCACCAACGCTACTATACAAGAGTTCCCTCCCTTCTTATCAAACCACTGGTGGCGGCCATGCCCGAAGTTGCGGTAGTCTGCCATTAGGACAGAACCTAAGGCAGCTTCAGAGAATTTGGATTCCAAATCAACAGCCACGGGCTCACTCAGGTTGCCATGAAGGACAATGAAGTTGTCAATTTTTGAGAGATCAAATGTATGATTAAGATTGTATCCTGTTCCCTTACCAATAAAATTAGATGGTTTGGCCTCAAAGAAACAGCGATAGACCAACACGAAAAACGCCAATAGAGAGTTGGTTGCCAAGAAGCCATCTTTAACAGTGGGAATAGGGAAAGTGTGTTTCTTGAAATCAGGGTTACACTTTTCTATGATGGCATCCAGTTTTGAACTCTCACGTAGACAAACACCCGCCATATCACCACGGCCAACTTCCAAACCACGTTGGAAAGCAATCAGGAAATCTTTGTTACGTCCACTGGCACTAAAGAACAAAAGCTTGCTGTCTCGTATGATAGCATCTGAACTTGTATCAAAAGCCAGAGGAGTCATAGGAACAGCGAGTCCACACATCTGCTTATAAAGCATGGCAGCATAGCTTGCCGCACTAAATGAGCCTCCACTTCCGATACAAATCATGGGTGTTCCGGCATTGACAGAGAAGAATGAGCGCAACGCTGTTACGTCCTGCTTCTCTGCCCACCTTATGGTGTCCGATAGTTTTTCCAATTCTCCTTTGAATGGCTTCCCCATAACGCTTTCGCTTTAGTTTCAAGTTTAATGTTCAAAGTTTCAAGTAATTCAGCCTTCCGACATTTTACTTCTTACATCTCGTAATACCTTGGCTGCCTCAGTCCACTTATCCTCGTTACAGAAATCAGGGTTCCTGAAATACTTGTTGAATGAAGGCCCTGCAATTGGAAACTCTTCATCTTCCCTACTCTCCACACGCGACAAGGCTTCATACAGCTTGTCGCTGAAAGGAGTTGCTTTCTTGAACAGGCTCAGGTCTGCAGCTTCACGTAGCAGATGAACGTAGGTTTCCATCTTGATTTTGTCAAGGCCATCTTCCAACAGCTTTAACAGTTCCACCTGTGGCTCTCTTAACGACACATCAATCTTGGTTGAGAACCAACGATGGAACAGTTCATTCAGGTCAGCAACAGTCTTACCGTATGCCATACAAGGCAATAGGCGTGCATTGTAATATTCCACTTTCTTGAGCACACGGTTAATCCTTTGCTGGATATCTACAGAGTGTGTTGCCGTGTTATCAAAGCGTTCCTTTAATGTACCCTCCAGTTGTCCGCACATGGCTGTCATCAAGAGGAGCAAGGTTTGAATGTGCTCTTCCTCTCCGTCGCTTAAGGTAACATCCTTGCGTACCAGAAAGTCAACAATATTATCCTCGTTCAAAACTGGGAAATGTTGACCAGCGTTCAGGTCCACAAAGAAAAGGGCTTTGGCAAACAGCTCATCAGTAGCCCAGGGCTGGGCGTTTGCAGGGATATGCTTGGTGGCGGGATTAATCTCATTCTCCTCAAAGATGCTCTTTAAACCACCCAACAGTTCATTCCGTTCACTCTCTGAAAGATCCAAACCTGCCAGTTCATCCTTCCCAACAAGAGACTTAATCCGCTGCTTCAAGTATAGTAGTTGCCTGATAACAGAGGCATTGCGCTTGGTCCTGCAGAAGTACTGGTAATCCTGCAGTTCAGTCTGAATGGATTCTTTCCTACTGGCGTTGCCAAGATATTCCCTCAGAGCCTTGCCGCGTACTTCTTTAGATGTCTTCAATGGCAATATGGCCAGGTTGCTCAGATTAGTCTTGAGAGAATCAAATGCCTTTTCCAAATCAACGATGGACTCGTGGTATGGCTTACTGGCTATTTTGTCATACGGATACTGAAGTTTTGCCGTATCATCAGTAACAGCATTCCTGTCACACAGTTTCTCCATCAGTGATCTTAACCGTAATGCACGTCCCTCTCCTATGGCTATATCCTGTTCCAACAGGAATTCCGGCTTGTTTAGCTTCTCCTTCCAGTTTTGGATTTTGCGTAGCCACTCGTCAAAGGGGAAACTGACATAGAAACTAATATCCAGCTCCTCCGACATTCGCTTATACTGCGTAGTTACCCCTTCCGCCACATTCTGGGCATACAGCACAAACAGGAGTATGTCAGTATGACGGAAAAGGTCTGCAAGATTCGCCTGAGTCATCAAGAACTCAAGCACTTGCAGACGGGCAGTTATATGTTTTGTCTCTTCGTACATATTCTCTTCTGGTAAAGATAGTGATTATTCAGGTGATGGCCATCTCCAGCAATGTGAAAAGAGGTGATTGCCAATCACATTTATCTGTAACTCACTGTATATCAACACCTGAAAAATACTTGAATTAATAATCCAAAGTGATTTTTAAGAGGGAGTCTCTTGCTTTTTCTTTGCCATCGAAATCGAACGACAAGCGTCAGTTTCAAGTTTCAAGTTCTTCGACGAGCGAAGCGACAAAGTCGATGACCAAGTTTCAGGTGCACATGAGACAGGCAGCAAGAAACGAACTGACCCCGAAGGTTTCACCGAGTTAATTCACTTAATGTTTTTTTTAAATGTATACGTGTATGGACAATAACATTTATTTATCACCTCACTTCTCCCTCAAGGAGATGACGGACAGCCAGACGGCGGTAAGGTATGGCATCGCTAACGTGCCGTCGGAGCAGGAGATCGAGAACCTGCGCAGGCTTTGCCAAGGAACGCTGGAACCTCTGAGAGAGGCGCTGCAACTGCCGGTGGTCATCAACAGCGGGTTCAGGACCAAGGCGCTGAACGACAAGTTGGCTCATTCCTCGAAGTATAGCCAGCATGCGGCGGGACAGGCAGCGGACTTCTACGTCAGCTCTGCTGGTTCAATAGTTCAAGGTTCTTCGACGAGCGAAGCGACAAAGTCGAGCGCAAAGGTTCAAGGACGTCGGGAACTGCTTATCAGGGCGTTCCGTGAGATGCTGCAGAACCCGAAGATTGACTACGACCAGTTGATCCTGTATCCGAGCTTCATCCATGTGAGTTATGTCTCCAAGGAGAAGAACCGTCGCGGCATCCTGTTAGGTCAGAGGAACGGTAAACTGGGCTACGGACGACTCACTCGCGCTGACGCGCTCAAGATCGAGTAAACTCGAGTTCAAGGTTTAAGGTCTTTGAACTGGGCGCAAGCCCGTTGAACTTTGAACTAAAATTTTTCAATTTCTAATTTAAAATTTTACAATTATGGCACAAATTAAACAAGTCGGCATTGGCCGCAAATCAACAGGTACCATCGACGGTATCACGTATTACACTCTAAACGGCAAGACCTTTGCCCGTACAACTCCAACCATGCCTGCCAGCGTGTATAACACGCCCGAGGCTCGCACTCGTCAGGCTATCTTCAAGATGGTGCAGATGCATATGAAGCATCACCTGCGCACTATCCGCCAGACCATCACGGCAAAGACCGGAACTCCCTGCAATCGCTACTACAGCCAGAACAAGAAGGGACTGAGCGCTGCACTGCAGACCACTATCAACGCAGATGGCACGGTGACTACCGGCCAGTACTCCGGAGGCTCCAACACAGGTGGTAACGGCAACACCGGCGACAACACCGGCGGCGGAACCACCACGGGTGGCGGTACAGACCCCTATCCTGATCCCGACCCTAGCACAGGCGGTGGCGGCAACACCGGTGACAATGGCGACGAGGGTTAATCCTCTTCCTTAACTCACACAGATGACACAGATGGCACGGATATTATTATCTAAACGCCAAAGAAGTCGCATTGGTAAATTTCAGATGAACAGTTGAATTTATTGGAAGAACTTCTTTAAGTTCACTTTAAAGATTCTTCAACTAAATACAACCTTTGTTCTTAACAAAGCAATCATGAAAAATGATTGTCATCTGAAACGAGGGTAAAAAATCTGTGTAATCTGTGAAATCTGTGCGACACTAATTAGCAATGCGGATGATGCCCTCTCTGATGTTGTTTGACGAGAAGTTCACCAAGAGGCCTATGCGCTTATCCAGAAGCCTTAGATATGTAAGCAGTTGTTTTGCAAACACCGGCTTCATCTCTTCGACAGACTTTAGCTCTACGATAATTCTATTCTCGATGAGCAAATCCAGGCGAAGAGCAGTTTTGAGACAGTTCCCTTTATAGCTAATGGGAACCTCCATCTGCCGGGCTACTTGAAGCCCCTGCTGCTGGAGTTCAAACACTAAGGCTTCTTCATACACAGATTCCAGCAAACCCGGCCCCAAGGTGTTGTAAACCTCGAAGATTGCCCCTCTTATCTGGTATGTCAGTTCGTTGTCTGTCATAAATATCTTATCTCGCACAGATACCACTGATAGCACAGATTATTCTTGGTGATATTGATGACAGTATTGACCAATACTGCTTTGCCTAGAGCAAAGGTTCAATTTTTCTAAAGTGTATCTGAGAGCTCGCTTTCAAGGACACTTATGTAAAAGAGAACAAATCATCAATATCTAAGAAAACAGCTAAAGGGTTAATATCAAATAATATCTGTGAAATCTGTGAAATCTGTGTGACCTATTAATTAACAATTAAAATCAGTGTGAATTATGAAAAAGTTGTTTCAGAAGCTTCTGGCCAAGCTCGTAAAAAAGGCCATCAACAAGTCGGTTAACGACGTAGTGTCTAACCACGATGCTCCCGATATGGATCACATTGTGGTTCCCGGCGATGACTCCAAGAAAAACCTCTGGAAGTTCATCCTGCAGACTCTCATCAGCATCCTAACGGCCATCCTGACCGCCCTGGGTGCAACGAGTTGCATGGGATTGCACTAGCGTGTGGTTAAAGGTTGACCTTCGGTCTTCCTCCTCCTTGCAAGGCAGAGTTCAAACAAGTTTGGCTCTGCTCTTGCTTCGAGCGTCGGTTCAAGGGTTCAAGGTTCAAGATTATCTTGGCCTTGGGCCCGAGGGCCTTCACTTTGAACTTTGAACTGACCTTAAGGTCGTTGAACTTTGAACTATTAATTATCGAATGAAATGAGAACAATTAAATATATCTTAGTCAATGAAACAGGTAATGAAACCGCTGTTCGTGCTATTGGTAACAGCCCTGTGTCTGAACTCAGATTCCACAGCAACATCGTCGTCGCACCTCGAAAATGGCAGGTGCCAGGCTCCAATGAGCGTCGGGAACTACTGGACCAACTGGTATTCCTGCGTCGCCACAACCCCGATGCCAAAATCCTAGGTGTATCGGAAATCGACCCTTCAACCTCTCACACCCCCGTGCACGTCAACCCTGAAATGAATGCGCTGCGCCGCGAAATGAGCGATCTGCCGTAAGGTGGGTCGCTTGTTTGTGGTCGACTTATAAAACTAACGTACTAAAGTAATTCAAAAACTCTTTTACATTCTTGAATGAGACTTCCTGTGACTGTGAAGGTATAACCTTGGCTCGCACCTGGGTACGACTCACGGCATCCAACATGGCTTTAATATCGGAAGGGACATTGATGAGCTCAACACGGAAGGTATTGGCCTCGGGAGTCTTCAAGAAGAGGTTATAAAACTCGTCTATAAAACTGCGGGTGGCGAACTTCACACCCTGGAAGTCCATCTCTACAGCATCCGCACCGCTATTCTCGATAAGTGTTTTTAAATCTTGTGCCCTCATCCTGGACTTTAAATCCGGAGAGAGAATGGCTGCAATATCAATTTTCTTCATGTTATTCAATGTAATTAATATAGTTAAAAGAAGAGGAATGATATGGTATGCGTAAAGCTACTATTGTTCCGTTCCAACGCAATCCATGAGGCATCGAATAAAAGGTGTCCAAATTGCAACTCTTTAGATAAAGGCTGCTACCTGATATCATCAAGTATTGTCCACCCAGTCCATGAATCAACATTTGTTTAGAGGTTCTGATACCAAAACCGCGATTTTCCGCGTCAGGAAGATTTTTACTGGAAAGTCCTCTATTAGCAGCTTTGATGGCTTCCATATCTGATAATATCTCATTGTCAGGAAGTTTCTCGTAACTGCCCAGCAGGCTCACTCCCCTATCAGCTATGCAAACATCTAGAAAACCTTTGGTTGGATATGCCTGAGCGAAGATATACCCCCTGTCTGACTCTGAATGCTCGGTGATGTTGTCTAATGTCTCGTCAATCATATACTTAAAACCATTAGCAACATTGGATTGAATATTCAACTGCTGAATTATCATATTCTCTACTATGGAGGATACGACTTCTTTAGCGTCACTATTGCGCCCTGCTGCAAAATCAATAATAGGAATATAAGTTTTTGAAACATATTTTTCCAACTCGGCCAAGAACTCTGTCTGCCGCATTGTATCGGGCTTTATACCACCATTACCCAATCCTACACGCTCTATATATTCCGAAACATTCTTAAAGGACACATGCTTTCCGCATCTAGTTAGATACACAATAAGCGACAAGGCGAACACCGGGGAGATGAAGCGTGTATCAGAGAAATCAATCGTCACCTCCTGATCAACAGATTTCTCCATTTGGTCCATAATCCGCACCACCGGTGTCAGACCGTCGATCAACCTGTCATCCTTGACATTTATGTGTTCTTTTATTATCATTTATTCTTTATTAAACTTTGCATTATGCAACTGCAGGTACATTGTCACCCCCAGCTTATACTGCCCAGCATCCAGTGCCTCCTTGATGAAATCCGCCTCGCCATTCATAGGTAAGATGTATGATGTTTGATGGCTGATGGCTGAAGTTTTCTTTACAAGAGAAGATGGCTGATGTCTGAAGGCTGATGTCTGAATCCCAAATCCACTAGCAAATTGTTCTCAAGACCTTCGGAATGAGCGACCAGAGACCGAGCGGTGGGAAAAACGGCTCTCTTTTCATAACTTGCTGAGTATCAGTGGCGGTAAAAAAGTGGAGTATCTATGGGAAAACATAATTATCTCCTAACGTTAAACATTTTATTTGTCAATGTCACATAGACTCTTTTGTCCACATTACCCAAAGACACTTGCGGCAAAAGTGTCTTCGCTTTAAACTCCTTTATCTTTTGACATTCAACACCCTTATACAAGAAATTCGCAAACTCTTGATTTAAATCCTTGTCATGGACAAACCAGATTATACGTACATCTTCTGATGAAGCAAGACGTTTTCCTATTAAATTCCACCATTTCCGGTCTGTATCTCCCAATGACACCCCAAATAACACAAACAGATTCGTATCTCTTATTATATACTCAGCTGCATAGTGGGTATAACCACCCAAAACCTCGTTGGCCTGTGGTTTAATGAACAAATCATATATATCTGGGCTTTCTGCATATTCCGTATTTGTTATCTGCTGCTCATCGTTCACACCGAAGACGATATCACCTTCTAATAATGAATGGTGAATATGGGCAATCGGCTTCATCTTCACAAATGTGCCATCTTTTTTCCTCCATCCATCTGTTTTACCTAACAAGTCTTCAATGGTATTCGTATAATTGAAACTTAGGATATTAACCTCGTCATCACTCTTAAAATTTGCGGCAAAAGATTGGAGTATTCTTGTTCGAGCATCAGAAAAGTGACCAGCAATAGGATCTTCCAAGAAAATTCTAAACTTCTCAACATCATATAATGACCTATTAAAAAGACTATATTCATGATTCAGATAAGTTTTGAGTCCACTAGTTATGTCCATATAAAGTGTTTTGAATTGATCCGATGGGACTTGGACGCTGTACTGTCCCAAAGCCAACTCTAAATCACTCCAGTTTATTTCTGATGTTTTCTTTATATAACTATTTATCTCACTCTTGAACTTTTTTACGACATCATGATCTTTCTCCATTGGCTGACCCACATACCAAGCATAGAAATCCTCATACCTTGTATGAAGTCCTAAGTTTATGTCAAAACCGTTACCTATGATGTACGTTATGTTCATATTATCCGTAATTCACAAATCAGAAATCAGCGAAATCACAATCAGTGAGATGGTTATGCTGACCCATGTGCATATCCCTGTACATTTATTAAACTCGTTTACCGGTACGCCTTGTTTAAGGCAAAATTGGGAAATCGAAAGGTTGTTCTGTAAACTTTTCCGGGTTGTTTCTAACTGCTTGATTCACCACCTAAAGATCAAGGGGACGGTTGACTTTCCCTACAGGTCGTCGAGCTAAACCTTCTCAAGACTCGTAAACTCGAATGAGCGAGTAAAACCCGATTACAACTGACCCACTTTCATTTTACTATTTATTCGTTGTATGACTCCGTAACTGATACCTGTCAACCTTGATAGCATATGACTAGGGACAGACACGTGTCATGATCTGCTCGCTTTAATCCTCTCTACCACATAATCTTTAATTCCCTCAGGGCGTATAAACGGCTTATCTGGGAAATGGTCGCAAAGCTGTTTTAACTGGACTTCCATATCATGGTCAAACTCATGTACACTCTGCAATTCTGCCTCATAGAAAGCTTGCAATAGGAAATTGTAGCCTTGAAGGAACTGATAAAGACTTATGTGGCATATAGCCAAATTGAAAAGATTTTGAACATTATGCGGATCAAGATAGAAAGCTTGCTGGTGACTTAATAATGACATAGCCACGTTGTCAAGTTGACGATAATTATATCCACGCTCTACAAGAGCCATTACATAGTCGTGGCTGACTCCTTCAGTAATAACTTTAGTATATTCATCAATAGCTTTTTCGTTTTCACCCATCTGCTTAAATGTTGCAGCCTTGTTTATACGTGCTCTATAGAAAAGGGGATTAAGTTCCAAACAATGATCAAGATAGTGCATCTTTTTCTCTATGCTCATGGGATCATCTTTCTGGTTATACTCAATAGACTTATTGTAATAGACTTCTGCAATATCTGGGTTGTAGGTCAATGCCTTCTCAAAATATTCTTTCGCTTCATCATGCAGACCTTGAGCAGCATAACTATTGCCAATGTTCATCAAAATACTGTCGCTTTCTGGTTTTAGTTCCAAAGCCTTCTGGAAGTATTCGATGCTCTTGGGAAAATCTTTCATCTGAACATAATAGTTGCCAAGGGCATTGTAGCATCCTGCTTCCTTGGGATTATGTTTAACTGCTTCTTCATACTCTATGAGAGCCTTGTCGAACTTATGCATCTGCATAAAAGCATCGCCTCTGCATACATGGATAAATCCATAATTGACACCAGATAGATTGGGATAGAGTTTCAATATCTCTGCATAGCCCTGTGCACGTTTGTCAGGAGCAGGATCTGCAGCAACTCTGCCAAGTTCATCGAATAAATTCTGACGAATTGCACTCTCATTGATGATTTTCTTAAGTTCAGCTTCTGCACCCTTAACTATCTTCTCCCGTTCTTCATCCGTCGATGTTTTGAGCTTCGTAAGCTGCTCACGCATCTCAAGAGAAGTTTTCTGCATCTCCTCCTTTGTTTTATTCAATTCAGATATCCTATGGTCTATGTTTATAAGACCTACGATAGAGAAAACCAAAAATACAATAGTCAATACCGCTGCCCATATCGTAATTGCTGTACCTGGCTCTAAATGAACAGCATCTGTTGTCTGCCAGAAAATGACCTTACTCTGCCACATGCAGCATAACGCTAGCAGCAGAGCGGCTATTATTACTATGTATATGATATGCAGCTTACTCATTGAGTTCAAATTAGCGTCATTGATGAGATGGCAGGGGACAAGATGGCAGGGGTGGCAGGGGACAGATACTGACATCAGTTTTGAGTATTCCCTAACCTTGTTTTTTCTGTTTTATAACTTTTGAATTAGTCCCCGCCCTACTCCTGTGAGTCGTTCCAACTGTCGGTGGGAGCTATTTTATTGTTTCATTAAACTATTGACAATCTCTTTGAAAGCTTCATTTCTAAGGTCGTCCATCACCTTTGAGCCTTCCGCATCCACAGAGTTAATCATGTCAAGGAGCTTGCGAGCGTAAACTCTCTCTGAATCATTCATGAGGCCTCCTTTAGCATAGATATACAGCGAGAACTGATTTGCCAACCTGTTAAGGCGTATCTTCTCTCCTATCAGCCAACCCATCTTGGCCGCCTTCTCCATCCTCGACCACTCGGAATGAAGGTTATCTATCTCAGAGAAATCAGTAGGGGACATAATATTACGCATTAAATACATAATTTTCTATTCCAATCTCTTCTATGAACTTGTTCTCTCTCACCTTGTCATCGTCATTATGCGGATTGAAGTGCCACAAAGCGTCATCTAGAACTGATTCCTTAACCTTTCGGAATTACGATAGGATTCTTGGGGGAATTCTTGGTAAAGCCTTACGTGGAACATAGAGACCATATCAGACTCACCATTTCTTTAACCATCAATTACGTAACGGTACGTTTAAAACGTGACCCCCAATTCATTCATCATTTCAACCAGGGTAACACATTGAACACCTACCGATGCTGCCGCATCAGGTATCTTCACCTTGTTCCTACGGGCTGGCTCGGAAGTCTCATACGTCACTATCTTGACATTCTGCGGGTCAGTAGCAGCCATAGCAATAAGGAAGGCATCAGCTGTTGTACTTCTCGCAAACTCATCTTTGGCTGCTTGAGTAAAAATGCCAGCATTTGCCCAATTAATAACAGCAGCATATTTCCCAATGACCGCAGCTGTTGATGTACTGAGATAGAACCCCTGAGGCAGTTGAGATGCTGACCATACCGTGAGGTCATCCCCTAGCACATTTATCTCATCTTTGACCTTATCGATGCTTGCTATGCTACCGCTTACAGCCAGTCGGTTTATCATTGTCCAGAAACTTAGTCCAACATGAATAGGTGCAAAGCGCTTCTTGGTTTCAACGAATATATTAGTATCTAGCAGATATATCATCGCACTTCCCTCCTATCTAGCTATAAGTTTATCGAATGTAACTCCATGACAACCAGTAAGACGATAAGCATCGTTGTAAGATAACTGATTGGACTTTACGGCATTCCCCAAGTGCACCAGAAAACTAAATCCCAAACGACGCCGCGTTGTAGCATAATAGTCGCCACCGCTTTTTCCGGTCTCTTTCTTTGCTGGATGTTCATGCACATAGGCCCAGTAAGCATCCATATACACCCGGTAATCGGCATCACTAATCAGTCTTTCTTCATGCGCCCTGCGAGCCATCATAATCTTGCTCACACGGAAAGTACGCGCCATGGCATCTATGTTGCCGTTCCATTTATGCTTTAGTAATGAACCATCCACAAGGAACTGAGCGGCAACCTTGTCACAGAAATCCTCCCGCTGGTCATCATTGTCTGAACCGCTGCCATAACCAGAACTGAAACCTATCAGAAGATGGGCAAACTCGTGTATCAGTGTGAAATACTGTGCTTCCTTACGATCGTTGTTGTTAACGTAGATAAATGGAGCAAAATTATCTATTAAGGCAAAGCCGCGACAATCTTCAATACTGACCTGACGGCGGTTATATGTGCCAACGTATCCCTGCACACTCACGATGCAACCTATTTCCTCCAACCACTCAATAAGTGTACGAACCACAGCTGCACTGTCGGCCACATGGAGTGCCCAGTCGGACTCCTTCCGCAACAGTTCCCGGGCGAAGTCAACCGTCTCTTCTACACTCCTACCCACACAACATCCAACAAACATGGCAGCACCGATTTCATTTTCGCGCAAATAATCAGACAGCCACTCTTGCTTACGCTTCAAATCTATCACAGTATCATATAACTTGAGATTAAACTTAGGATGCCTGTCCACCGTCCTAAAAAATGGGATTGGCATAGGCTCTTTTGGCTCTTCGTTAAGGAAAAGATAGCCAAAAGGGACATGCACCTGATTGGCAAAGTCCTCTAACTGTTTAACAGTAGGCATACGTTCGCCGTCAATCCACTTACTAAAAGACGGATTCTTCTGAGCATACTCATCCACGGACTGTCCATTGCGCTCAACAGCCCATATCAGCATCTCTCTCTTTATGTTCAGTCTTTCAAGTTTCATACTTTTATGTGATAAAAGTAATCAATTTCTCTTTTGTCGTTATTACTAATTCCGTATTCTGTGCTCACACTATACTCTTTTCTCTCGCTGACTCGCATTGTTAATTGTTAATCCGATTTGTTTATGCGGCTTTGCCGCTTAAATTAATCCAGCCTCTTCGCAGAAGTGGCTGACACCTATCTTAGGAATTCAGAATGTGTGTGAAACACTCTTTCTGAATCGGCCATCGGCTTTTATCTCATCGTCCCCTAAAGGAGCACCAAAGGAACACCAAAGGAGGACTAAAGGATGTCTGAAGTCTGACGGAAGACGTCTGAGTTGTCATCGGCCACCCTGTTAGTTCCAAGTTCCAGGTTCCAAGTTTCTCTCGCTCATCGGCCCCTTCTACCCCTCTTCTTACCTACTTCTACCCTCGTTCTACCCTAAAGCTTACCACTAAGAAAGATGGAAGATGTAAGAGGGAAGATGGAAGAGTTTTATGATGGAAGAAGTAAGAGGGAAGATGGAAGAGTTTTATGATGGAAGAAGTGCTTCGAGATGTAAGATGTATGATGGCAGAGGGAAGAATTCTTCGATGTAAGAAGGAAGAGGGAAGATGGAAGACGTTACTTCCCGTCCGACTCATCGTTTATCTTCTTGCATCTTGTTACTAATATCTTTACTAATTCTTCAGCATCATCGTATATGCTTTGGTATTGTTTATCATCGAGGTAACCGTTGCGATGTAAGAGGTCTATCCAGTACAAGGATTCTCTTGCTTCTTTCAATGCTATGAAGCTCTTGCTCTTAAAGTCTGCCTTGCTGATGGCATTACATGCTTCTGCATCATTCGCTCCGATGCTCGTGCCCGAACGAAGCAACTGGTTACAAAGGTTTGCGACAGATTGGAGATAAACTGGTACAGGTTTCTCAGCAATGCGTTTGCCATTCACCGTCTTGTAGGTGGGTTTAGCATTCGCAGCTTGCTTCAAGAGATAATCGTTTAATTTGATTACTCTGTCAGCAAAAGCCATACACTTCGTTTGTATTATATCTCCAATTTCGCTCATGTTCGTTCGATTGATGTAAGATGGAAGATGGAAGATGGAAGATGTGCTGTGAGATGGTTGAGGGAAGAATTCTTCGATGGAAGATGTAAGAGGGAAGAAGGAAGAGTATCCTCGACCTCGAACGCGACTCGGCAGTATTTAAGCGAGCTAGATACTGCTCTCGCTGCTCCTCATGTTTTGTGCATGGCGAGCATCTACTACTGTGATGGTGTCGCCATCGATCGTGTAGGCGAAGTACCACTTATCGGTATTAGCCATGTGGTAGCCTGCCCATTGGGAGATGGTTGGTTCTCGACGGAGGAGTCCGTTCTCGATGCGAAAGATTGAGTTCAAAGCTTCAGATACGTTACGTTTGTAGTCGGCTTTATCATAGGTATGGCGATACTTCTTGGCTACATTACCATAAAAGGTATAAATCTTTCTCGCTGCACGAGGCTTGACAATGTATTTCATATCAGTCTTGTGCGTAGATGTAATCTATCTCCTTTTCTATGGCGCTATATAATTCGTCAGGACTCATATCGCGCTCTGGTAAAGGGTGCATCGTACTGTAGTCTCGCAGACAAGCGACTTCCTCTTCATCCAGTCCGGCCTCACGTGCAATGTTCTCCCAACTGATACTGAAGTCGCGGGCTGTAGAGCGCCATGCCACATCGTGAGACTTCTCCTTTATCTCGTCGTATGAGAGTCCTGCATACTTGTTTATCGCATCCTGTAGTGCTTCTTGTTCATTGGACGAAAGCTCATTGAGGTCAGCATTCTGCAGCGGATTAACATACATCCAGTTTTCCACCCGGAAGTACTGGCTAAGCCCCTCTGTGTCGGGCATATAGGAGTCGCCACGAACAATCTTCATCATATCATACAGTCGTGAAGGTACGGGACCAGCCTCCATGGCGATATAGGTGTCGCCCGTAATAGGACGTCCCCAATCGACGAGATGCTGGCGATCGGCAAAATAGATTATCTTGAAAATCTTGTGGAAGTCCTTCCGCTGCACGCGATTTGCCACGTAAAGCAACGCGTTGAGCGTCTTCACTTTGTCAAACTGTACATCCATATCGTTGTTGTTTTATTGTTCGTTATTATCTCGAGTGAGGGAATATAGGATAGGTGAAAGGTGAGAGGTGACAGGTTATTTCTTGTCTGGATTCTCCATTCTGATAAAAGGTTGGCTTGAGGTGGTGAACTACGTATAAGGTATTTCTATCCCTTGTCCGGTTTCTCATGGAATCGGACAAGTATAGGTTAACCTAAAAGGGTATAGTTCAGCATATTACCACCTCTACACGAGGGCTTTTAACCCGTAGATTTCCTGGAATAGAGCGCTATACGAGTACAAATGTAGTGAAATTATTTGGAATGTACAAATAAATATGAAAATATTATAATATTTTATTATAAAGGAATTTTGAACACAATCACTGTTCACCGATGCGGGTGTAGGTGAAGCCGAGGGATTCGAGCTCCTGGCGGTCGTAGATGTTACGGCCATCGACGACGACATGGCCGGTCATGACCTTCTTGATGACATTCCACGAGGGGAGGCGGAACTGGCGCCACTCGGTCATGAGGGCGAAGACGTCGGCACCATCTGCGGCATCGTACATATTCTTACAATAGGTGACGCTGTCGCCAATGCGACGCTTGCACTCGTCCATGGCGATAGGGTCGAAGACGCGCACGGTGGCGCCATCCTTCAGCAGGCGGTCGATGACTACCAGGGCGGGAGCTTCGCGCATGTCGTCGGTCTCGGGCTTGAAGGACAGGCCGAGAATGGCAATGGTCTTGCCCTTGACACTACCCATGGCTTTGATGATCTTATCATAGACGATGTGCTTCTGTTTCTCGTTGACACGCTCGACGGCCTCGATGACCTCCATGTGGTAGCCGTTGTCCAGACCGGTGTGTACCAGTGCCTTGACATCCTTGGGGAAGCAGCTGCCGCCATAGCCACAACCTGCGTAGAGGAACTTGCTGCCGATACGTGCGTCGGTACCGATGCCCTTGCGGACGCTATCAACGTTAGCCCCTACCCGCTCGCAGAGGTTGGCGATATCGTTCATGAACGAGATACGGGTGGCAAGCATGGCATTGGCGGCATACTTGGTCATCTCGGCAGAGGGGATGTCCATGAAGATGACGCGGAAGTTGTTGATGAGGAACGGCTTATAGAGGCGGGTCATCACCTCACGGGCCTTCTCGCTCTCAGTACCTACGACGACACGGTCGGGGGACATGAAGTCCTTGATGGCGGCACCCTCCTTGAGGAATTCGGGGTTGCTGGCGACATCGAAGGGAACGCTGACACCACGCTTGTCGAGCTCCTCCTGGATGGCGGCCTTGACCTTCTTGGCGGTGCCTACAGGAACGGTAGATTTGGTGACGAGGATGGTGTATTTGTGGATGTTCTGTCCGAACTGTCGGGCGACAGCCAGCACGTACTTCAGGTCGGCAGAGCCGTCTTCATCGGGTGGTGTACCCACTGCGGAGAATACCACCTCGACATCGTCGAGCACCTCGGTGAGGTCGGTGGTGAACTGCAGACGGCCGTACTCCACATTGCGCTTGACGAGCTCCTCGAGTCCAGGCTCATAGATGGGCATGATGCCATCCTTCAGTTTCTGAATCTTCTGTGCATCGACATCTACACAGGTCACATGTGCTCCCATCTCTGCGAAGCACGTTCCACTCACCAGGCCCACATAGCCCGTTCCTACGATTGCGATATTCATGGAAAATTAAATAAACAATAAACAATAAACAATAACCATTAAACAGTAAACAGTAAACAGTAAACTTAACTCAGTCCCAGGAGGGGTTTCAGGTCGTCCTCCTTATATAATATAAAGGCGGTAGTGCCCAGGAAGGCGAGGAAGAGGAAGATGAGGCACATCTGGGCGCGCTTGGGACCTTCCTTCTTTACGGGGACGGTAGCGCTCTGCAGGGTGGTGAAGGCGGGGGTTTCCTGCTGTACCTTGGCCTCTGCAGCCAGCATCTGGGCAGCTACCTGCTGGTAGGCATTGTACTGCAGCTGCATCTCGTTCTCCAGGTCGGTCTGTTTCTGACGGACGGTCTGCAGAATGATGTCCTGGTTGGCGTCCATGAACTCGGCATACTTCTGACGGGCCTTCTCGTAACGGGCCTTGGTCTCTTTGTAGATCTTCTTGTTATACTCCAGATCGACACGGGCCTTGGAGGTGCGATAGTCGGTGATAAACTTCTGCAGGCGGGTCTTGACCGTATCTGCCATGGTGGCACAGATAACGGGATTCTGGTCGGTGACGCTGATGGTGATGACCATGGTCTTCTTATCGACATCGCATACCACCTTCTTGTTCAATGCTTTCACTACTTCTGCCTGCTTCTTGGTCAAGCGGAAGGGGTCAAGCTTCTTGACTTCAGGTTCCTTATCGGAAAAGAGGGAAATGAGCTTGAAAGGAGCAGTGAGGATATAACTCCACCAAGGAGCTTTCTGCTCGTTCTCCAGATAGTCGTAGTACGACATGGTGCGGTCGGCCTCGCCATCTTCTTTATCACCCTCAATGGTGACGGGCACCGGGAAGAGAGAGGTCTTGAAGTCGGTACTGTTGACCAAGTCGGGATACAGGGTTGGGAACAGGGCCTCTGTGCCCATACCACCCGAAGCTGTTCCCAGATTAACACCAAAACTGCTGGCTAGACTCAAGAGTCCAGACTTACTAGAAGTGCTGCTGGACATTTCAGGACTCAGCATCACCGTACAATTATAATAGTTGGGAATGCTCAACGCAAGAATAGCTGCCACCACGAAGGTGATAGGGAGCACCTTGTAATACAGGCGCTTGTGCTTCAGCAGGTCCTTAAATATCTTACCGAAATCGATAGCGCTCTCCTCCTCTTCTTTAACGGATTGTCCGGAAGGAATGGATTTATTGAATTCTTCGTTCATAAGTATGCTCTTTTATGATGTTACTTTTTGGCAATAGTAGCTATCGCGGCAACCATTGCTGCCATACTTGTCAAACCGGTAAAGGCACCCGTCCAAGCGGCAAGATTCCAAGGCTGCCTGCGCTTCTTGCTGACCACGACAATCTCACAGCCAGGCTCTGGCTTGGCGCCTTTCTTGCAAAGGGAGGCCTTGCCATTCTGATAGACAATGAAAGTCTTGGACTTCTTGGCACGATGACCAAAGCCACCGGCTTCATTCACATAGTATTTCCAGTTCTTACCCTTCTCGTAGAATACGGTGTTGGGGAACATGACGTCACCCGAAACACGAACAATGGGATTATACTCAGGGACAAAGATACGGTCGCCCTCACGAAGAAGGATATCCGCATCGCTGCCTGGATTGTTAACCGCTTTCTCCAAATCAATATATACGGGATAGTTGTTGCTGAGGTCCAACTTGTTAAAGGATACAGAGTCGCCCTTCTCAGTCAAGATGTCACGTACTGCCTTCATGGTTGCCTGCATGCGGACACGCTCCTCATCATTCATCTTACGTAACATGGTAGCTCCACGAAGATAGGCATACTGGGTGAGACCACCTGCCATCGCAATCGCATCGCTCAGACGGGTGGCTTTGCGCTCCAGTGCCACAGTGCCTTCCCAGTTGACCTCACCATTGACCGTAACCAGACGAGCCTGGTTGAAAACAGGACTGCTATAGATGGTGACATGGTCGTAGGGCTCCAGCAAGAAGGAACGATCACTACCTACCGTCAGTCCGTCTTTCAGGTCAAAGTGATACTTCTTGGCATACTGGTCGGTCTTCTTGGTGGCATACGGGTCGCGCAGTACACGGCTCACCTCCACACGCATGAGTGATGCCTGGTCGCGCAGACCACCTGCCATGACAATGAGGTCCTCAATGGTGGTGTTGTCAGAATATTCGTAAGTACCGGGACTCATGACCTGACCGGAAATGGTGAAGGTACGCTCCTGACGGAGGTCTTCCTGGGTCATGACAAAGAGCACGTCCTCATTGCGCAGGGGAACATCGGCAGCCGTGCCACTCATGATGCCTGCCAGGTCGATGGAAACGGTCTCCAACGAACGGTCTGCCTTCAGGCGGTGCAGGACGGCACGGCCGGTAAAGGCGTCCTCGGTCAAGCCATCAGCAGCCTGGACCAGGGAGCGGACACTGGTGACATTACCACCCAAGTGGAACTGACCGGGGCGGAACACAGCACCCTTGATCTCCACCATGTTCTCGAAGCGGTTGATCATGCCATCGATGGTAACGGCATCACCGTCCATGAGTTTGAAGGTGCTCATGTCGAACTCGTTGACATTATAGACCTGATAGTGCTCGCCAGACTGACGGACCAGACGAGCGGTCTTCTTGTTGGCATCGCCTGTGAAACCACCAGCATACTTGAGCAGGGTGGCTACACTCTCGTTCTTACGCATCTCGTAGAACATGGGGCGCTTGACATTGCCCGTGATGCCGACCAGAGCCTCGTAGGGTTCCACCTGGATGACATCGTTGTCCTGAAGGCGGATGTTACCGGCCATACGGCCGTTGAGGATGTACTGGTAGAGGTCCACCACGGTAACCAGACGACCGTTGCGATAGACCTTGATATTACGCAGGGTTCCCAGGTCACTGGTTCCTCCGGCACGATAGAGGGCATAGAACACATTGGCAAAGGCAGAGAGATGGTAGGTACCTGGGGTACGAACCTCGCCCATGATGTTAACCTGGATGGTGCGGGTATTGCCAACGGTGAGCTTCAGGTCGCTGCTCTTATAGCGAGAGCCCAGGGTGTTGCGCAACTTCTTCTGAGCACCCGCCACAGAAAGGCCACTGAGGTAGATAGGGCCATAGCCGGAAACGGTGATGGTTCCCTCGGGACTGATGGTGTGGATAATGGTGCTCTGAGAGGCGCCATAGATATCTACCACCACCTGGTCGCCAGGTCCCAAGACATAGTTATCGGGGATGGGCATGTTGGCATTGGGCTGGAAGCTAGGATTGGCCTGACGGAAGATGTCACGGCCATAGACCTGCTTGCCATTAGCATCGGGTGCTTTGCCCTGTGTGGCCTGTACGTCGTTCTGAACGTCTTCCACCTCAGCACTGGCATCTCTTTCTATCGTACCGGAAGTACCGACCTTGGCGGTAGTCAACTCCTGGGAGGTAGTACCATCGCTATTGCCCTGCATGCGCTTGGCAGCCATAGCTACCGCACCATCAGCAGCACCTGACATGCCACGCTTGGAAATCTGAGAGTCATACTGATTGCGCAGACGGCGAATCTGATCAATCTTCACACCTCTCTGCATCAACTTGGTGACAATCTGGCCCTGAGAGGTTCCTGCCCGGGCCTCTGAAGCAATGAACTGGATGACTTGCTGGTCGCTCATCTGGGCAGAAGCCACTAATGAACATAGCAAAAGTCCCATTAACAATACGTGTTTTCTCATAATCATATTACTTTTGATTGGTTCTATATTTCTGTAATAAAGGAATCTCAACACAGAGGGCATCCGCCAGACGACGGGCTACCTGATGGGCTCCCCACTCGTTATAGTGGGTATTGTCCTGACGACCTTTGGGAAGGGCGGGATGCTCACCGGGCTTATACCACATGTGGAGCTTCTTGGAGCCTTCCTTGCCCAGCGAGGTCTCGAGGTCGTAGGTAATCTTGTTGGCGTCGATATAATGGACATGCAACCGCTCTGCCACCAGGCGGGGGGCGATGCGGTAGAAACCGTGGGTATCGACGAGGGTATCGCCCTCGATGGTCTTGGGGGCGTCTTTGAAGGTGGTGTTGCGCAGGGCTTCATCTTCTGCCTTGCCATCGACCTTCAGGGTGTAGTTGCGGCGTACCACACAGTTCATGAGGATGGGGATGCCGCCTTTCTCTCGGGTCTCACGGACATAGCGCTCCAACATCCACTGGAAGGTGGAATGGGCCTCGGTATGGCGATCGACCGCGGGCTTCTCGTCGTTGTGGCCAAACTGGATGATGACATAGTCACCGGGCTGCATCTTGTCCAACACCTTCTGCCAGCGTCCCTCGTTATAGAAGCTCAGCGAAGAGCGCCCATTGACGGCATGGTTATCGACCACTACAGGACTGGTGAAATAGTCCTGAAGCGCCATGCCCCACCCTCGCTCGGGAGAGCCGGTGGAGAGGTCCTTCTTGGCAGCGGTGGAGTCACCGATGATAAATATCGTGGTCTGCTTCTCCGGCGTTGCTGCTGTCAAAAAAAGACAAGCAACCAAAAGCCATAACCATTTTTTGGCACGGATGGACACGGACGGACACGGAAAAATATATTTCTTAACCATTAACCATTAATCATGAACCATTAAATTATAGTCATTATTTTTTCTAAGCGAAGCGCATTTAATTTTTAATCTTTAATCTTTAATCCTCTCACTCTGAGCGAAGCGAATTTAATTTTTAATTTTTAATTTTCTCAATCAGTTCTTTCGTCGAAAGAAGTGATTGATCACCTGTTTCCATATTCTTGAGAGTTATCTTACCGGCATTCATCTCGTTCTCGCCAGCGAGGACAACGAAGGGGATGTGCTTGGCATTGGCATACGACATCTGCTTCTTCATCTTGGCTGCATCGGGGTAGATCTCCGCACGGATGCCATTGGCACGTACCTGACTGATGATAGGCAGGCAGTAAGCGGTCTCCTGGTCTCCAAAGTTGATGAAGAGCACCTGGGTCGTGGTGAGCGAGTCCTTGGGATAGAGGTCTAAGGTGTTCAGCACATCATAGATGCGATCGACACCAAAGGAGATGCCCACGCCCGAGAGTCCGGGCATACCGAAGATGCCCGTGAGGTTGTCGTAGCGGCCGCCTCCGGAGATGCTGCCCATCTCCACATCCAAGGCCTTGACCTCGAAGATGGCACCGGTGTAATAGTTCAGACCACGCGCGAGCGTGAGATCTAAATTAAATGAGGAATGAGAAATGAGAAATGAGGAATGAAGGGTGGAGAGGATGAACTTCACTTCCTCGATGCCCTTCAGACCAGTCTCGCTGTCCTTGAGGACTTCTGCGATGGTGGCGAGCTTCTCGTCGTTGGTGCCTTGCAGCTGGATGATGGGCTGGAGCTTTTGGATCTGCTCTTCCGTGAGACCGTCTTCACGCAGCTCTGCATTTACGTTGTCGATTCCTATCTTGTCGAGCTTGTCAATGGCTACGGTGATATCGACTATCTTGTCAGCAGCACCGATGACCTCCGCGATACCGGTGAGGATCTTACGGTTGTTGATCTTAATCTCCACACGGACGCCCAGGCGACGGAACACCTCATCGACTATCTGCATGAGCTCGACCTCGTTGAGCAAGGAGTCGGAGCCTACCACATCACCGTCGAACTGGTAGAACTCTCTATAACGACCTTTCTGGGGACGGTCAGCACGCCATACGGGCTGTACCTGGTAGCGCTTGAAGGGCAGCTGGAGCTCGTCACGGTGCATCACCACATAACGGGCGAAGGGCACGGTGAGGTCGTAGCGCAGACCTTTCTCACATATCTTTGCTGCCAGCGCAGCAGGGTTGTTTTTGGTTGGCACGGATGGACACGGATGGACACGGAGGTCATCGTCTGACAACTTGGACAAGAAGTCGCCTGAGTTCAGTATCTTAAACAGGAGCTTGTCACCCTCTTCACCGTACTTGCCCATGAGGGTCTGGAGGGTCTCCTGGGCAGGGGTCTCAATCTGCTGGAAGCCATAGAGCTCATAGACTGCCCTGATGGTATTGAAAATATAGTTGCGCTTGGCCATTTCTACGGGACCGAAGTCGCGCGTTCCTTTGGGAATACTTGGTTTCATATATTTTTCTAAGCCCCCTAAGTTAGGGGGATGGGGGTCTGAACAAGCGAATAATCAGACCTTCATTTTAATTATTAGCAATTAGGGGATCTGCGCCTGTTCAGACCCCTGTGGCCCCCTAACTTAGGGGGCTTAAGACGATTGTTTGAGCGCGGTCAGGACCGATACTGATAATCTTGATCGGGGTCTCAAGTTCCTTCTCAAGGAAGGCGATGTAATCGCTGAACTGCTTCGGGAACTGGGACTCGGCGGTGAACTGCGTCATGTCGGTCTTCCAGCCGGGGAGTTCCTCATAGACCGGTTCGATGCCCTCTTCGATGTTATAGGGGAAGTCGCGGGTGAGCTCGCCATGTACCTTATAGGCGGTGCACGCCTTGATGGTGTCGAAGCCGTCGAGGACATCGGACTTCATCATGATGAGCTGGGTGACGCCATTGACCATGATGCTATAGCGCAGGGCGACCAGGTCGATCCAGCCACAGCGACGCTCACGACCAGTGACAGCCCCATACTCATGACCGAGGTCACGGATGAGCTTGCCGGTCTCGTCGAACAGCTCGGTGGGGAAAGGACCGGCACCGACACGGGTACAGTAGGCCTTCATGATGCCATAGACCTCGCCAATCTTGTTGGGACCGATGCCCAGACCGGTGCAGGCACCTGCACAGATGGTATTGCTGGAGGTGACAAAGGGATAGGAACCGAAATCGACATCGAGCATGGTACCCTGAGCACCCTCGCACAGGATGGACTTGCCGGCACGCAGGGCCTTGTTGATCTCGTGCTCGGAATCGACCAGGTGGAACTGGCGCAGGTAGTCAATGCCCTGGAGCCATTTCTGCTCGACCTTTTCAAACTCTACACTCTCCACTCTAAACTCTAAACTCTTAAGAATAGCCATATGGCGAGCCTTATGAGCAGCATATTTCTGTTCGAAGTTGTCGAGGATATCACCCACACGGAGTCCATTGCGAGAAACCTTGTCGGTATAGGTGGGACCAATGCCCTTGCCAGTGGTGCCTACCTTGTCCTTACCCTTCTGGGCCTCATAAGCAGCATCGAGCAAGCGGTGGGTGGGCATGATGAGATGGGCTTTCTTGGAGATATGCAGACGGTCCTTCAACGCATGACCGCTGGCCTCCAAAGCCTGGGCTTCCTCCATGAACAGGTCGGGAGCCAGTACAACACCATTGCCTATGATGTTCGTCTTGTCTCCCTGGAAAATACCGGAGGGAATGGAGCGAAGAACATATTTCTGACCTTCGAACTCCAGCGTATGACCGGCATTAGGACCGCCCTGGAAACGAGCCACCACATCATACTGAGGGGTGAGCACATCAACTACCTTACCTTTTCCTTCATCACCCCACTGCAAACCCAGCAGGACATCAACTTTTCCTTGATTCATTTTCTTTATCTTTTTGGTTCTTTTTCATATTCTCCATACGCGCCATACGGGTCATCTTGGCCTGACAACTACTGCAGACACCGTAGATATAGAGCGCGAAGCCGTCTTTATGGAAGCGCTTGGTACGCAGTGACCGGACGGCATCATCTACAGGCTGGAACTTCACTTCTGTCACCCTGCCACACATGGTACACACCTGATGGCAATGGCTACCGTTGTTATAACATGCCTCGTAGCGCGTGGTGGTCTGGATATGGTGACGAATCACCAGACGCAACTCCACGAAGAGCTTTAACGTGTTGTAAAGAGTGGCTCTGCTGACTGGGAAGTTGTAGTCGCCAACCAACTTGTCGCCCAACTCTTCTAACGTGAAATGGCCCTCCATTTCATACACCGCATCGAGGATGGTGTAACGCTCCGGGGTCTTCCTATACTTGTTAAGTTCTAAGTAATGGGTCAGTATATTCTTGACCGTTTCTTTGACACTTTCTCTCATCTTATGTGGTTAAACTGGTTAAAAACCGCACAAAAGTACAAAGAATTTGGCAGAAACAGGCAAGAATTCTTTAAAAAATGTCTAAATGAATGGATTTTGTCGCATTTTTTGCCAATCGCTCATAGAGAATACCCAATTCTGCGAAGCGCTGAAGACTCTGCATCGCTGCCTTACGGACAGCAGGGAAGGGGCCTTGGAGGGCACACAGCGCCTGGTCGAGGAATTCGTTGATGCCCCGCTCGTTGGGTTCCTGTCTGTTCATAAACAGACGGGTGAGGATATGGAAGCCGCAGAGCTGGTCGTACTCCTTGTCGGAGGCTATCCACTGGTAGGCCTTCTCGGGGGCGTACGGGAGGTACTGGTAGAGGTTAAAAGCCAGCTGTTCCGCAATCTCCTGGGAGGGTATCTGCTCCTGCCATATATCCACCACCTCAGGAAGTATCTCGTCGGGGGGCATCAGCATGGAAGCCAATATCTTACACTCACGAACGTTCTCTTTATAAAGAGCAATGGAGAGGGTGTAGAGCGGGGAGTTGTTGGTAGGCGCGGATGGACACGGATGGACACGGGCTTCTGCGGTGATGAGGGATTTGATCTCATTGGCCTTGGCTTGTAAACGGGGAATGGTGGCTCCCCAATTGAGGTGGTAGTCTAGGCCCTTGTCGCGCATGGATTGCGCTACTGCACCGTCCATCATCAAGCGGAAGGACTGCTTAATCTCCTTAACCTTAGAGTGTACCGTATTCTGATCCATAGCGAAGCATTTGGTGGGTATAGGACTCGGAATAGTTCACCTGGATGTCGCAGATGTCACCATGCTCATCGAGGACAGGGAGGAGCCAGGGATTGATGAAGCCCTTGTAAGGAGCGAGGTTCAACCGCTGGTAACGAGCAAGCACCTCCGCATGGAGCTGAGGATCGACAGCAACGGCATAGGTCTCTACCAATTGGCGTGCTGCATCGTAATCTCCTTCACTCTTAATACGCTGAATCTCAGCAAGAAGTGTTGCAAACAATGAACGAAGTCTTGAATAGTCGCTCACTTGCACATAGGTCTTGCCTGCACGCTGGACAAGCTGGATGACACCCCCACCCTGCGCATAGCACCAATGGGCTATGAGCGCACGGTTACGCATGTGTGCCTCCTCTATCTGATGACCGGGTTGGATACGTACCAGTTGTGTCATCAGACCATTCATGATATAGGAATAATACTGTGCCTTGTACGCCTCGCCATCGGGAAGGAGTCCCAGCTCCACCAGTTTCGGGTCAGCCATATAATACAAGCCAAAGAGGTCGGCACGCGCCTCCTCTATGGTATTACCATAGGCCTTGAGAGCATCAGGGTCCGTACCTGGCAGGAGTTGGCCGGAGCCATGTCCCAGACATTCATGTAAATCGGTATGCAGGTCGTCACAGCGGTCACCATATTTCCCGATGAGTGCCAGCGTTTCCGGATCGATGACAAACTCCTCCTTGAAGCCAGAGCCCTGAGCTGCCTTGTTATAGGCATCAGTGATATTGGAGATGGTGATGCTCTTGGAGCCGTGCTGTGCACGTATCCAGTCTGCATTAGGCAGGTTGATGCCAATGGCCGTAGAGGGATATTCATCGCCTCCCAACATGGCGGCACAGATGGCATTGGCCACTACCCCCTTGACTTTCGGTTTACGGAAACGCGGGTCAACAGGGGAATGGTCCTCGAACCACTGGGCATGATTCGAGATGGTCTGGGTGCGCTTGGTAGCCTCCAGGTCCTTATATTCTACGATACCCTCCCAAGAGCCCTTCAGCCCCAAGGGGTCGCCATAGACTTCAATAAACCCATTGACAAAGTCGATGCGCCCCTCGTGTTCGTTGACCCATGAGATGCAATAATCGTTGAAGATACGCAAATCACCGGTCTGGTAATAGTCTATCAGCAGCTGGATGGTATGTGCCTGGTGGTCGTTCTCCGCTACTGTCTTGGCTTTCTCCAGCCAATAGACGATAGGACGGATGGCTTTGGCATAGCGACCGGAGGCTGACCACACCTCTTCGCAGACCACACCATCGCGCTTGACGAGGGTGGTGTTCAGACCGTATGAAATCGGGGCGGGATTGTCCTTGTCAGCCGCTTTCTGACAAGCATAGAACTGTTCTGCCTCCTGCTGGGTAACTCCCTCATAGAAATGGCAGGAGGAGGTCTGTATCAAGTCTTCCCCATCCGCTTTGTTGACACGTTTGGGGAGTACGGTAGGATCGAAAATAACGGGGAATAGCTCACGGCAAAGGGCTTCGAGGGTCTCACCCGCCCTCAAGGGAAGGCGTGAGGCATCGACCTGCTGGATGCACTGACGTAAAAAGGATTCACTGAAACCGGGCTGGAATTTCTCCGAGCCATAGTGATGATGGATGCCATTGGAGAACCAGATGCGCTTCAGATAGGTCTCCAAGGCCTGGAAGTCAGGGGTGTCGTGCGGGATGGTGAAGTCTGTATAGATAGCCTCCAACAGCTTACGGATGCGGAGGTTATAACGGCCAAACTGATCGAAAGTGATGTCACGCCCATAAAGGGTGGCCTGTGAGAGGTAATAGACCAGTTGCTTCTGACATAAAGATAATTGCTCAAATCCGTTCAGGCGGTATCTGAGCAATTGGATGTCAGCGAAACGCTCTTCAACATAGTTCATCATGTGACTAGCGCTTCTTTTCCGTCTTTACCTTCTCAGAGGGATGCTGGGCAAGGTGCTTCAAACGATAATCACGCGGAGTCATGCTCATGATTTTGTAGAAAGAAGCATAGAACGACTGACGGTTGGCAAAGCCTACCATGTCGCTCACCTCTTCCATGCGGAGGTCCTGATACCTGCGGTCCACCAGGATAGCCATGGCTTCCTCAATCCTGAACTTGTTGACGAAAGAAGTGTAGTTCATGTGGAAGCGGACATTCACCACTGCAGAGATGTAACGCGTGTTTGTTCCTAAATCTTCGGCAAGTTTTTTGGCTGAATAATCCTTATCCTTATACTTCTTTTGCATGACGATGATGTTTAGAATCTTCTCCTTCATCTCGTCCATCAACCTAGGGTTCACCAGACTTCTGTAAGCCGCCTCTTTTTCCTTCTTTTCTGTAATGTTGTATTTGGCCATAACCCTACGAAAAATGATTAATACTATAATTTCATGGCAAAATTACAAAAAAATTCACATATCACCATGAAAAAAAATATAAAAAATGCAAAAAAGGAGGAAATTAATCACAAATCCTTCAACAAAATACTTCGGGCATCGCGCAAATAAGAACTCCGCACCTCCATGACTCTACCCCACTTTTCGCCCAGCAGAGAAGAGATGTCCAAGTCGATTTTCCACTGCCCCTGTGACTCCAGACGGTCAATCATCAGACCGAGTGTCATGCGGGAAATATCTTCAGCAGGCATAAAACGGGAGGTATCGCTTTTCTCATCGCTGGTCAGCTCTACAATAAGCCCTGCCTTCAACAGGTCGAAGATGAGGTCGTTGACAAAACGAATGGGGATGGTGGTCAGCGTTCGCAGTTCCAGGGCTGTGGGCGCTTTCTGCCCGTTGGCAAAGCGCTTACAGATATGGCTCATCAGCAAGGCGGAGAGCATCAGGCGATAGCGATGACTGACCTCACGGGTGTTGGCATCGTAATCGTAATAGTCGAGGTTCTGGTTGGTATAGCAGAGTTCTGCACCGAAGAGGCAGATGGTCCAGGAAATCTGTACCCACAACATAAACAAAGGAAGGGCTGCAAAGGACCCGTAGATAGCATTGTAGCTGGAAAGGAACATCTGGGAATGGATGTAGAATATCTGGAGTCCCTGCATGGCGATACCTGCCAGGATGCCAGGCACCAAGGCAGCAGAAATCTTGACATGCGTATTGGGCATGAAGACATAAAGGGCAATGAACATTGCGGACATCAGCACATACGGCAAGAGATCTATCAGAAAGCGCAAGGTGGGCCCCAAGAGCAGGAAGTCGGGCATGGAATCCGCTATGGTAGCCATGAAAATAGAGATTCCAGAAGTCAGCACGATGATGATGGGGAACACGAAGAAGACGGCGAGATAGTCTGTAAAGGTACGGAAAATACTTCGGGGCTTGGTGACCTGCCATATCTCATTGAAGGTATCCTCGACATTACTGACCAGCATTAGGACGGTATAGAGCATGAACAGCAAACCAACACCCAGGAAAATGCCTGACTTGGTATGCACCAGATAGCTGTTGACAAAACCGATGATGACCTCTGCCACCTGGGGCTGGGACTGGAAGGACTGACGGAACCACATCTCTATGAAGCGGTTATAGCCAAAGCCACGGGCGATGGCGAAGACCACTGCCATGATGGGAACGATGGCCAGCAACGTCCTATAGGTCAGGGCTGCCGCCTGCTGCAAGACACGCTTGGCAGTAAAGAAACGGACGGCCAGCACCACCTTCTTGAGAATCTCCAAAAAAACGAAGCGCACGGGGGATACGTCGCCCTCGGTGATTCGCCAGAGGTCCTTTTCGAAGAAGTTGATGATATTTTGGGCACGGATGGACACGGATTTGTTAAAAATTAAAAATTAAAAAATTAAAACATTAAAAATTAAACATTAAACATTAAAAATTAAATTTCAGAAAAAAAGAAAGCAGTGCCACTATAAGCCGGGTTCTGTGACTCTCCCGAAGAAGAGACGTCTGTCATTTATCTACTCTGCCTGTTACCAGACAGCTCTAGCATTCTACCCTCCATCGCATCCCGAAAGAAATCGGACGGACAACCCTCAGTCGATGGTTTACGCGAACTTGCAGCCTCCAGAAGGGACAGCCTGACGATCACCCGTCAGCTGGTAGTCTCTTACACCACCTTCTCACCCTTACTCCTCACATCCTATTATAGGACTTTCTTTGACCAAGGTCAAAGTGAGGAGCGGTCGTTCTCTTCTCCCTACACCTGCCGTCTCCGACAGCTGGCATTTTCACCAGTGGAGCGTCCTATGCTGCCCGGACTTTCCTCTCGTGCACAAGGCACCAGCGACAGACCGCAGCACTGCTTTCTGCATGCAAAATTACTAAAAATTCATCATTCATCATTCATTATTTGTAATTATTTTCTTCGCGGTAGCAAATTTTTCACTTTTCACTTTTCACTTTTCACTTTTTTTCGTACCTTTGTCGCCGTTTTATAATTAGGTATATGGAATTAGCAAGTAAATACGACCCAAAAGAGGTCGAATCGAAATGGTATCAGTACTGGCTGGACAACAAACTGTTCGCCTCGAAACCTGACGGACGTCAGCCTTACACGATTGTTATCCCACCACCCAACGTGACGGGTGTGTTACACATGGGACACATGTTAAACAACACTATTCAGGATATTTTGGTACGTCGTGCCCGCATGGAAGGCAAGAATGCCTGCTGGGTACCCGGCACAGACCATGCCTCTATCGCTACGGAAGCCAAAGTGGTCAAGAAATTGGCTGAACAGGGTATTAAGAAGCACGACCTGACACGTGACGAGTTCCTGAAGCATGCCTGGGACTGGACGGACGAGCATGGCGGCATCATCTTGAAGCAGCTACGTCGTCTGGGAGCCAGCTGTGACTGGGACAGGACAGCGTTTACCATGGATGAGAAACGCTCAAAGAGTGTTATCAAAGTATTTGTGGATCTATACAACAAAGGACTTATCTATCGTGGACTGCGCATGGTCAACTGGGACCCCAAGGCACTGACAGCCCTCTCTACGGAGGAGGTTATCTACCGCGAGGAGAAGAGTCATCTGTATCATTTGAAATACTACGTAGCAGACCCAGATGAAACATTAAACATTAAAAATGAAACATTAAAAGCCGAGGGCAACATTATCCACAAAGACGACAAAGGATACTATGCCGTGGTAGCTACCACGCGTCCGGAGACCATCATGGGTGATACCGCCATGTGTATCAACCCGAAAGACCCGAAGAACCAGTGGCTGAAGGGGCATCAGGTGATCGTACCCCTGGTAGGTCGTGTGATTCCTGTCATAGAAGACCGTTATGTGGATATCGAGTTTGGTACGGGATGTCTGAAGGTGACGCCCGCCCATGACACTAACGACTATATGCTGGGAAAGACGCATAACCTGGAGACCATCGACATCTTCAACGCAGACGGAACGATATCAGAGCAGTCGCCCCTGTATGTGGGTATGGACCGCTTCGACTGTCGTAAGCAGATTGCGAAGGATCTGCAGGAGGCCGGACTGATGGAGCGCATTGAAGACTATACTAATAAGGTAGGATACTCCGAACGTAACCCAGACACCGCGATAGAGCCACGCCTCTCGCTGCAGTGGTTCCTGAAGATGAAGCACTTTGCTGACATTGCACTGCCTCCTGTTATGAATGACGAGATCAAGTTCTATCCCACGAAATACAAGACCACCTATAAGAACTGGCTGGAGAATATCCAAGACTGGTGCATCTCGCGTCAGCTGTGGTGGGGACACCGTATTCCGGCATACTATTATCCCATTGACAATGGACAAAGCACTATTGATAATTATGTAGTAGCTGAGAATGCGGAGAAGGCTCTAGAACTGGCTCGCGAAAAGAGTGGCAACGCTAACCTGCAAGCATCAGACCTCCGTCAGGACGAGGATGCACTGGACACGTGGTTCTCCAGTTGGCTGTGGCCTATCTCCCTGTTCGACGGCATCAACAACCCGCAGAGCGAAGAGCTGGCCTACTACTACCCCACTTCCGACCTGGTTACGGGTCCAGACATCATTTTCTTCTGGGTAGCCCGCATGATTATGGCAGGCTACGAATATGTAGGAAAGATGCCTTTCAAACACGTATATTTCACGGGTATAGTACGTGACAAGCTGGGTCGTAAGATGTCTAAGTCGCTGGGTAACTCACCAGACCCCATCGAACTGATAGAGAAATTCGGTGCTGACGGTGTTCGCATGGGTATGATGCTCTCTGCACCGGCTGGTAACGATATTTTGTTTGACGAGAGTCTTTGTGAGCAGGGGCGTAACTTCAACAACAAGATATGGAATGCCTTCCGACTGGTAAAGGGCTGGCAGGTGGCTGATATCGAACAGACAGAGGCAAGCAAGACTGCGGTGGCATGGTTTGATGCCAAGCTGAAAGCCGTCAACGAGGACCTGCAAGACCTCTTCTCAAAATACCGTATCTCGGAAGCCCTGATGGCTGTCTATAAGCTGTTCTGGGACGAGTTCTCCAGCTGGTATCTGGAAATGGTGAAGCCGGCCTATATCGACGGACAGGCACAGCCTATAGACCGTGAGACGTATGAAGCCACACTGCGTTTCTTCGACATCCTGCTGAAGATGCTACATCCGTTCATGCCTTTCATCACGGAAGAGCTCTGGCAGGCATTGTACGAGCGTCAAGAGGGCGAGAGTATCATGCGCGAAAGTCTCGTGCTGAACGCACTTACCACAGAAGACAAGGCTCTTGTTGACGCTATTGAGGATGTGAAGCAGATTGTCAGTGGGGTGCGCATGGTACGCAGTCAGAAGAATATCGCACCTAAGGAAGCACTCACCCTACAGGCTATCGGTACAAACCGTCATGCCTCGTACGATGCCGTCATCAGGAAGATGGCAAACCTCAGTGCCATTGAGGTAGTGGCTGAGAAAGATGCTACGGCCAGCGCCTTTATGGTAGGTACCGACGAATTTGCTGTTCCTCTGGGTAACATGATTGACGTGGATGCGGAGATAGAAAAGCAAGAAGCGCAACTGAAACACCTGGAGGGCTTCCTGGCTGGTGTGATGAAGAAACTCTCGAACGAGCGCTTTGTAGCGAATGCACCTGAGGCTGTAGTAGCCATGGAGCGTAAGAAGCAACACGACTCGGAAGAGAAGATTGCTGCCCTGAAGGAATCGATTGCTACGTTGAAAGCGCAGAAGTGATAAGTGAGAAGTGATAAAAATAAGGTGTTCGTTTGAACACCTTATTTTTTTATCTTATCCTATCTGCTGCCTTGACCAACCGCTCATCAGCCAGAATGGCCTTACGGGCCATAAAGCATAAGATGGCCGCAATGAGGGGGAAGCAGGCAACAATTGGAAGATTGGGATCTGCCTTGCCTTGATGGATAAAGGCTGCCAAGAGGATGTACCATCCGAAATGGAGCAGGATGCTCACCAAGCAAAGGGTGGCCTGACGGGGACGCCTCTTATATATAAATATGGTGTAAAGGCTGACAGCAGAGGCTAACGCCTGCAGAACGAAAAGAGGCCACGACAGCCAAAACACCAGTCCCAAGATGGCAGCCACCAACAGGAACAGGGTTTGTTTGCGCTGTATCATAAGCTTATTCGAAGGTCTCCTGCTGCTGTTCACGAGCAGGGTCACGCCAGTAAATCTTATTCTCTACAAACTCCTGGGTAGCCAGCAGCGTGGGCTTGGGTAGCTTCTCGTAGTAGCGGGAAATCTCTATTTGCTCACGATTCTCGAATACTTCCTCAAGGGAGTCGTTATAGGAAGCGAACTCTGCCAGTTTCTTGGAGAGGTCTTCCTTAATCTGAATACTAATCTGATTGGCTCGCTTGGAGATGATGGAAACGCTCTCATAGATGTTACCCGTCTCGTCGCAGAGATCCATAATGTTACGTGTTACGGTGTTAACCGGTGCTTTTGATTTCTTGTAATCCATATCTTAATTTGACAATTTTATTATTCACTGTTCACTATTCACTGTTCACTAGCGAAGCGTTTCACTATTCACTAGCGAACGCGCCTCAGTCGCCTGTGATTTTCTTGCACTTGACGATATATTTCTGGGCAGTGGCACATTCCTTAGAGTCTGGGAACTCATTGAGGAAACCGTAGCACTCGTCCTCAGCATCACGATAACGGTCAATGCGCTTTTCTTCCGAACTGTTCTCAGCAAGTTGGAACTTGCTCTTCATAATAAGAACGGAGAACTTTTCACGGAAATCGGAATAGGGATAGGCCTTCAGGGCATTCTGTGCCGTGATAATACACGACTCATAGTTAGACTCCGTATTAGAATTGATATTACCGAAATACCCCCCGAGGTTATAGTATAGCTTGGCAGAAAGGTATTCTTTCTGCACCAGGTTGTCCTGAAGCTTGAAGAGGGCCTGTTGCGCTTCATCACGACGGGGAGAATCGGGATAGTTGTCGAGGAAATTCTGGAAAGCATTGATGGAGGCTATGGTAGGACTCTGGTCCAGACGAGGCTCCGGAACACTTTCAAAGAGGGACTTTCCTATATAATACGAGGCCTGTTCTGCAAAATCACCCTTGGGATAGCTGCTATAATACTTGCGGAATGTGGCACTGGCAGCATCATAGTCACGGTTTCCATATTGCGCCATGCCTAACAGATAAAGGCTCTCCTGGGCATTACTACGACCTTTCTGGGCAGTCACCACCTCCTGAAGGAGCGTTGCACAGTTCTGGTACTTCCCCATGGCAAAGCACTCCTTGGCATATTCATATTTATAGGCTCTGTCCTGCGACTTATAGACACGGTTAAACTGACTCGCACAACCCGTCAACAAAAGCGACAGACAACCTATGAGGATACATTTTATATTCATTATCATGCAATTTGACGTGCAAAATTACGCAATTTCCACCAAAAAACAAAGTTTTTTTGATAAAAATTAGAGATTTAGCGTGTATATTAGAAAAATTTCGTAATTTTGCCAAGATATGAATTTCCAATTAACATCAAAATACAAACCGACAGGTGATCAGCCAGAGGCTATCAGGCAACTGACAGACGGTCTGGAACGAGGTGACAAGGCCCAAGTACTATTAGGTGTTACGGGGTCTGGAAAGACATTCACCATTGCCAACGTGATAGCAAACGTGAACAAGCCCACACTTATCTTGTTACACAACAAGACACTGGCAGCTCAGCTCTATGAAGAAATGAAGGGGTTCTTTCCCGAGAATGCCGTCGAGTATTATGTAAGTTATTATGACTACTACCAACCAGAGGCTTACCTACCCCATACCGACACCTATATTGAAAAAGACCTGGCTATCAACGAAGAAATTGACAGGTTAAGACTACGTGCGGTAAGTGCTTTAATGTCAGGTAGAAAAGATGTTATCGTTGTATCTTCTGTTTCATGCATTTATGGTATGGGAAGTCCTGTTGCCCTGAATGAAAACATCATTGAAATTCATCGCGGGCAGATATTAGACCGGAATGCGATGTTAAGAAAACTGGTAGCCGCATTGTATGTCAGAAACGACCTAGAATTGAAACGAGGAGCCTTCCGAGTGAAGGGAGATACCATAGACATCGCCATGGCCTATAACGAGGTGATTCTTCGGGTTACTTTCTGGGATGACGAGATAGACCAGATAGAGGAACTGGACAGCGTCACCATGAGGAGGCTCGCCACCTTTGAGGAGTATAAGCTATATCCTGCCAACCTCTTTATGACCACCCAGGAACAGACAAACATTGCCATCCGACATATTCAAGACGATCTGGTGAAGCAAGTTGCCTTCTTTGAAGAGATGGGTGACCCCATCAAGGCTCAGCGCATCAAGGAGCGTGTAGAATATGACATGGAGATGATCAAGGAACTGGGACACTGCTCCGGCATAGAGAACTATTCGCGTTATTTTGACGGACGAGAAGCAGGAGAACGTCCTTATTGCCTGCTGGACTTCTTCCCAGAGGACTACCTGATGGTCATCGACGAGAGTCATGTAAGTGTTCCACAGATAGGTGCCATGTATGGCGGAGACCGTGCGAGGAAGACCAATCTGGTGGAATATGGTTTCCGTCTGCCTGCTGCCTTTGACAACAGGCCCTTGCGCTTTGAGGAATTCCAGGAGATGACTCATCAGGTCATCTACGTCTCTGCAACACCTGCAGACTATGAGCTGCAGGCAGCTGAGGGCGTGGTGGTAGAGCAACTCATCCGACCTACGGGACTGTTAGACCCGGAAATAGAGGTTAGGCCCACAGAAAACCAGATAGACGACCTCATGGATGAGATTCAGTCACGCATTCACAAGAAAGAGCGCATCTTGGTGACCACGCTGACCAAGCGCATGGCAGAGGAGCTCAGCGAATACCTGCTGAACCACGGCATCCAGACAGCTTATATCCATAGTGAGGTAACGACACTGGAACGCGTGAAGATTCTGGAGAACCTGCGTAACGGAACGTTCGATGTACTGGTGGGTGTAAACCTGCTGAGAGAAGGCCTAGACCTTCCGGAGGTGTCGCTTGTAGCCATCCTGGATGCTGACAAGGAGGGATTTCTGCGTTCTCATCGCAGTCTGACACAAACAGCAGGACGTGCCGCCCGAAATGTGAACGGCAAGGTGATTATGTATGCTGATACTATCACTGCTTCCATGCAGCTGACCATCGACGAGACCATGCGTCGTCGTCATAAACAGCTGAAATACAACGAGGAACATGGTATTACGCCTACACAGATCAAGAAGGCCCTGACCGTATCACTGGTAGAACTGGAAAAAGCCGCCAATGGACAAGAGTCCCTTGTCACCAGCCAAAAACCCGTGGCTGCCTTTGCTGCTGACCCTATCATAGAGCGCATGACGCGTCCCCAACTGGAAAAGAGTATCGCAGAGACCACAAGGCTGATGAAAGAGGCTGCCAAGAAACTGGACTTCCTGCAGGCTGCCCAATATCGCGACGAAATCATTCGATTACAAAAAGAATTAGAATTAAAATAACTAAAAATTGCACGAATATAAAATATAATTCGTATTTTTGCACGAAATTAAACGAGAAGACGATGAAAAAGTTATTGTTTACCATGTTCATGCTGGTGCCCATGACCTTATGGGCACAGGATAACACCTGGGAGAAACCAGAAGTGGACGAACAGGAAGAAGTTGCCAAAGCAAAGGTGAACCCTGATGCCAAATACCTGAGAGGGGCTGTTCCCGTGGTCAATGGTAAGGTATTGTTCTCCACACACATTGACGCACCAGGGAAGACAGCTGCCCAGATTTATGACATTCTTCACCAGTATATGGTGAAGATGACCAAAGAGAAGAACCAGTTGGAGAACAGCAAACTGGTGACAGAAGATACTCAGAACCATGAATTGGTAGCCAGTTTCGAGGAATGGCTGGTATTCAAGGCTACTGCACTCGTACTGGATCGCACCCGCTTGTACTATGCCCTGAAAGTGGAATGCAAGGATGGCGGTGCAGATGTGGTGATGAGTCATATACGCTACCTGTATGAAGAGGAACGCAAGCCCCAACGCTTCACAGCAGAAGAATGGATTACCGATGATGAGGCGGTGAACAAGAAGAATACAAGACTGTATCCCGGCTCTGGAAAGTTCCGCAGAAAGACTATTGACCGTAAAGACTTCCTGTTTAACAAGTTTGAGTCGTTGCTGAAATGAATATCAAGGTTCTACGCAACTGGCTGAACTTCCTGTTTATCGTAGGTGCTATTGCCGGTATGTTCCTATATTATAAGGTATCGCGCGAGACAGGCATCTATGTTATCTTAGGCTCCATGATGATTAAGTTTACGGAGTCTGCATTGAGAATGATGAAAAGAAATGAAGACTAAGAAGAGATTCCTGATACTTACCCTTGTAGCCTGCACTGTCTTTCAGCTGCAGGCTCAAGTGTATAATGAAATGGACGAGTTTGGCAACGTGACCCAAAGAAATGAGAATGGGGCGTTCAACCCCAACAACAGGGACTCGACAAAGAACAACAAGGAAATTCCCAAAGGTGTATGGGCATGGACGGTAGATAGGAGGTTTGGAGATATCCGAAAGGCAGAATTGGACACGATGCCACATCTCTATCAAAACAGCATCTATAATACGGGCATGTTTGGAGAATACAACTCGACAGGAAACAACTACACGGCCCGCATCAACCGTATTTTCATTGACCGCAGACCGTTCAGTGAATTTTTCTTTACCGACCCATACGACTATACCACCAAAGAGCCAGAAGATTTCCTGTATCTCAACACGCTGTCGCCCTATACCAATATCAGTTATGACAACTGTGGTGACAAGCAGCATGGTGAGGATCATATTGATGCCAAATTCGGTATCAATGCCGGAAAACGACTGGGTATGGGCTTCGACCTGGACTATTACTATGCCAGGGGCTATTACCAGAACCAAGCCCAGTCACACTTCAGAGCCTCGTTGTATGCTACGTATGTAGGTGACCGGTACCAGATGCACTTCCTGGGATCTGCCTATCACAGAAAGGCTACAGAGAATGGTGGTATTGTCAATGACAACTATATCACACACCCTGAGCTGGAGACTACCCAGTATTCTGAGGAAGAGATACCGACTGTCCTGTCGAGGAACTTCAATCATAACGACTCACAACATCTGTTCTTCTCACACCGCTACAACATCGGATTCTACCGGAAAGTGAAGATGACGGAGGAGGAAATCAAGGCTCGTCAGTTTGCCCAAGCCTCTGCGAAGAATAAGGAGCAACGAGAGGCCATGAAAAAAGAGGAGAGTCGGGATGAGCCGTTAGTCAGGAAGAGGAACGAGCCTGTCAAGGAGGCTCCCAAAGGAAGGCCGGAGCATGCCAAGATTATGGGTGATGAGCCAGGACAGCAAAAGGGAGCAGCAGACACTACCCGTGTCAAAGTGGAATCGCAGGAAGCGATGGACAGCCTGATGGCAGCAAAAGCCTTACAAGACTCCATCGATGCCACAATGAAGAAAGAATACGTGCCAGTGACGAGTATTATCCATACCTTAGACCTCAACAACTATGACAGAAGGTATAATGCGGCACTGACCCCACAGGACTACTATGCTGACACGTTCTATGATACCGACGACGAAGGAAACTTTGGAGGTGTCGGTATCAACGACAAGTATAAGTACCTGTCGGTGAAGAATACCTTCGGACTGGCCCTGCTGGAAGGCTTCAACAAATATATGAAAGCCGGACTGAAGGGTTTCGTGTCCTATGAGATGCGTAACTATAAGATGCCTGCGGTATTAGAGGGAGCTACCAACTACTATTTGGCGAAACACTCGGAGCACTGCCTGAACGTCGGTGGTCAGCTGTCGAAGACACAAGGCAAAACCTTCCACTTCAACCTGGCTGCAGAAATCGGTGTGACAGGAATGCAATCGGGAGCCCTTGCCATAGACTTCAATACCGACCTTAACTTCAAGCTATGGGGAGACACCTTAAGACTGGCTGCCAAGGCTTTCTTCCATCGTACCAAGCCCAGCTATTTCCATGAGAACTACCTGTCGAAACACCTGATGTGGAACCAAAGCCTGAGTGCAGAGACAAGGACCCACATCGAGGGACTGTTTACCTATGACAAGACGAGAACGCAGCTGAGAGTGGCTGTAGAGGAATTACAGAACTACATCTACTACGGCATGAGCTATAATACCACTTCAACAGGTCGCGAACAGCTGACTGGTGGTGTTTTCCAAGAGAGTGGAAACATCAATGTGATGACCGCTCAGCTCAAGCAGGACTTTACGTTGGGCGTGCTGAACTGGGAGAATGTGGTGACGTACCAGAACTCCAGCAATAAAGACGTGTTACCCCTACCCAGCCTGAACATCTTCACCAATCTATACCTTAAGTTCCGTATCGCCAAGGTGCTATTGGTAGAATTTGGCGGATGTGCCACCTATTTCACGAAATATGAGGCCCCCGACTATCTGCCGCAAATCGGACAGTTTGCCATTCAAAAGAATGCGGAGAGCAGGAAAGAAATTGGTGGCTATCCCTATATTGACGTCTATGCCAATATGCACCTGAAACGTACCCGTTTCTTCATCGCCATGAGTCATGTGAATGCCGGATCGGGGTCGAAGGAATACTTCCTGGCGCCACACTATCCCACCAATACGAGGGTGTTAAGAGTGGGCGTGAGCTGGAATTTCTACAATTAAGAGAGGTAAGAGGTGAGAGGTAAGAAGTAAGAGGTAAGAAGTAAGAAGTAAGAAGTGAGAGGTAAGAAGTAAGAAGTAAGAAGTAAGAAGTAAGAGGTAAGAGGTTAGAGAACAGATTCCTCAGCAAAAAGGCGGTCAAAGACCTCACGCATCTTAGCGGGACTAACTATCAACGAGCGCAATTCTTCGAGTTTGCGCTCGTTTTCTCCTCCTTGTATCCAGAGATGGATATAGCCATTAACGCTGTATTTCTCGTCCATGTGTTTCATGAAACGGCGCCAATGCCCTTCGACGTCAAGTTCGGGATAGTTGGAGAGCCCATACTGAATGGTGCGGCGAATGACATGCTCTGGGTCAAGGTCACGGTCAGCCTCTGCCACAATCTTACCATAGATGCTGCGAGGAGCCCGAGAAGCGGAAGCGCGATGATCTTCCACGGCTTCCTTCATCATCTTAATCTGCTCGGGAGAGAACCATCGCTTCAGCCGTACATCAGCCATCAGTATCTTCCCACTCGTGATATGATGGACGGCACGAGGACCCGAGAGACCTAAATCATGATATGAAGCAACCGTATAGGCCATGTCGATATCTGCTCCCGTGGTACGTGCTAATGCCAGGGAAGAACGGATCACACGGGTCACATGCTCCATGTTATGGGCTTTGTCAAAATGAGCATATTGAGGTAAAATCTGAGTCTCAATAAACTCAATTAAATCGAGGGAAGGATTATTTGTCATCATATCGCTTGCAAAGATAAGAAAAAAAATGTAACTTTGCACGCGTTATGGACGAAAAAAATATAAAACAGGATTCATGGCAGGCCTGGTTATTGGCTTCGCGACCCAAGACACTGTCGGGAGCGATGGTGCCAGTGATGATTGGGCTGGCATTGGCCTGGACAGATGCTAAAGCGTATAGTGGCGAGGCTTTTCACGTCACAGCAGCTATTCTCTGTGCACTGTTTGCCATGATTATGCAGGTGAATGCCAACTTCATCAACGATTTCTTTGACTATGCCAAAGGAAATGATGATGCTGCCACACGATTAGGGCCATTAAGAGCCTGCACACAGGGATGGGTCCGCATTGAATCGATGAAGATTGCTATTGCCACCACTACCATCGCAGCCTGTCTGATAGGGCTACCGGTGGTCTTCTATGGAGGAATAGAGATGTTGCTCATTGGTGCTTTATGCGTTGTTTTCTGTTTTCTATATACCACCCATTTGTCATACATTGGATTGGGAGATGTGTTGGTGCTATTGTTCTTTGGCATTGTACCTGTTTGTACCACTTATTATGTCCAGTTGCACACATTAACATGGGAGGTATTTATAGCCTCCATGGCCTGTGGACTGGTGATTGACGGACTGTTAATGGTGAACAACTACAGGGACCGCGAGAATGATGAGCGAGATGGTAAAAACACACTGGTGGTATATATTGGAGCCGCTGCGTCGGAACGTTTCTATCTGTATCTGGGCATTACTGCCGTGCTTCTGGGCATCACTTTCTGGATGAACGGACATGTGCTGGCATTCATCCTTCCCCTACTCTACCTGTTGCTACACTTCTTTACATGGTTGAAGATGAAACGTATCAACCATGGTAGGGAACTGAATACCTGCCTGGAAGAAACAGCCCGTAACATGATGGTTTACGGACTGTGTGTGAGCATAGGGTTGTTACTTTAAGTAAAAATAATAGACTGCCACACCAATGGCGACGAGTACGATGGTGACAATGCTCTTGATGAGGCAAGAGGCCACTTTCTTAACGACTATGAAGCCAATTATAATCAGCACCAGCAGGGCGATATAATAGGTGATATTTGTTTCCATCTGTCAATTAATTTCTCTCATTTATTTAAACAAATGTCTGAACGCAGCAGGCACGGTGGTCTCAAACTCCATTGGCTGATGCGTGACAGGATGATAAAAGCATAACAGCCAGGCATGCAGGCAGAGACGATGGATGGGGTCATCGCCATTTCCGTATTTGCTATCTCCACAGACAGGATGTCCCATGTCTGCCGCATGGACACGTATCTGGTTCTTACGTCCGGTTTCCAACTTAAACTCCACCAGAGAGTGATCTGTTGTACGGTCCATGACATGGAAATGGGTAATCGCCAGTTTGCCACCATTGTCAACAGGTGATGAATAGGTAACATAAGCTTTATTGTCCTTGAGCCAGTTTTCTATCGTCCCCTCGTCTTGCTCCATCTCGCCACTAAGCACTGCAACATAACGACGGTCATAGACTATTTCGTGCCAATGGTGCTCCAGGATCTGTTCTGTATCCATATCCTTGGCATAGACCATCAGGCCAGAGGTGTCACGATCCAACCGATGAACGACATGCGCACGACAGTTCTGACGTGACTTGCGGAAATAGTCATCCAATACCGATTTCACATTCAGCGTAGAATGGCCTGCTGCCATAGAGAGAATTCCTGGCTGCTTTTCAATGACCATCAACCAACGGTCTTCATAGACGATACGAAGATAGTGACTCTTGAAAGGCTGCTGGTTACGTTTGGTTCTGCTGACCGCCACCTTCATACCGGGCAACAGCATGAAATCGAATTGCGTAACGGTCTTTCCATTCACACGGATGCCCTGTCCTTGCAAGGTCTGCTTGATTTTAGTACGTGTCTGATGTACATTCTTCAGCAGAAAATCCAGCAAAGGCTGTTCTTCCGTGACTTCAAAATGGTCGTATTCTCCCTGTTGATGTGTATTATATCTCATAACTGACTGCAAAATTACAAAATAATTCATAATTCATCATTCATCATTCACAATTATTTTGTGTGGCGGCAGCAAATTTTTCCCTTTTCCCGTACCCTTGAACGATGTTCTAAAGTACTTTCACTCGAAAAACACAAAATTATTTGTTTTTTTGCTCGTTTATTCGTACCTCTGAACTGTGTTCTAAAGTACTTTCACTCGAAAAACACAAAATTATTTGTTTTTTTGCTCGTT
>CAMIVY010000002.1 GCA_946402275.1 uncultured Prevotella sp.
AGCGACAAGGACACCCTGCGCACTCACATTGCCAACTATGCTGCCCGCTGTGCCGAGAAACTGAGAGCACAGAAGACGGTAGCGACCACCGTTGGCGTATTCGTCAACACCAATGCCTTTCGTGAAGACTTGGCACAATACTGGAACTTTCAGGAACTGCGCCTTGTCACTCCAACCAGTTCAACGATTCCCATTGTTCAGGCTGCTCACGACGTGCTTGACCGCATTTTCATACAGGGCTACCAATACAAGAAAGCAGGTGTCATTGTGATGGGTATCTCACCAGACAGCCCTATCCAGCAAGACTTGTTCGACCTGAATGCCGAACAGATTCAGAAGATGCGCCGACTTGACGAGGTGGTAGACAGGATTAACCGAATGCATGGAAGCGAGACTATCGTCCTCGGTTCCCAGCAATATACTAAGAAAGATGGAAAGGGAAAGGCTGATGTATTTGCTAATGCCATCAAGCACGATTTCAAGAGTCCGTCGCCGACCACGCGCTGGGGCGAAATTATGAAACTCAATGCTAACGCTAAGAAAAAGAAAGAATGATAGAGGTTCGAGAAGCAACGAAAAACCTGGCAGCAGAGATTGCCTGCCTGATAATGACGGCCATGACAGATGACTGTTGCCTGTATTTTTGTGGCGAGGGCTACGAGCTAGAGGATTTCCGCAAGATGATGACGATACTTGTCGAGCGCGAAGATTCGCAGTACAGCTATCAAAATACCTTGGTAGCAATGGATGCAGACAAAGTGGTTGGTATCTCCGTCAGCTATGATGGTGAACGTTTGCATGAACTGCGCCACGCCTTTATCGAGGCTGCCAAGGAGCATATAGGCAAGGATCATTCGGGTATGGATGATGAGACGCAAGCAGGCGAACTGTATCTTGATTCCTTGGCCGTGCTCCCTGAATATCGTCGTCAGGGCATTGCCCGCAAGCTGCTGTTGGCTACCAAGGAACGGGCCAATCTTTTGGGTTTGCCGCGTGTCGGACTCTTAGTAGATAAGGACAATCCTGTCGGCGAGGCATTATACACCTCCGTGGGCTTCCAATACGTGAATGATAACCAATGGGGTGGTCACCCTATGAAACACTTGATATTATAGAAGAATATGGCATACATGAATCGTTTTAGCCAGTCCGATGAAGGACGGCGTGATGAACTTATCAGAATCATCGAGCATTCTGTGGAGAAACTGACTCTGGCCGAGTTGGAGGCACTGTACTATGATATGACGACAAAATCATATATTAACGACTGATATAATATAATTATATGCTTCTTTTAACAGCAAAAAACTAAAAATTCGTTCAGTTTCTGCTATTTTCCCAGTTTTTTGTAGTACCTTTGCAGCCAAATACAAGAGGATGCTCCTAACCGTAAGGCTGGAGGAACCACGTGAGGCACCGAAAGGTGAATGACAGGGAACAGCCACCATCCTCTACCAACATGAGGGATGCCTCCAACCGCAAGGCGAGGTGGATTTCGCGGGCACCGTTAAGGTGATCTTTCTCAAACGGCTACATCCCTCAACACCATAAGAGGATGCCCTAAACCGTAAGGAAGGGGGGATTAAATTCTATACCAATCGAAAGATTGTCCCCAAAATACACCTGCCACATCCTCTTACAACATTATAGAGGATGCTTCATGTCGTAAGACTGAAGGATTTGATAACGCCAGAAATGGTCAATAGAAATTGGGACATCCTCTATCAGACAAGAGCTTGATCGAAAGGTCAGGCTCTTTTTATGCCATAAAAATACTGCCACCCATCACAGGCAGCAGTATCTAACAGCATCAGCTATATTCGGCGTGGCCATGAAACCTCGGAAACTTCAATGATACATCACGTACAGAAATAAGTCGCCAATGCCCACGCTTTCGGTGATATTATAACTTAGTCTTTATATTTTCCAGAACCGCTTCTGCTATCTGTAGCTCTTCGTTGGCTCTGGTCTCACATTCCTTGATTAGCCTAATAGTCTCTTTCTGCTCCTTCAGCATTTCAGCTTTGAACTCAGCAGCTCTTTGTCTTTCGGACTTCTGCCGGGTTGACCAGAACGAATCAGTCTTTGCCCACTCTAAGAACTGAATGAAAGCACCATTAAGTTGGGGTAGTTCTTTCTCTGTGAAATAATCCGCATTCTTACCTGTCTGGCCCTGCTGTTTTGCCTGTTGCAGTACATAGGTCATCGTCTCAATGAGTCCATGTAGTTTGTTCCTTGCTCTATCCAAATCGGCTTCACTGTCGGTCATTTGAACATCAAAGAGTTCATAAAATCTCATCCACTGGTTATGATATGCCTTTTCAATGAACTCTTCTTGACTCAGCAACTTACCTTCTTTTCTTACCTTCTCAGCGTGAGCCATGCAGAAACCTTCCACGTCTTCTGTCTCGACATACTGGAGGGGAATATATAGGGGTAACACACATGGATAACTCGAATAGGTGAGTTGCAGATAATCGCCTATCACATCAAGACCTATTACCCTGGCAATATCGTTGATACCACACTCAGGGTATTCCTTGGCTAATGTGGTCAGGACATTCTTGCTATATGTATGCAAACGGTTCTGAATCTCTACGAATGTTTCAATGTCTTTTCTATTCATATTGCTTGTTTGATTTATCTGTTAGTCGCTCCTTCAGCCTTGTGTTACGCTTCAGCACCACCATGTTATGGATGGCGTAGGCCAGGGTCTTCGTGGTGCCGACGATAATACAAAGCTTCTTCGCACGTGTGATGCCGGTATAGACGAGGTTGCGCTGGAGCATCACGAAATGGGTCATCAGCAGAGGCATGACCACGACGGGGTATTCCGAGCCTTGCGACTTGTGGATGGTGGTGGCATAGGCCAGCGTCAGCTCGTCGAGTTCCGAGTCCTCGTACTCGATGCTGTGGCCATCGAATGAGACGGTCAGCGTCCGCTCCTCCGTGTCAACATACTCCACCGTGCCGATGTCGCCGTTGAACACGTCCTTGTCGTAGTTGTTGCGTATCTGCATCACGCGATCGCCCCGACGGTACTTGAATCCGCCACGCGAAAGGCTGTCACCCACAGGGTTAATGGCCTCCTGAAGTGCGATATTCAGGTTGGTAGCTCCCACCACACTGCGCTGCATCGGGGCCAGCACCTGGATATCGTTGGTGCTGACGTGGTAAGCCTTGGGAATGCGGTTGCGGACGATGTTCACGATTTCTTGCGCCGCACGCTCGGGGTCTTCCTCCTTAATAAAGAAGAAGTCGGAAGTGCGCCCGTTGCTGATATCGGGGAAGGTGCCTTGGTTGATCTTGTGGGCATTAGTGACGATACGGCTCGACTGTGCCTGACGGAAGATGCGCGTCAGTCGGATGACGGGAACTGCGCCAGAGTCGATGATGTCGCGGAGCACGTTGCCCGCTCCCACGCTGGGCAGCTGGTCGATGTCGCCGACAAGTATCAGGCGCATCGAGAGCGGTACGGCCTTCAGCAGCGAGTTCATCAGTATAATGTCGATCATTGAGGACTCGTCTACTATCAAGAGGTCGCCGTCCAACGGGTTCTCGTCGTTGCGTCCGTAGCCCTCGGCAGGATTGAACTCCAGCAGGCGGTGGATGGTCTTGGCCTCCTTACCAGTAGCCTCACTCATGCGCTTGGCGGCACGACCAGTGGGAGCTGCCAGCAATATGCGCTGACCGAGGGTCTCGAACGAGGCGATGATACCCAGCGTCGTGGTGGTCTTGCCAGTGCCTGGACCGCCCGTCAGCACCATCACCTTCGAACCGATGGCCTTGCGGATAGCTGAGAGTTGCACGTCGTCGTACTCTATCTGTCCCTGTCGGCCCACATCGTTGCTGATGGCTCCGCTACTATCGAAGATGTTACCCATCGGCGTTTCGATCAGCCGACGCAGTTTGTTGGCCACGCCCACCTCTGCATAATAGAACGGAGGCAGGAAGATGGCTTCGTCGTCGAGCATCAGGTCCTCACTGGCTATCATCTGGTCAAGGGCTTGCGTAATCGGTTCCTCCTCGGCCTGAAGAAGCTCCTTGGCCGACTTCACCAACTGTTCGTGCTCAGCATAGCAGTGGCCGTCCTCCGATAGCTTGCCCAGCGTATAGAGGATTCCGCTACGACAGCGGCGAGGGTCGTTCTTCTCGTAGCCCAATTTTTCTGCGATGGAATCAGCAGTTTTGAAGCCGATGCCCCAGATGTCATCAGCCAGACAGTAGGGATTGTCCTGCACCTTCTCGATGCTCTCCTTGCCGTACTGCTTGTATATCTTGGCCGCGTAGGTGGAGCTGACACCATGTCCCTGCAAGAACACCATGATGTCCTTCACGTCCTTCTGCTTCTCCCAACTATCGCGAATCTTGCCAACCCTGCCCTTGCCGATGCCGGGAACTTCGAGCAGACGGTCGGCATCGTTCTCAATAACCTCGAAGGTCTCCAGCCCGAAGTGCTTCACAATCAGCTTGGCCATCTTCGGCCCGATGCCTTTCACCAGTCCGCTGCCCAAGTACTTTTCAATGCCGATGATGTCTGCCGGGAGTTCCTCTGTCCACTTCTCAGCCGCGAACTGCCTGCCATAACGCTTGTCGACGCGCCAGTTCCCCTCAACGGTAAGGACAGCGCCCACTGTCACCTCGTGGAAGATGCCGACAACAGTCTGTTCCTCCCTGTAGCCCTTGATGGTGGTCTGAAGGACGGAATAGCCATTCTCAGGATTCTGGAACGTGATTCGCTCTATGGTACACTTGATCTTCTCCATGGCAGGTTACTTTTCACGATAATCCTTATACGCTTGCCATGCCTCGCTGATGTTCAGCGGGCTGGGGGCATCTTCAAAGAATGTCGCCTGGCAATCGTCTTTGAATGGTGACCAGTTGCCGCAGATGGTTCCATCATAAGAGATGACGGGCTGAAAGATGCCGCTGTTGTTGTGGGCATGATGCCGATGCTCAGGAGGGAGCACAATATCGCGTGACTTGTAGCTGATAAGATATTCGTCGTAGGGAGGAATTAAGAGATATTTGCCTTTTCTGAAGCCTCGTATGCGACAATTGTCAGTCAAGTAGAACTCCCAGCCTCGCCACTTCTCCATATGGATAGTGTCGCCCAGGAGTGCAATTCCCTTGCGACAGTCGCTGATGTTCAAGCCTGACCACCAGACGAAATCCTCCAGTGTAGCGGGTTGACGGCTTTGGAAGTACTTGCGGGTAAAGCGCATCAGGGCTTCGTCTTTATCCAACTGCGCCGTCGGCTTCACTTTATTGGCTGTAAGTGCGTAGGTGGCTTTGAGCGGCAGTAACTCTCCGCTACAAAGGGTTCCCGACATCTCTGCCATGCGAATATGGTACGACAGCCGGTGGTCGTCCATCCTTATATCTTTCTCTGCCAGAGCCTGAATAAAGTCCTCTTTCGTCGCACTCCACAAGTCGGCAGCCGTCTGGGCGAGGATGTCGCGGACGTGATAGAGTTCATTGTCAGGGATTGAGATTCTGTTGCTGCTCATCCAACCCTTGGTAACGGCAATGGCCTTGGGCGCGCAGAGGCCAATCATCATCCAGTAGTCCTCGGCACTCAACAGTTGCCAAGTGCCTCGCATCAGGTGCAGACGGATAATCAGCCCGCTGTCAAAGGCTTTCTTGAATGCCTTGTGTGACGGCCGGCGCGTCCGCATCTCCACAGCCCACCGCATCATACGGTACTCCTGCGCCTGCATGGCACCCATGTAGCTGACTACCTCGGCAGGGTCACTGTACTGGGGCGCAACCAACTGTTGGCAGAGAAGTCGGATGGCAACGGGATTCATTTCTTTTCTATTCTATCATTGTTCCACATCTAAATGACTGTAGCTGTTTGCCCATCACGACCTTCATTACATCAAACACATTATCTCCTGTGCAATGGCTGGTGTAGAACCTTGTTTCTGGATAGTTGGCTTTTAGCCTATGAGTCAAAGCCACCAGTTCTTCGTCCGTCTCCTGACCATCGAGCAAGTGGAAACCACCAACAACGGTATGAACGTGCCAAGGACAGGCTGCCAAAATGTTCTCAAGACCACTATGAGCACAGCCCGTGAATAGTAGACCATCGGCATATAGAGCCAGTTCATGACGGAAATCGTCATGGATATAATCTCCATTGGCATCCTGAACATAAAGTTTCTGATTACCCTTGGGCATTGGATGAATCTGAGGTATATGGGCAATAGCGTGAAGACCTTCTGCTATCTCACAGGTCTGGTCTATTAAGATAAGTCTGTCATCGTCGATCTCTGGCCACTCCGTAGTAATACTATGCAGATTCCCTCGCTTAGAAAAGAATTTTCCACTCATAGCATCGGGCGAGACGATAACCTGAGCCTGTCGATTATACTCCAAGAAATATCGTAGCCCTCCTGCATGGTCGCTGTGACCATGAGAAATGAAAACATAGTCAACATCGCTGAGATCTATCCCCAACTGCTCTGCATTTTTTATAAACACGTCACTCGCTCCTGTATCAAGCAGGATCTTGTGCCGCTCTGTTTCCAATAGAATAGAAAGACCATGTTCTGTGGATAGACGGCTATCGCTGCTTCGATTATCTGATAATATAGTCCACTTCATCGCTCACTCATCTTCGTTATTCTTGCCAAATAATCGTAATGCTCACCTTCAGCAACTATTTCTGCAATATAGCCGTTCTTCGCTGCATTCTCTTTCAGGGTGTCAGCATCGATATAGAGCCAGTCAAAAGGTTCGCCAATGGTGTCCTTATACTGCATTCGGAAGCTATGCTCACCGTAATAGTCCATTTCGTTTGGAATATCTATCATGCCGTTTTCGTCCTCAAATACATAGCTGATATCCGATGAATCACATAATACCTGACCTCCTGGAGCCAGTATATTGTCTAACTGACGGAAGAATTTGGGCAGACGCTCCAAGGTTCCGACAATGCCAATACCATTCATTAGCATCAAAATGGTATCGTATTGTCCCTTCAAAGTAAAGAAATCCTGTTCAAGCACATTCTTAACCCCACGCTCTTTCATGGCCTGAACAGACAGAGGGGAAATGTCAATAGCGGTTACATCGAAGCCCTTTTCCTGCAAGACAAGTGAATGACAGCCTGCGCCAGCACCCACATCGAGCGTCTTTCCCTTGGCCATATCGAGTGCCTTGAGTTCTATATCTGGCATGTCCTCATACTTACGGAAAAGCGTTTGCAGGGGTATCTCGTCCTCCTCAAACATCGGGGAGAACACCCTGAGCCTTTCTGCCTTCTTGGTTTTCCAGTAGTCGGCAATGGCTCTGCCCATCGGGTCTTTCTTGCTATTCATCTCCGGTTACTCCTAAAAGATCCTCCATTCTGTCCATAATAAAGTCGGCTCCTGCCTCTTTCAATTCCTCTCTGCTTCCGTTACCCCAAGTCACACCACAAGTCTTAGCCCCAGCATTGTATCCCATCAAGATGTCAACCGCCATATCCCCGACAACAAGCGTTTCGTTGGCAGCAAATTGCATGTCAGCAAGTGTCTTCAGTACAGGTTCTGGTTTGGGTTTCGCCTCCTTCACGTCATCTGCCCCTATTAAATAAGAAATGTAATCAGCGATACCCATATTGTGAGTCAACTCCGTGAGGGAATTGCGTGAACGGGATGAAGCGATAGTGAGTACGAAGCCTTGTTCCTTCAGAGTTTTCAAGGTCTTGACAACATCAGGGAAGGCTTCCGGCGTAATCTTCTGAAGATTCTCATTGAAGATCCTGCGGTAGGTTTCAGCACAGCGGGGAATGAGTTCATCCTGAATATCAGGGAACAGTGTCCTGAAGCACCCTGCCAATGGCAAACCTATAGTGGATGCACATTCTGCCTCACTACGTTCTGGCAGTTGCAGCTCCTTGATAGCCATTTGCATGGTCGTAACGATGTTCAGTCTAGTGTCGCCCAACGTCCCATCAAAATCGAATATAATCAGTTTTATGCTCATGCTTTATTCCATTCGTCCCCATTTCATTTCCTCGCCCTCTTTATCATACTGCTTGCGCTTACCAACAGGAGGTTCAGTCAAGGTGATGCGCACTACGGCAGTCCTTTCAAGGCTGCGGGCAATAGCGTCATCGAAAGCGTCCATGTGGTGAGGGAGGAAACGCTGGCAGATGGCTCTCAATGCCGTAATCTTCTCTTCACGGTCTGTCACAATCTCTGCCTTACCGATGGCAGTTGCCGATCGGTACTGTAGCGTAAAGCTCCCGTCTTTCGGGCCAACCGTAGGCGAGCATTTGGTAACAGCCGACAAGAATACTGTGGGACAGTGTGCAATGCAATCAAGTTTATCACCCTCCATGGCACAATGGAAATAAAACGTTTTTTCGTCTGTGCGAGCCAGCGACAGAGGCAATCCGTATGGAGTCCCATCGGGTCTGGTCATGCTAACTGTCACGTATGGAGCCTTATCTAACACCTCTAATGCGAAGGCTGCATCCATCTCTCTGCTTGCTTTTCTCATAACTTTTACTTTTGGCTGCTAAGTTACGAAAAATCCCAGACATACAAGCATGTCAGAGATTTTGAGAGGCATATTTTATGTTTTATTGGGAAATGTCAGTCTATTATACGCTCTGCTAACGTGGTTAGTTGCTGATAAGGCATACCGCCCACCTGACGTTCGATGTCGCCATCCTTATTGATAAGGAATAAAGTGGGGATGGACATGATATTGGCAGCAGCAGCGAGTGCCTGATTCTTGTCAACATCGACCTTCAGAACCTTGATGCGGCCTTCGTACTCTTGCGCCAATCGCTGAAGCATGGGAGCCATTGCCTGACAGGGGCCACACCATGTGGCATAGAAATCGATGACAACGGGAGTCTTACCCGTGTAGTCGTATCCCTTGAGATACTGCTGATAGTCTTTGATATTTTCCATAATTATTTAGTGTTTTAATTCCATAATCTTCGACGGACAGACCAGAGTACACTTGCCGCACTTAAGGCAGTCTGGATGCAGATAGCCGACGGCCTTACCACGAGAGTCGTAGGGTGTAAGCTGCATGGGGCAGACGCGGGCGCAGCTCTTGCACTTCATCTGACAGGCACTCGACACATGGATGTTGGTGAAAGCCTTGGGCAGGGGAGCGTGTTTAGGTGCCACCCAGTTAGAGATGGTTCCCATGGGACAGAACGAACACCAGGTGCGTGGGGCATAGATGAACGAAAGTGTGACGCCGACGATGGTGGTCATGACGATAATCGTCCAGAACACTTTGCCGATTCCAGACCACATGGCCAGTCCGCCCTCGCTCCAAGGCACGGTGAATGTCAGTTGGATGCCAAACATGCCGAAGATGAAGAACACCATGAACAGACGGAAGCCGAAGGTGCGCACAAACTTGGGAATCGGGCGATGGGGTGAGTACTTCGACAGCAGACGGTCGTACATATTGCCGCGAGGACAGACGTGTCCGCACCACCAACGGCCTTTAAATATACTGGTCAGCACTGGGCCGATCATGCAGATGAGTGCCAACAGGCCAATCACTGGGAAAAACCAGCCAAGCAGGATGTACGCGATGATAATCCAATAAATGGGCACACCCGGTGTCTCGAAGTGACGATGAAAACGCTTTGTTGTCTTCTTTTTACTATCTTTTTGCTCCATAAAACTTTAAATTTTCTGTTTGATGGTGCAAAATTACAACTTATTTGATAGATAAACGAATTATTTTGTCTATCTTTGCATCGGTTTTTTCTATCGTAGATACAATTTTCAATTGTCAATTATCAATTTTCAATTCGTAAAGTATGACATTACAGCAACTGAAATATATCGTAGCTATCGACCGCTACCGTAACTTTGCCAAGGCCGCCGATGCTTGTGGCATTTCGCAACCCACCCTCAGCGCCATGCTGGTGAAGTTGGAGGAGGAACTTGACGTGCGCATCTTCGAGCGCAGCAACAAGAGCGTTACGCCTACCATCGCAGGCGAGAAGATTATCCGTCAGGCTGAACGGGCTATTGCCGAGGCAGAGCGCATCGCAGAACTGGTGAGCGAGGACAAGGGCGATGTGGCAGGCGAATTCAATCTAAGCGTCGGGCCTACCATCGCCCCATATGTCCTGCCAAAATTCATCCGCCACTACATCGAGGGGTATCCGCAGGTGAAACTTAGCATCCGCGAGATGAAGGCTGATGTGATGTTGAGCGAACTGCAGTTGGGGCACCTGGATGCAGGTATCGCCATCAGCGGGAATTCGCGTCAGGGTATATTGGAGGTTCCGCTCTATACTGAGAAGTTTATGGTGTATCTTGCCGAAGACTGCTGGCGCAAACTGCCTGTGTTCAAACCAGAGAATTTAGAGCACGAGAAAATGTGGATCATGAAAGAAGCCCAATGTCTGCGCGACAGTGCCTTCAGCTTTTGCAAGGCAAGGACGAAGGGAAACCGCGTCTATGAGGCAGGCAGCATCGAGACACTTATCCGCATCGTAGATGAGAATGGCGGTTTTACCATTATCCCTGAGATGCACCTGCCGTTCCTCACCGACCGTCAGCGCGAGAACGTGCGTCGTATTGAGGGTGATTATCTCTCGCAGCGCCGTGTGTCGCTCTACATCCGCGAGGACTACATCCGTCAGTCGATGCTGAATACCATCACAAAAACGCTCCTCCGATTCATGCCCGAAGGTATGATGGAGGAGCGGATTATGAAGTACGGGGTAAAGCTTTGAACGCGGTGTTATCCGCAATGGAAATATTTCGTGACAAGCTTTTTGATTTCCTCGGGATAACCCTCGATGTTCTTGCGAAGCGTTACATCGTCGAAAGCCCGTAGCTGGGCGATGATGCCGTCGATCATAGCGGACGAGAAGACATGGTGTTCTTCGAAGACAGCACGCAGGCGTTCCAGACAGTCGGCAGAAGCGACACAGGAATCAGGAAGCTGTGCGAGCGTAGCCAGACGATCGGCATTCTCGGCAGCATGGATATTCACATTGACGTAAGTCCGCTCTGCCACCTCAAGAGCATCGGGCATCTCGAAGCCGTGACGACAAGCGACGCAGAGTCCAGCCAGCAGCTGATAGAGGTCGGCAGAGCCGTCGGGCGAGCGCATCTCTACCGTCTGCTTGATGCTCGTGTCGTATTTCGACTCCTTCTCCAGTGGATTGGCCTTGTAGCTCATGTCCACATCGGCAGCCCAACCCAACGGCACGCGAACGAGCACAGAGCGGTTCCTGTCGCCCCAGCATACGTTCGTAGGAGCCTCCTGATGGGGCACAAGACGGAAATAACTGGTAGGATTTTTGTTGCCAAAGGCGGTGATGGCAGGCGCAAGGTCCATCATACCTGCTATCATTTTACGGGCAGCCTCCGACAGCACGCCGTCGGCCAGCATCTGGTTCTTGCCGTCCTTCATCATCCGCATGTGGATATGCAGGCCTGAGCCCGCCTTGCCAGTGGTAATCTTCGGTGCGAAGGTCACGTCGTAGCCCATCTGATAGCCCAGGTTGCGGATTATCCACTTGGCTAGCATCAGTTGGTCGGCAGCCTGCTCTACGGGTACGGGCAGAAATTCAATCTCGTTCTGTTCGTAGTTCTTGCCGTCGATAGTGAAGTTGCCCACTTCTGAGTGACCATATTTAATCTGACCGCCAGCCTGTGCGATGTACTGCATACACTGCGTACGGAACTCGTTGGCCTTGGCGTAAGGCGCTGACTCATGATAGCCGCGCTGGTCCTGAGCAGGAAACACCTCTTCATCGTCGCTGATGACGTAATACTCTAACTCGCCCATTGCCTGATACTCCATCCCCGTTACCTCCCGGAAAGCTTCAGCAGCCTTGTGGAGCGTGTACTCGGGCGACGACTCCAGCGGGTTGCCGTCCTTATCGAAGTAGGAACAGAGTAGCGACACGGTGGGTATCTCAGCAAACGGATCGACGAAGGCCGTACGGAAACGGGGCAGCACATAGAGATCACTTGAGCCGGCCTGGATAAAGCTGAACAGGCTGGAGCCATCGACACGCTCGCCACAGGTGAGAATGGTCTCGAGGTAATCAAGGTCGTTGATGACGAAGTTCAGCGTCTTCAACTTACCGTCGCCGCCAGGATACATGAAGTTCACCATGCGGATGTCGTTATTAACAATGTAGTCGATGATGTCGGCTTTCGTCAATTCCGAAGCCGGTTTCTGCAGAGCGGCTACAATAAGATTTGCATTCAATTTCAGATGTTTGTTGTCCATAATTATTTGAAAAATATTGTTCAATATAACATTAGTTTTGCCCAAAAGCACGAATTAATAATTATTCTAAATGTCAATGATAATTTGATGCTATTCTTCATCCGGCTGCTGGCCGTCGTGAGCTTTCCAGGCACACTCGGTAACCTTCATGTCTGAGAATAAGGCGGTGAATGATGATTCCTCGGGCGAACAAGCATAGATGCCGAACTGGATTTCATCGGCTGCGGCATACATGTGGCAGATGCGCATCTGACTGAAGTTCTTGCCGTCCGTTGAGCACTCTACGCAGTAGTCATCCTCGCGGCGCGAGAAACGGTACCACATCGTCTTGACATCGGCAGGGATAGCCGTTGTTGCCCAATCGGAATAGCCCTTATTGGTGGCTACACTGCCTAAGTGCTGGAACTCGTCGTTCTCAAATTCCACAGAGCCTTTCAACCAGTTCTCGCTGTCGAGATACATCACGATGCCGCACTGGTCGAAGCGCTGATGACTCTGCGTGAAGTCAGTCTTCACCACGAAGCTGAAGTACTTTTCCTTCGTCTTCATTTGTAGCACGGGTGCATTGTCGTTCTGGAAGTGGTAGTACGTGCGCTGCCACAGGTCGGTGTGCGGAGCGGTAGTGATGGCAATGGTGTCACCTTTGACCTCAAAGGCTTTAGGCTCCCTCGTCCACTGAAGTTTACTCAGGTCGATGCGCCCACTATCGGCAAGTGCCACCTTCACATCGTCCACGAAGTCGGTTGTCTCTACCTTACTTTCTTTATTGTTGCAACCCGTCAGAATTGCTGTCGTAGCTGCTGCCATAAGCAAAATGTCTTTTATCTTCATAATTGTATTTGTTTTATTTCATTCTCTTTTGACTTTCGTCCAAAATGCTCACGCTCGACATAGCTTAAGCAAGCTTAGCTCTGTGCTCGCTTAAACGCATTTTTCAAACTTGAACAGTCCATCTTCCTGGTCAAACTGCTCTGGCATGTGCGGGTCAGGATGATGCTCGTTGAAGAACTCGACGGCATGGAATCCTAAGCGGTTGATGTAGAAGTGGATGTTTCGACGGTCGAAATACGGCGTGCAGGTTTCCCAAACCTCCACTTCAGGATGCAATCTCTCGATGGCTTTCCAGATGCCCTGTCCGATGCCCTTGCTCTGAACGCCCACTTTCACATAGAGAAACGACAATTCGCCTCTATGTTCGGCAGAATCAATAGCAATGATGGCACCACCCACACGCAGACCGTCTGTATCAATAGCTTCGTAGGCTTCTGCTCCTTCAGCCTCTAACGACTGATAGAAGTCCTTATCAGGCAGCACCTGCCATTGGTTGTCTTCTTTATAGTACGACTGAAATCCATGCTGGAATGCCTCCTGCATTTCTTCCTTCATAGCAATGGTCTTTGCCTCCCTAAGTGGTAATAACCGTATCTCTTTTTCCATACACTCAGATAAAACTACAGATCAATCCCAAGATAGCCAAGCCGCCTTGTTTCAGGATGATGTTTGGCTTGCTGGTCAGACTACCATATAGTGCTACCAACACGACATAGCCCAATAGCAGCCGTGTCCACAGCAAATCCTGTTGCCAGACAGCAACCAACAGTAGAATGGCTATCAGACCGTTATACACACCCTGATTCTTCAACAGCGTCGCAATGGTCTTGCTTTTCAGCTGGTCAATGCTGATGCCAAACACTCTTGACGTGCTTTCTGAACTCGTCGCAATGGTTTCAAGGAACATAATGTACAGATGTTCCAAGGCTACCAATATTGCCAGAATTGTTGTGAGTGTACTCATACCTTATGCCTTCTTAGACTTTGTTAGACACTGCCACCATGATTTCAACTGTTGCCAACCTCCAGTGCTCCAAAGAGCGAGGTAGATAAGGACGGGCTGAATGAACAGGCGGATGAGACGCAGGTTGTCAGTGTTGAGTCCAAAGGCATCGATGTGATTGACGTACTGGTTGATGTTGCCAGGGAAGATGGCGACATAGAAGAGGGCCAGTAATGCACCCACCACAGCCTTTTTCTTCCATAACAGCAGCATACCGAGGCCAAGTGCAATCTCCACTACGCCCGATGCCAGTACCACGAAATCGGTAAAGCCTTCACTGAATTGTAGCCATGTGGGCACCTGCGCCACAAACTCCTGACGGTTGAATGTCAGATGACTGAAACCTGCATAGGTCATAAACAGGCCCAACAGCAAACGGAAAAATGTCTTGAGGTAACTCATATTCCTATCAGATTAAAATTATTGATACTTCCAAAAATCATACTTCTTGCGAAACTCTTCCTGTTTCTCAGGTGGCAGCGACTTAAAGTAGCCTCGCCAGCTGGGACAGAAGTTGATCTGCCAACGCCAGAAGCGCCCGATTAATGACTTCGGGTTCTTGTCATACGCAGCACGTAGCTTGCAGTTCTCACATGGGTACTTCATAATTCAATAGTTTTATCGTTGTTATTCTTCCACTTCGCAATGCAGGAATCCCATTCCCTTGGCTTTGTCCTCGTTCATCAGAAAGTAGATGGCCTCGCCTTCGTTGCAGAGTTCACCCTTCGAGTTAGTAATCTCCGCACTGATATACGCCAGATTCCGCACCTGTTTTGTTACTTTGGCCCGTATGGTCAATTCCGGCTCCGTTGTCGGAACAGCCTTGCGGAACTTCACATTCAACTGAACGGTATAGCCGCTGGTCTGTAGTTTCCTGGTAACTACCCATCCGCACACTTCATCTATCAGCGTACTCAAAATACCACCGTGCATGGTATCTACCCAACCTTGATAATTATGTTCAGGATGCCAGGTACTAACGATATAGTCACCATCCTCATAGAACTCCATGTGAAGTCCGATGGGATTCTCTGGACAACAACCGAAACAGTTATATCCCTCATGGTTGCGCCAAGGATTTATAATCTTTTTCATTTTTGCTTCTTCAAATAATCAAATAAGTTAATGGTTCCAGCATCCTCTTCGACATTAAGGTTCGGAACTCTCTCAACCATTCTTGTAGCGCCATTTGTCTTATTGACATAGAAATGCACAAAGGCACCTGTGTAACTGCGGAATATCACTTGATACGCAGAGTCCGTCTCTTCGCCCATTTGCACATACATGATGTCGGGATTGTCCTTTGCTACGCTCCAGTCATATTCCCTATGGCAATAGTTGTTCACACCCTCAAAAGCCGTTTCTTTCGTAATGGTTCTTAGCGTATCTTCCGATTGCACATCAGAGGACAGTGTATCATTCACCTTGATATTATTGCATGAGCATAAAAACAAGGCTACAAATATGAATATAAAGGCGATGTACTTCATTGGATTTCTTCTAATGCTCCTGTCTCTGAGTCAATGATAAACCCACGAACCACGATATCCTTGGGAACAAGCGGATGAGTCTTGATGGTCTCGACAGTCTTGCGGACAGATTCTGGCGTATCCTTGAAGCCTTCCAACCAATGATCCAAGTTGATGCCGCATTTGCGGATGGTATCAAGTGTTTCATCCGTCACACCACGGGCAATCATCTCGTGGTGGAAGTGGTCATAACTCATGTGGCAGGCTCCGCAGTGAGAGTGTGCCACCACCATAATCTCCTGCACGCCCAGCTCGTAAATGGCCACAATCAGGCTACGCATGGCAGAGTCGAAGGCAGAAATAACCAGGCCGCCAGCGTTCTTGATAATCTTCGCATCACCGTTTTTCAGGCCCAAAGCTGCAGGCAAAAGTTCTGTCAGTCTGGTGTCCATACACGACAGTACCGCCAGTTTCTTGTCGGGATACTTGTCGGTCAGATACTTCTCGTAGCCTTTTTGCTCTACGAAACTCTTATTGAAGTCGATAATCTGGTCTATCATATCACAAAACACATTAAATTTGCGTGTAAAGTTACGAAAAATCAATGAATAAGTGCTACCTTTGTACCCAATTATTACGATACTTTAAGAAGAATGATAGAAATTGGTCTTAAACATACGAGTGAATTGACGGTTACTGATGCCATTACTGCTATTCAGATGGGGTCTGGTGACATGCCTGTACTGGCTACTCCTGCCATGATGGCATTGATGGAGAATGCTGCCATGCTTGCTGTCGCTGATGAACTGCCAGAAGGTTGCACGACCGTTGGCGGTCATATTGAATCTTCACATCTGAAACCCTCAAAGATTGGCGATAATGTATCTGCTACAGCCGAGGTGACCAAGATTGAGGGCAAGAAGATAGAGTTTAAGGTGTCTGCTTTCTCTGGCGACATTCTTCTTGGTGAGGGTACACACCTGAGATTCATTGTTGACAGAGAACGGTTTCTGTCGAAGCTTGGTTAAGTGAATTATCAGGAGCTTAATCCATAATGCAAAAAGAGGAACCTCATTGCTGAGATTCCCCGCAAGTCCTCTTTCAAGGCATATAGAGAGTTTACGAAGTTACCTGCGTCCGAAGTGACCACCGTTACCGCGACTTGTGTTCATTGCCATGTGACGGTCTGAGCCGTGACGGTCATTGTGTGCAACTGCGGGCTTTCCGTGATGCGGAGCCGGAGCTGGTGCATGGCGATGCACTGGAGGTGCAGGATGATGCACAGCGGGCTTCGGCATGTGACGTCCGGCATAGAAGCGAGGGTCACGATGGTTGTTGCCGCCCCTGTAGGTAACGAAAACCTTCGGGTGAGCGTTGAAGAAACGGCCTCTGTCATAGTGGGAGTACACTGCGAATGTCCAGCCACCTGCATGCCAAGCTACAGGACGATAGAAGTGAGCCAGGCTCATATACTTGTCGAACTGCCAGCTGTTCAGCACGAAGCGGAGGTCTGCATTACGACGATCCCACCAGATGCCGAAGACATCACCGTGTCCGTTCAGGCTCATCAGGTAGTCGAGGTTGATCTCGTAGACTGCCTCATACTGTGCAGCGGTGAGGTTCAGCTCGTAAGCCATCTTGTCAGAGAGGAAGAGGGCCTCATTCTTTGCTGCGTTATAGTTCATTGCATTGGCCGAGATAGTCATCACCATCATCATTGCCATAACTAACATCTTCTTCATAACTGTATCTCCTATACTTTAATCGTTAGACATTTGTTTCTTAATCACAATGCAAAGTACGGCATTTTTCGGTTGATTTGCAAGGGATATATCCTAAAGTGGAGGGGTAAAACTCCTAAAACATAGTAGGAATTATCCCCTCCAGCATCTTTGTCCTGCAAGAAAATGTTTATAAGACATGGCGGTGGAAGTAAGGTCTCATTGCCTTACTTCACCACATACTTCTTTCCATTCCTGATCACTATCCCCCTAGTAGTTTCATCTGCTCTGCAACCGTCAAGGGTATAAATGGATGATGACTCTATGGTAGTAGCGGATTTCAGGCTTTCGATGCCTGTCGTTTCGTTGATAGTACCACTGCCGCTACTGCTGCCCACCGTCAGCGTGTAACCATTCTTGTTGATAGTGCCGTTGTTGGTCAATATCGATACATAGCTGTTGCCGGTCAAGTTCCATACGGCTCCACTCTCAATGGTGACAATAGCCGACTTAGCGTTATTATCGGCATCTGCCGCACCATTCCAGGTGACATTCGCTCCTACGGTTACAGCCAGACTGTTCTTGGTGTCAGCATCCACGTCGCCTGTGTATGCCCAGCTATTCTTGGTGGTCTTCAGCACCAGATGACCTGTGGAGTTCTCACCGCGCTTGTAGTATTCCACCGTCATCAGCTTGTTGCTGGCCACGGAGAGCGTTACGTCTGTCAGCGTCAATGTACCCGTTACGTTAGTCACGAAGGCGAGCGGTGCGCTATTGTTCGTGGTGGTTAATGTTGAGTTGGTGATGTAACACACGGGCTTTGTACCCTCCGCATCGCCAGAGTTCGACTGGTGCAGCAGTATGCCACGGGCCTCTGCATCCGACTGCATCGTGCTGTTCTCGATGATGACCGTGTTCGCTCCCTCCACTGTAGCCATCGGCCCCTTCTCGGAGAGTCCTCTGATGCCATCCACCGAGATGGTGCCTGTGGAGTAGAGTACAGCCGACTTATTGCCCTTGGCGGTAATGGTGCCGCCGCGGACGGTTACCGTGCCGCCACCACGATCCGTAGCCACCGTCGAACTGGTTTCGCTTCGCGTAGTGATGTTCACGTTAGTAGCATTGATAATGCCGCCTCCCGTACAGTGCAGGCCACGAGACACGCTCTTCGTATTGTCAATAGTGATGCCGCTGACGTTGATGGTAGCACCGTTGGTGGCAAACACGGCATTAGCTCCCTTGGCATCGGTGGTCACTGTGCCGCCCGTCATGTTGACGGTAGCTCCGCTGCCCGATGCATAGACTGCCGAGTTGGTGCCGTAGAAGCTGGTGTCATCGCCAGAATAACTGCTGCTGTAGTCGCCTGTCTTTGTGACGGTGCAGTCTGTCATCGTGAGCGTGCCATTGGTCACTTGCACCACGTTGTAGTCGGATGAGGATGTAGTGAGTGCTTCACCATTCTTCGTTACTGTTGATCCGTCCGACAATGCAAATGCCGAACCTGCCGGAGTTTTCGAAGACGAGGAGCCTCCAGCCCTTGTCTGTGCCATCGTCATGAGGACAGACAGACCCAATACTGCTGTTAAGAATACCTTTCTCATAATTTCATCTCCTTATTATTTACGAACAAACGGTAGCCATTGGCTTTGATACATGAAGCGTTGCCTGTCAGCGATGTGATGTAGGTATCGGCAGTGAGCGTCCAAGTGCAGTCACTGCCCAGCGTGACATTCACCTTCCCCGTCTCTGTGGATATGGTCTTGCCAGCTGCATTGGTGATATGGCCGCTGATGGCACCTTTTAACGAACTGCCGTTAGTCAGTGTCAGCGTCAGTTCTGAGTCGCTGCCAACAAGGATGGTGCCTTCCAGCTGCTGGTGGCTTGCGTTCAGCGTAGCCTTGTTCTTGGCACCCTGCCAGCCATCGGCACATACAGACAGTAGCACCCGTTCTTCATCCTCGTTCTCCAGTGTCACTCCGTTGAGCGTGATGATGGCATTGGTGTTGGTGACGTGGAACAGATGCCCGCATCGGTTGGTCAGTCTGCCGCTGTTCATCGTGAAGTGCGAGTTGCCGCTGTCAGCATCGCCAGAGAACGACTGGTATATCATAATGGCATCGAGGAACTGGGCATGGCCGTTGCGCTGGGTGTTGCTGACGGTCATTTGGCAGTTGTTCAGCGTGATGCTGTTCTTGCCCTCTATGCAGACGCCTTCGGACAGATTTGAGGTGAGCATGGCATCCGATACTGTCACATCGGCAGTGGAATAGATAACGGGGGAGCCAAGCCCGCAGCTGGTATAGCTGCCGCCATCCACCGTGACCTGGCCACCGCCGCGATCCGTGCGTATCGGAGCTGACGAGCGTCCACTGGTTGTCACCGTCAGATTTCTGGCCTTCATCACGCCACCGCCAGTGGTCATGATGCCGCCAGAGCCGTCGCCGGTTGTGGTGATGGTTGTGCCCTCGATGATGACTGTCGTACCATCACCCTGACCTCCGTTACGTCCGCCATTGCCGCCATAGGAAAAGACACCGTTGGCTCCCCTGCCATTGCTGGTAATCGTACCGCCAGTGATAGTTGTCGTGCTGCCGCCTTTGACGAGCAAGGCAGCATTCACACCATAGAAGCTACAGTTGTCGCCACCGTCGGAATCGCCCGTCTTGCTAATGGTGGGCTGCGAGATGGTTACGGAATCCTTTGTCGAGACCATCAGCGCACTCTCGTCAGTCTTGCTGCTCTGATATTGCTTGGAGCTTTCCGTAGCAGTTGTTGTCAGTTCTGTTGCAGTTGCATACTTGATGTCCGCTCTGTGAGAGTCAGGACCTTCTGGTCTGATAATGCCGCTGCGTCTGGTCTGACCACCTTGTTCCAATTCCTGCTGACCTCCCAACAGGAACTCCCTGATTCTGCGCTGCGAAGCAAACTGCGATTTCAACTTCAGATAGCCCTCATACTGAAACTCGGTGAGAATCTTGCCGATGGCCTTGTCGTATTTCTGCTGGTGCTTATCGTAGTCGTATGAATTGTCTTGTGGCTGACTGCTGCCAGGCATACCCATGCCACCTCCACGTGGACTGCCTTGCATACCACCACGTCCGCCCATGCCACCGCCGGGCATACCACCGCCGAAGCCGCCATGACCACCACCCTGCATATCTCCAGGGCCTCCCATGCCACCACTCGGTCTTCCACCGCTTGGACGTCCGCTCTTTGTAGGCTGGCCTTCTTGTGGTATTTTTCGCTCTTCACCCTCTATCAGGGTCTTGTATTTCTTGTTCAGCTTGGCCACCTTCTTCTGCTGTTTCTCGTCCAGTTGCAGTTCCGTCACCATCTGCTCCGTCATCTTTTCATTGGTTAGGCGTTCCCCTTTCTGAGGTCTGTCCATTTGAAATGCTGTCTCGTTATCCTGTGCCATTAACGCTGCTGGAAGCAGCAGGGAAAGCAGCAGTAATAGTTGTCTTGTTTGTATCATATCGTCTACTGAGTTTATAATTTCGAAACAAAAGTAACAAGATGTCCCCACTATGGCAAAATTATTCAGCGAATCGGCCAATTCTTAAAACGGATGCTGATTAGGATAGAGAAATGTTGAGCCAAACAAAGGTTTACTATAAAAAAGACGCAGTTCGCTGAAAGTATTTTTGCAAGTAACGGATAGTAAGTACTTTTGCAGCGTCGAAACAAACAATCGGCAAGTAAACAGGATTATAAACTCAAAACAAGAATGGAGATGAAAAAGATTTTATTGACAATGGTAGCCCTTCTGTCGATGACAGCGATGATGGCACAGACGACGGGCGGTGAGAGCAAAGCTCCAAAGAAAATGACTCACGAAGAGATGACCACGCAGATGACAAGCCAGCTGAAACTGACTGACGCACAGAAGACCAAAGTGGCTACACTCAACAAGGAGTATCAGGACTATCTGATGCCCGAACCGCCACAGAAACCTAATGGCCAGGCAGGCAATAGTGGCGAAAAGGCTAAGCAGAAAAAGGCCGGTGACAAGAAGCAAAGTGTTGGCAACCATCAGGCCAAGCGTCAGGAATATGAAAAGAAGCTTAAGACGATTCTGACAGACGACCAGTACAAGTCCTATCAAAAGATGGGACCTCAGGGAAAAGGCAAGGGTTCGAAGCCCAAACAGAAACCCCAGTCCAACTCATAGCAGAAGAACAACTATGTAAGATGACCATCATAAATACAATAGACGCATGAAAAGGCAAAGGAGCAGATGACGTGTTTGTCACGTTTTCTGCTCCACTATTAATGATAGTATTGGAATAAGTTTTTTAATTCACACAATTATTGAGACACTACAACCAACCCTTATAACAGATTAATATGGTTAATGCCATAACAAGGGTCAAACATACCAATAAGAATATGGCAAACTTCCATAAAAATGCATTGTGCCAAACAAAGCCGTTTAAAAACAGTATGACGGAAATGTAAGTTATCAGCAAAATGAATACGTAGAAAAGACAATATGCCATAGTTGCAGGAATAGAGACGCGCTTTACTTCTTTTCGAGCTTTTGTAATAGTTTTTGAAACACTTTCGTTGAACGCCTTAGAAGCTGCAATACCGACATCTTTGCCTGCCTGTATAATCTCAGCTTTAGACTCTTCGGAAATATGAAGAACCGTTGCTTTCTGCATAGCTGTGACTAAAGGAGGTAGGTTCTCTATACATGCTTTAATCTGTGCTGATGCGTCAGCGAGAGCCTTGGCACTCTCGCTGACGGTTCTTGCATCAATCTCCATCTGCTGTTCGGGGGAATATGTATCAAGCATACCCCGAAGGTCTTCTGGGGAATAAGTTGTATTATTCATATTATATTTTTTTTATTATCTGTGGAAACTATGAGTTTTCTTCTTCAAACCAATCTTCTGCTTAGCCATCTGTGCACAGCGTCGAGCAAAGTCCATGTCATCCTCATCCTTGTCTCGCCATCCAGAGTCGTTTGTAGGGCCTCCACCTCCTGCTGAGATAGGAATGTCTGGCGATAAGAGAGCCGCAAAATAAGCACACGCAAGATTCGTGAGCGGAGCAAAATTCTCGATCTCTTTGTAGTCGAACTCGTCATCAAATAGCTGAAGCACTTTCTTGGGTAAGAAGCATCGATGAACAGAGCCATCCACATCTATATCTACAGTACGACGGTCTGGAGTCCAGAAGGAATAGTCCGGTTTTACTACTGACTGTGGCTGCAACTTTTCAGGAGTAGATATGGTAGGCTGTGGCTTGACAGGTCGCTTTTCCTGTTTCGGTTTGACCAATGGCTCCTTTTTCTTAGTCGGAGGCAGTTGAACTGGAACTTCAGGTGTGGTACGATGCCATCGCCCAACAGTTCGCTCGTCAGACTCAATCGTCTTAGCCGGATGTAGTTTGCACCATGTAGCGTATAATCTGGAGTAAGTCAGATTACGTCCCAACTCGGAGGCCTTATACTTAGCATCATCATCAATGATAGCATAGCCCTTGATGTTACCAAGGCTGTCGGTCCTTGTCTTCACCTTGAGATTTTTGCCTTTGACACTCTCAATGCCTGCAACGAAATCTTTCCACGACCATGTAGGCATAGACTTCAGTATGTTTTCGCAGATGGATGCTACATGCTTGACATTTTTAGACCGTACATCCATCGCTGTAGACCATCCACGCTTTCGGGCTACTGCTTCTGCGGCTCGTTGTGCACGAAGGTGAATATCGTGGTCGTTATTGACATTGCCATTCTCGTCTACCCTACAGATTCCCCCATGTATATGGATAACCTTTCCCTTCGAATCTTCATGTAGGCAGACTACAGCCTTACTACCTGAAACATTAGTCGGACGAGAGGTGACTTTACCATTCCTATTCTTGATAGTTTGCTTGTCAAACTCCTCTACGAAATCTCTCCAGAGTTCTTCCCAGTCCTTGAACTTAAAGTGTTCGGTGTACTTCTTGGCTGGGCTGAGTTCAACTTGAATGAGCGTATTCTTCAACTTGTCATAGCCAGCAGTAGTAGCCTGCATGGACTCCCAAACTCCCATAGCGTCAAGGCCTGGAGGCAGATGCTGACTACAAATAAGATTAATTTTCTCAGGGTGTTTCTTGTTCTTCGACTCACCCATAATGTATCGGAGATTATTGATACCATGTGAAATAGCCTTTGCCTTGCCTATCATAACTTATCCTCCTTCTTGTCATCGTTCGTTGTTCGCGGACGGAGCATTTTCATGTTCCTCACTTCACGGATAAATTCGCTAACAGCATCAGCAATGGGGACAACTTCGTTGTACCATTTCTCCATCAACATGCGATTGTGGAAGAGTTTTATTTTCTCCTCACTGGTTAGTCCATTGATGGCATTGGTGAAGTTGGCGATGTCTGCCCGGCATTGCGATAACTTGGTGATAAGACTCCTCTCTACCTCTGTAAGACGTGCGACAGGCTCATACCCCAATGCCCTTGCACGAAGGAAGCTGCTGACCGACAAACCGCATTTCTTAGCGGTGATGCCTATCTCAAGACTCTCTTTGGGAGTCACTTTACAGTGAACCTGTTCACTACATTTGTCCTGCGGAGCCTTGCACCGTACAGAACGTTTCTTATTATCATTATTCTTCATAGAAATAATACTTTAGACGTTATAATCATTATTATATTGAGGTGCGAGTCAAGGAGCACCATTCCTCCCTGCGACCTTTTGGGATGCAGGGCGAGAGCGCCAGGTGGACAACGACCTTTTGGGACGGTGCTACCTTGGCATATCTCGCTCTGTAAAAAACGTTCTGGTGCTGCCGGAGGCATTCGGAACCTTAGCGTGACGTACAGGGATATGTCCGACTGAATATTCTGACAGTTCCTGTGAAATGCGATAAGGCTGTTCATTTGTATCATAGGTTGTTTCCTCCTTCTCCTATAGTTGCGTGCTTAAGATAGTCACGATGATAGGGATTGTCGATTAGCATACCATTTACAGTCCAGCTCCTTACAAAAGGAAAGGTGACAGTAGACGCAACAGTTGACTTCTGTACCTCAACAAGTCCGACGCTCTCCATCTCGTCTATCAACCGCCGAATGACCTTACGGCCAATGCTCCATTCTGCTTGTAGTTGTAGCTCTGAGTATTGAGCTTGCCCAGCGTTCAGAGAAAGTGCCCTACGGAATCCTGTACTGGTGTCTGCCGTCAGATGCATACGCGAGAGAAGGTCGTTCATCAGAGTACGATGACTAACGATATATCCATCGTTTGTTCTCGCTGTTCCCGCAAGCCATTCGCCAGCCCGGCCTGACAAGGTTACGACCAGATGGTCATAACCTGTCAGTGTTCGAAACTGATACTGTTCGTTGTCCAACTTCTTCATTGTCTATAGCACTATTATTACTTTGGAGTGTTAGTGGAGAAGTTATAAAGACCCGTCTGCGCTGTAGACCTTCCTGCCGCTATCTTGTCCAGACCTAATCGAGCCTGTTCGACATAGGTAGAGTTCATAGCCAAGTTCATCAGAGCCTCATAGACAGTAAGCAATTGAAGCTTGCTACAGAAGTCTACAGCTCGTTTCGACAGGCTTGTGGCACGATGTATTCGCTGTGACTGAATTTGAAGGAGGTTGGGATTCTCCCTGGCCAACCCATAATTAAGATAGCGATTGATAGCGAGTTGATCATCATTGGAGAGGTTTGCTATTGCAACCTTTCCATCGGCCATACTAATCGCTATTCTCAGCGCATCAGCCTCATACGGACCGATGCCCTCTAAGAACTTTCGGATAATTTTCGCATCCTTCTCACTCTGAGCTTTTGGCTCTTTACTCGTCATCCCCTTCTTCGGGGTTGCTGCGGCAGCGGCAACCTTGTTGTCCTGTCGGTTGTAAATGTTCTCTTGCTGCATAAAATAATGTTGTTAAAAGAGTTACTCATTTGCGTCTTGAATATTTAGCGAGCTTACCTGATATTATCAAGTTATCTACTTCAGCCTTAGAATATAGATTCCTACGCCCGAACTTTAACTTTTGTATTATACCATCTTCCTCCATTCTCCAAAGTGTACTGGGAGAAATGTGAGCCAACTCGCAGAGTTGCTTACGATCATAATATTCAGGTTGTAAAGGCTCTGCCTGTATAACCACATTCTTTACTTGCTTGCCAATTTCTTCACGAATGGCTTGTCTTACGGCTTCTTGAATACCCTCGACATTTAGTGAAATTAGTGATGTGTTCATATCTTCTTCTTTGATTTTTATTAAAATTTTCTGCAAATTTCGGTATATTCAGGGACTTATACAAAGAAAAAGTATGGTATTATAATTCGCGCAATTTACCTTATAAGCAACTGGTTTCCAATTATATACAAAAAGTCCATACCTTTAATGGGTATGGACTCCATATGTACTCCCTATGGTATTTTTTAATTTTGCGTCTCTTTACCTTTCAAAATTGCCATAATATCATCCATAAATTTCTGCGAAGGTTTGTTTTTAGTTACATGGTTATTATCCACTTCTATTGACTCACACGCAGCCTTGCGCCACTCTTTCCCAAAGAAAAGATTGCCTAATTGTTCAATGACATACAACATATTAACATGATTCCCTTTGAAATAGATACTAACAAAGTTAGCATGGGTGATACAATCTTTGAAAGTTGATTCATCGATGTCTTTGATTTTGCCAGCCTCTATAAGGTATGTGTAAAGTTTTGAATATGGGACAAATGTTCCTGTTTTTGGTGAATAACTGCGCATGACTTGAAAATTAATTGGCTGTTTTGCAGACAGACTCTCAGACCTCTCATCTTGTACCCCGCTTTCTTGGTCATTAATCATGTTCTCAAGTAATTCCCGATTCTTTTCCCATTCAGGAGTGCTCCAAGGCTGTTTAATTTTAAAGACATCACGTATATGTATTGCTGCTTGACAATAATTCCAACTTATATCATTTAGCTTCTGAAAATACATGTCAGCTTCTTCATTCGATATTATTGAGTATGATCTAAGTGGCACAATAAAAAACTTCATGTACCCCGACTTCTTCGATATGCCCTCTAAATCAATGAGGCTTTCTGAAATTTTAGATGTGAAAAGGTCTAATGCTTTCTTTAGATTACGAGAATTAATCGTCAGATAGTTATATTCTGATTCAATATTTCTCATACTCTCTATCAATGCAGGTAACACTCGATTGTATATGGCAACATAAATATTTGCATATTCATCGAAATTGTCTCTTAACCTTTGCCTGAGTGCAGGATTGTCCATGTCTTCTTCATCCAATGGCGTTATCTTAAGTTCACGAGGACAGAAACCGTATTCTTGAACAGCTTTTTTTATTGTTCTAAAAGCCTCGATGGCTACTTCGATGTTTTTAGTTTGTGAATTGTCTATCATAACTCTTACACATTATTAATATATACTATAGTTGACCACTCTTTAACTTTCTCAACTTCTCTGCTATCCTATCAGCTTGCTCAGTAGCAGTCATTCGAATATAATGCTCAAAGACCCTCTCGGATTTGTGTCCGCTGATACTCATCATTTCACGGGTATCAAACAACCCAGTCTTGTAAAGATTGGTAAGGGCTGAACGACGAGCTGTATGTGTACCTATCAACTCATACTTGGCCATGACTACTCTACCATTCTCATCACGCCTAAATATAGGACTTCCTTGTTGCTCTTCAGCGATACGTTTTAACTTAACATAATAATGACGATCCTCGCCTATCAACTTCTCCCCACTCTCTATCCTTCTTTGGTATGATAGATAGCGTTCTTCTTTCCTGCGTTCGATGGCTGTCAGAGTTGTTGGGAAATCTTGCTTTAATGAAGGTACAGAATCACTGAGGTGCTTAAGGATAACTTTAATATAACGGTTAATGTCTCGCTTGTTCACGTCAGGGAACTTGTAGTTATACTTTTCGCAAATTTCAAAAGCACGTTCGTCCACAATTGGAATCTCCACATAAGTCCCTGTCTTAACCTGATATAAACTAATGATATTGGTTCCCCTGTCTGTTATTTTGAAATTGCTCCGATTAAGGGAAGCATAGTCTGAGACACGTTGACCGCTGCAAATCCCAAGAAAGAATACGTCCCTTACAGCCTCTTCTATACCAGATAGTCTCATAGCATAGAGTGAATCTATTTCATGTTCTGTCAAGTACACTTCTGCTTTTGCCTCTGAACCTTTAACAGTACGCTCTTTCCATACTTTAAGACTCACGGCATTATTGTTGATGCCTTCCACTGCGGCAAGATTACATAATTTACGGAAACAAGTCACATATTTGTTGATGGTCATCTCCATAAAATGTTTTTTTTCGAGGAACTGCCGGAAATTATCAGCAAATTGTCTCGTCACGTCATCAAAAGTTTTGTCTTCCGGGCAAAACTCTTTTAAGTATCGACCAAATGTTTTCCATATCTGAATGGAACTCTTTGTGTACTCACTGCCCTTACCGTAACGAATAGATCCTTCAACTATGCCATTTACAAAGCACTCATAGAAATGAACTATCTGTTTCTGTTTGCGTAGATTTTCGGCCTTCGCACGTTCTTGTTCCTTTTTTTGACGTTCTTTGATTTCTTCCTTGGCTTTTATGGCCTCATTGTTCGCTATCTGAGCCAAAGCATCCTCAAGAATTGTTTTATCAGAATTTGACTGAAGTTTATTCTCTGCGAAAAGCATATCTATGGTCTGAGAAACCCTGTCAAGTTTTGAACTGAGTTCCTTGCCTTCCCCTCCTATGAATTTATTCCATGTAATAATTGACCTATTGGCTTTTTGCCATGTCTCGATGTCAACTCCAATGCCAGTATTTACGTATTCCCATTTGATGTATGGGTTACGCTTCTTGACTCTGGTATAGAGGTTCGCTATACCTTCAGTCCTTTTAGTTCGAAGAAAAAACGCTGCCATAACTCATCTATTTTTTAATTCGCCGACAAAGGTACAAAATTATTTTGAAAGTTGTAGGCACATTGTAGGCACATTTTGAAAAACAATGCTATAATTTCAATTATTTAACTCTTAAAAACTTTATGTAACCTATTCATTATCAATCACTTTGAAAATATTTGAAATCTTATGAAAACTACAAAGACTTTACCGAGTCCGTCCGGGCACCCTACCAAAAAATTCCTGCAAGTTGTTTTCTTGCAGGATTTTTGTTTTGCTTGAAGTCAACACCCCCTATCCTATCGGAGTCATCAATATCAAAAACCGATTCGTCGTTGCTCCTTACCCGATATTTTTTCGTTATCACAATGAAGAATCAATGACTTAAGTTTGTTATCTGCTGTGCCATGCAGGATGGTGTCGATGGCGTAATGGCGCGCGATATTTTCTATCTGCCCACCACTGAAGTCGTACTTCGAGGCCAGTGTGTGCACCTCCAGTTCGCTGAGCTCTGGTATCATAGAGTGCCAAATGTGGGCTCGAGCCTCCTCTGTAGGCTTGTCGAACTTAATCTTGTAGAGAAAACGTCGCTCGAAGGCTTTATCCATATTCTGTTGCAGATTGGTGGTGGCAATCATGATGCCATCAAGCTGTTCCATCTCCTGAAGGATGATGTTCTGGAGCGAGTTCTCCATCTTGTCAACAGCATTCTCTGCGCCATTCTTTCTTTTGCCAATGATGGCATCAGCTTCATTAAACAATAAGATAGGTGTCTGCTTGGATCGCTTAACCTGTTCACGATAGCGGTCAAAGAGCGCCTTCACGTTCTTCTCGCTCTGACCAACCCACATACTCTTAAGTTGGGGCACATCTACCACCATAATATTTCTACCTGTCTTTCGCGCCAACTGATAAACAGTCTCAGTCTTACCAGTACCAGGTGAACCATAAAACAGACAGGCAAAACCATTGCGAAATCCCTTTTCCTTCATACGATTCTGAATTTTCTGATAATTCTCTGACTGCAGGAAGCTGCCAAGTTCATCTACCTGTCGCTGTATGTCCTTAGGAAAGTACAGTTGCTTTTCTGTCAGACTGCTATAGTCGAGTTGATCAGCCAACTTCTCTTCGGTTTCGCAAATACTCATCTCAGCCAGCAGCGAGCGCTTGGCACTATCCGTAAGCTTATACTTGGTAACATCAGCCAGTCCATCTACACATCTATGTTCAATCACTTTTTTCGTTTGCAGTCTGTGCTCGCCCCTTCTCAGTTTTGCTTTTGCAGCATTAAAATCACTTCTGTTATCGAACATATCCTCAATCTGATTAAAACGGATATCATCGTCGTCATCATTTAATAGTTTATGACAGAAGAAAGATGTTATCATTTGTTCGTTAGGACTAAGATTGAGTTCCTGCAGGTGTTTCACAAAACCCACTTGCGGATTGTCGTGAAAGAGTTTTTGCAACTCCTCGCAGAGTTCGTGCGCTGAGACTGCTCCATCACTCAAGTCCTCAAACCAAAGTTCAAGCAACTCGAACATAGCTGCACAGTCCAGACCCTTCCGCTCGGGAATCTGATACACCTCATTATGCTTCAGACTACGTATCACCACTGTAGGAATGTCGAAGTCGTCTTCATCTCTCACATCCCTAAAGCGCAGCAATCTACGACGCACAAGTGCATCTATATCGTTGGCATAACTCAATACGCTGATTTTATGCATATCCAGATGATTTGCCAAATCATTATAATCTACACGGCAAGGGCCTTTCTCCATACAAATACAGAATAGTATAGCCTGCCGCTCCGTGATGCCATAACTCTTGGCCAGCAATTGTATCTCTGTTTTTGCCTTCTTAATAAACTCCTTGCTCATCTTTGAGTCCTCAGACAATTCTACCACACGCTCAATAGCCTGCAGCAGCGTCATATCCTTACTTTTTATTTTAGTTGCCATATACCTTATATATTTATTACTTGATAATGCCATAACTCTTGAAGAGTTTTAGCAGTTCCTTGTCTATTTTTCTACGATTCTTCTGGAAGTCTTCTGCCAGTTCTTGCACATGTTTTATAGCTTTCAGCTGGGCCCTTTTCTTTTCATCCATATATAGTATGATTTTAGGCAGCAAGAGCCTTAGGCTCCTGCTGCTTGGTTAGATTGAAATGTCTGATCACTCGTTCTACCTGAAAGAATAATTCCAGGTCGTCAGTGTCGAAGATGGTGATGGCATAGATACCATTGGTGCATGTAGTCACACAAAAAGATTTTTGTCTTTTGAGGAAATTTTTGATTTTTGTAACCAACTTGTCGTTTGATGTCTTAATTGTTGATGTCATAATTTTGATATTTAAGTTTGTAAATAATTTTTATTTTTGGTTAAACCTATTTTACCCATTACACCACCAATATAGACGCCATAAAGAAAAAATTCAAAAAAGCGGCGAACTTTTTTGAATTTAATCAGAACTAACTAAGCTTGGTTTCTTTCACCTCTACGTCGAGATTAGGAAATGCCTGGCGAAGTGCATATAGCAAGGGCTCCACTCTGTTGGCCTCAGCATGCAGCACAATACATTCTGGATCGTCTGTGTTCATCGTCAACAGATTTCCATCATAGTAGTGTGATCCCACAAGCGTCTTCATCAGTATGTTCATCGAGATATAAAGGCCAAGTTCGTTTTCTGGCTCACCATATTTCTGGGCTAGCTCATCTACGAGTGTCTTAACTGCAACTAGTTCTTCAGCAGAACCTCTCACGAAATAGTCGGCTTCATGAGGATCCTCTATTTCTGTTTTATATCTATACCTCTTGCCAGCTATTTTGTAATATTCGCGGGCTTTCAGTGGATTTCTGAAGATACCGTTCTTCTCGTCACCTTTATCATACATCTGGCCAAGCTTCAAGGCAGCACTCTTACTACCATTATTACAGAGTTCTTGAAGAATTGCTGGGTCATGAATAGGATTGATGACGTCGACATCAGGACTCTCAATGGCAATGAGAATCTCTCTGCGAATCCACCACACGGCATAAGCGATAAACTTAAAACCACGACTTGCATCAAATTTCAAAGCAGCTTTTTCCAGTCCAGCGCGACCAGCCTTTATCAACTCTTCAATCGAAAGGCCTCTGTTTTGATATTGTCTGGCGACACTCATCACAAAACGCTCATTGCACTTTACCAGTTTCTTCATCTCGTCGCAGTCTACACCCTTCTGCTGTATGGCCTTTGCCAACTCTATTTCTTCTTCGACACTAAGAAGTGGGGCCTTACCAATCTCAATTAAATACTTTTCTAATTTTTTTCCCATAATCAATCATTTTTGGTTTGTTATGACTTAATAATAGACACATAAAAGAAAAAATTCAAAAAAGCACGAAACTTTTTTGAATCTATCCTATATTTTGCAATAAAACGGCATCCCAAGACCTTTCTTCTACAGGATTAGAAGGATGCCAGCCAGCCTCCGGCTTCAAACGAAACTTTCCACAGCTGGTTCTAAAAATGTTTCTTTAGGCAGCAAGAGCCATTGGCTCCTGCTGTTTGGGTGAGAGGTGAAAGTGTTTGGTCATTTTGGTGATGAGAGAGTCGATTTCGATATTAGTGAGTTCGAAGATAGTAAGGGCATAGCCCCCGTTGTTTAGTGATGGGGTGAAGAAGATTTTTTTGTTAGTGAGGTACTTTTGGATCTTGTTGAAGTAATTTTTTGAACTAGTTTTAATTGTTGTTGCCATAATCTTGAATTATAAACGTTTGTGACCTATATATAGACACATCCGTCCAAAAATTCAAGATTATGGCAACTTTTTTTCGATTACTCTGTTTCTTTATTATTGTTGAGAGAGCTTGATCCGTCTATATCCATTATCTTCTTGATTCTCTCTTTTATCCAATTTTCATCATAGACATTGTCTGTTTTATGTGTCCATACTCTATACCATACCCAATCTGGTTTAGTTGGCTCAGCACGGAACTTGAACTTTTTCCTGAACTCCATCATAGTCTCACAGATTTCATCATCTAACTGCTCCGCTTTATCTTTATGATATTCTAACATAACCGTAATATGTTTTTCATCTATCTCAAATTGGTAATAATAGTATTTAGGATCAATTCCTTGAAAAGCATCGTTCAGTCCGGTTGTCCTAAACTTTAGATATTTCTTGCTTTTTGAAGAATTGTCAAAAGTGACTCCAGGGATTTGCTCAATTATACTTTTACAGTTGTTAGAAATTTGTGAAACAACATCATCTCTGTTTTCAAAGATAAGGTCTAATGCTCTACGATGTTTATTATAAATCGAGTTGCAAAGATTAATTAATTCTTGATCCATTGTTATATTCTTTTTAATATTATCAATATAGTTCTTGATTAAAAGTGACACATCTGATCCCAATTGGTTTGCTTTTGAGGAGTAAACTTTTTCCAATACAGTTACAACGTCTGAGTAATTCAAAGTTATCCAATCATTATCAGAAGGCTCTTCACCATCGGGTGTCAAATAGATATAGATTTTCTTGTAGTCGTAATATTGTGATGTGATTTTGTTTTTATATGTGATTAATTGTGATTCTTCGGAATTGCCAGAATTGTGCTCATGAGCGCCAACTTTGTTTTCTATTGCCAGAACAACTCTGTTCTGATTTGATATTAGGAGAATATCTATATGGTTCCATTCTCTAAATACATTATAAGAATATAAGTCGGAACTTAAAAGATGAAGAGCGGTTTTTTGATCCAATTCTTTTGATAACAAGGCAATTATTCCATATAAGAAGGAATCACCTAAACCATGGTTCTCATTTGGATCAATCAGCCAACTTAATAAATTGCTATGCCTGATCTCTGTTCGAGAAATTTTTAGCACGTCAAAAATATTAAAATCATTTGTCCACTTTGATAAAGCATCTAGACATTCTGCATCTTGCATAAACTTCAGTAATGCCTCTTTGTCAGATTCGCTTCCTGTTTTTTGCTGTTCCATGCTGTTGTTCTTGTTTATAAATCATTACTTGTCAAAAATGGCATCCCAAGACCTTTCTACTACAGGATGAGAAGGATGCCTGCCAGCCTCCGGCCCTATCTTTGAACGAGCTTTCTACGACTGGTTCTTTTCCTTATTATTCCTTCGATTCGATAGCCACAAGCATAGGTTGGCGAATCCACCAGACAGCATAGGCGATGAATTTGAAACCACGAGTTGAGTCATACTTCTGAGCCGCCTTTTCGAGTCCAGACTTTCCAACCTCTACCAATTCTTCGAGAGAGAGGCCCTTGTCTAAGTATTGCTTTGCAATACTAACCACAAAGCGGTCGTACACCTCGTGCAACTTCTTCATCTCGTCGCAATCTGTACCTTTGTCCTGCACAGCCTTCGTCAGAGCAAAGTCCTCCTCTGCAGTTAGAGTATTGCAAGCCGCAACCTCCTTAATCAAAACGTCAACGTCCTTTTTAACTTCCATATTTACTCTTTATTTGGTTTGTTACGTTACTAATATAGATATGTTGAGCGAGAAATTCAAATTACCATCGCAAATTTTTAGGTTCGCCCAATGCTTCTTCTTTTGAAGTAAATGCATTCTGTATAGGAATCTCGTCACCATTGTCAAGTAGCAATGTCCTATGATAGACTGTCACTTTGCCTAACGGGCGAGGTTCTTCTCTCAAAATCTCTTCGTGAACTTCCTTGATACGAGCATCTTTTACAAGAGTCTTGTCATCATCATCCACGTAATAGACAGTACTGCCTATTTCCCAAGTATCTCCGATTTGTATCATTTTGTTTTTCTTTTGAGACGACCATCATCAATCTCCCAACCATGTATTTCAATACCTTCCTCTATATTTGCTGCATCATATCTGGCGAAAGGTTTATTCATATAATTTACTCCAGGTGGCATGTTGCTCTTTAGAGAAGCATTTAATTTTCTTGCTTCATCGTTGGTTACAAGACAGACACAAATCTTATCAAAGATTTTCTGGAAAGTGGAAAAATCAAAACACTTCTTATTGTACAATGATATGACACCGTCCTTCTTGTTAATATATTCATCTCCAGGAACGACATGCTCGATGCTTATGCCAAGTTTTCTATCTCCTAGTTTACAAATGTCAAAAAATGGTTTCAAAGAGTCACCTTTTCCCACATTTACATCTTTTGCCAAATCAAGTACACCATCCTTAATTAATTGCTCATACAAACCCGCTAGATTTCCCATTTTCATTTTATATGGGTCTAACTTCTTTTTCGCCTCTATTGATATAAATATTTTCGAAACGAAAGCATTTTTTATTGCAAATTTCAGATCTTCTAAATCCATTCCCTTTACATATGCTTCTAAAGCATTCAAAATATGCTCATGTCTCTCTACATGGCTATCCTGACTCCATGCACCATGTTCATTCTTTTTACGAAGTCTATAGTAAAACTTTCTTCTGTTCTCCATAATTATTTTTGTTCCTTGTTAAAACGGCAATTCCGGTTTCTCACTAAGATGATAGCAGAACACATCCAAGATTAACCATTCTGCTTTTTCTGCCATTAAATCCCCATTCTTTATTTTCGTCTTATCCGCGGTTTCACAAACTACATCGACACGAAGATAGGCATTTATAAATGTAATATTTCTGAATCCAGCTACGCCAAGGCTGTCATTCTTCACTATAAATTTATATTCTTCTCCAACAAGTTCTTTCTTAAGAACCATATCACTCTTACCAATAAAGTCTTCCCAGTTGGGATGCTTTGTTGCTTTGTATTGTCCAACATGTAATGATGCCATAATGTTTTGTTTTTAAATGAATGTATTGTGTTTACAATGCTATTATAGTCACTTCACTTGTAAAAATTCAATTTACCTTACCACTTCTTTTAGTTTTTCCCAAACTTTCACCATTGCCCAGGTGTCGAGTTCGCAGTAGCGAAGGAGGGCTTCGCGACTGGCCTTAGCCTCTTCTGGCTCCATAAACTGGATGCGAGGAAAGAGCGTCATGGCATTTCCGCCATTCTGACAACGCTCATCAAGGTTGTGATAATTCAGGCTGGGCTCATCTGGGAACAATGCGGGCAGCACACTCTTGATAGAGAATGAGCCATGCATGGCAGGTACATAATAATAGCCACTCTGGAATGGTGTGAGCAGATCCAGAATATGCTCTCGGATGTTCAGCAAATGAACGGCAAGGTCTGGATACATCCCTGCAAGTTCCTTAATGCGACCACACTCAAAGCCTTTGTTATAGGCTAAGGTGCAGACGTTCATGGGGATGTCCTTACATAGCTGCTCGGCCAAAGAGCGACGTGGATCGCTGCCATCATTGGGGGCTAAGAACTCCAAATGCTCGTATGGCGCATCAGCACTCCGTTTGATGTGCAGTGAATACTGGAAGGTTATCTGCTGATAAGGACGCTGCCCATCGTATTGCGGCACAGGCTGCTGAAGCGTCTCGAAATCGAGAAAATACAGTGGATAGCTCAGGCTGTCAAGGAACTCACGGATGCCTTTCTTGTCAATCCGCTCAGTATGATTCAGCGTACACTCCACCTGCATCTGCTGCTTGTCGCTCAAGGCCTCTTCGCGTACATCTTCAAATAATATATGTCCAGCATGATAATGCTCCAGTTTCTTCGAGAAGTTCATACGATAGAGATCGAAGATGGTAGGCTCGTCGTCAGGCACACCATGCTGACGTTTGCAGTAGTCGAAGAAAGCACAGCCGTAAGGTTTCATACAGTGGTCTGACAGGTCGATGTCTGGTTCATCTTCACTGCGAAGTACCTTCAGCGCCTTGCTTACTTGTGCAGGAACCTTCAGGTATTCGTTCTCCACCAGTTCCTTCATGTCGATGACAGCAAAGAGTTTCTGGATGTCAAGTTCACCCTGACGCACATAGTCGCTATTCAGGCAAACGAGATAAGTATCAGTCACTTTGATGCCACATTGCTCCAACACCCATTTCTGATAAGCGATATCTGGGGCATACTTCTCCAGTCTCGTCTCCTGTCCGTCGAACTCTGGGAAACTACTGCTTTTCACTTCATAGATAGCCCAGCCACTCTTGGTTTTTCGCAGGATATCTACAGCACAGTAGTTCTTTTCGAACGTGAATGATGCCTCGCAGATCGCATCTGTTCCACGTTCCATCTCCTCTTTCGTCTTTTCTACCATCGCTGCGAGGTCAAGACCTCCATCCTCCCGTTTGACAGTCACTTCAACGAAGGAGCCAAATAGTCCCATTGCCAGATCACCTACCTCGTTACCACTCTCAAAGCGGGCCTCCACACCAGTAGCCACAGTAGCCTCATCAGGCTTATACATCTTCAGCCAGAGATTCTTCGGGCACTGGCAGAAGGCTGTGTAGCGCGATTTTGATAATCCCTTTGTCATTAATATCTTAGGTTTTTAGTTATATCATTTTTACATATCCTCCTTAGTGAGTAAGCCGATGTGAATGGTCATCTTGCGTAGTTCCGGGGTCTGCGCTACCATTGTGTCAACTTTCTCCTTGAAGGAGGCCTCGTCGTAACGGCTCACGTCTTTCTTCAATTCATATACCCATGCTTCTTTTCCTATGGGGTCAACCACCACAAGGTCTATCTCATTGAAGCCTTTTCTGTCCCACCATTTGCCGACGATGTACCGTCCTTCCTCCTGGAACTTACGGACAAAGTAACGCTCCATCATCAGTCCTGACAGACCATCATAGTCGCGCTTGATGATGTCGCCAAGCGCTTTCAGTGCCTTATTTTCTACCAATGCCTGGTACTTGAAAAAGAAGCGGAACCAAAATATCAGGAAGCAGTCATCCAACTGGTAGCGCACCTTCTTGCTGCTCTCTTTGGCAAAGATAGGCTGATACTTACTAATCAGTCCATAGTAGTCCTCCAGGCGTGACAGATAACTGCTGATATTTTCGATACCCAGTTCGTTCTTGATTTCCGCACTAGTCTTCATACCACTGGCAATGCAAGTCAGGATAGAGAAATAGATGACATAGTCGGTTCCAAACTCCTCAACCAAAATACTTTTGCCTTCGTTGATGAAGGGAGAGTTCTCTTCTGTCAATGCAGCCAGCATCTTGTTCTTACGGGTCTTTCCACGGTCAAGCAGCAGCGTGACATACCAAGCAACACCACCCGTAATGCTGAACAATGCCAGCAAGTCCTCTGGCGTATATTCGGGGTTAAAGTCGTGTAGGATGTCTTTCAGCACATCAGTTTTGAATGGCTGAAGCGCCAGTTTCTCATCGGCACGTCCGAAAAGCGGTTCCTCATAGTCCTCGAAGATTTTCTTCATCAGTGTAAAGACAGAGCCGCTGATAATCAGGTTCAAGTGACTCTTCCGTTTCCACAAGTCCCAGTCACGCTGCATATCGCTGAACACCGTCGGGTTTACCTTCTGGAAATTCTGGAACTCATCAATAACCAATGTGAACGCCCTGCTCTCTGAAAGTTGGAGCACGAACTTAAAGATCTCGGCGAAGGAGTTTGCCTGTCCCAAAACCGGCACTCCAAGTTTTTTGGTAATCTCGGCAACAAAATCCTGACATAGCAGCGACTCTGCTTTCTTACCAACGAAGAAATAAAGGATGCTTTCATCCCCGCATCTTTGCGATAGTTCCGTCTTACCGATACGTCTGCGCCCCATGAGGACAGTCATTCGCGCCTCACGTTTACTTTGATCCAAAACCTCTTTGAGCAGTTGCTGCTCTGACTCTCTATCATAGAACTTCATAATCCGAAATGATAATGGCCATTATAATAATGACGGTTATTATTTTGCAAAGATACAGAATTTTTCTAAATACACAAGCAAAATGAAGGAAAAAACACAAAATACTTTATTTCTTAGAATATATGCAAAAAATTTCGTACCTTTGTAGGAAAAAAAGAGAAGATATGCCAAGAAAGAATCATGGAATGTGGTATGAGGTGCATCCGACGCCAGTGAAAGGGAGCGACGGACGTAACCTGATGTATGTGCGGCCTAAGAGCGGCATGAAGCTGACGATGAAGGAGCTGGAAGAGAAGTGTGAGTTCTATAATGCATTGCGATACGGCGAGCTGAGCCGTGCCTTCGATGCTTTTATCCGGGTGGCTGGCCGCTTTCTGGCCGAGGGCTATCGCATTGATACGCCTATTGGTTCGTTTGCGCCTAAGTTGTCGCTGACGAGACAGGTGACCAGTCCTGACGAGGTGAAGGACCGTGATGTCAGGCTCGATGGTGTGGAGTATAATCCAGGCAAGTTGTGGAACGAAGAGATGAGGAAATGGAACGACGGATTCCGCCGCTACCAGAATCCTGACACTCAGGAACTTCTGGCCGATAAAGAGAAACTGGAGCAGATCATGCGCGAGTGCCTCCAGAAGCATCATGGATACATCACTGCCGGCATATTCGCCTACTATTCAGGACTGACCCTCTACTCTGCCCGCAAACTGCTGAACGAGTGGACGAAGGGTGACAATCCCAAACTGCTGAAGACACCGAGGGGCAAGGAGCATATCTATACTGAAGTGTGATGGCTGAAGGATGATGTATGAGGGCTCTTTGACCTGAAGGTGCAAAGCGACCTGATGGTCAAGCGGATGGTTAAGGGTTCATGGTTCTGGAAAGCGATTCAATTCGGGTATAGGCGCACAGTCGTTTGCGTATAGGCGAACAATCGTTTGGGTATAGGCGCACGATGGTTAGACGGGAGGTTCTCCCCGTTACCCTTAGGTTTTTCCCCTGCAAGACTTAGTGCTTCTCCCTGCAAGACTTAATGCTTCTTCCAGCAATCCCTAACACTTCACTCCGAGACTCCAAAAAACGGTTACGGTTACAACTGTAACCATGTAACCGCAGAGATAGAAATAAAATCGTCAATATGGTATAACACACACATATTCAATTAATTACAATCATTAAGTATTAATTAAAACGACAAAAAGGTTACATGGTTACAGCTGTAACCGTAACCGGAAAAGAAGATATGAATACAGCAGAAATAAAGAGTATTGTTGACGACGAGCGCGCTGAGCAACTGACTGCCCAGCTGTGCCATCATTGGGATGTAGCCACACAAAGACTGGATACATTGGCCCAGGAAGTAACAAACGGTATGGACACCTGCGCAGAAGCAGAAATCTATGCTGCCCTGATGCGTATGCAGCGTGCGGTAATGGCCCTGATGGAACTCAACAAGATACCCACGGCATTTCTGTTCTCAGAATACCTGGACCGTATCAGTCAGACCATATCAGCCCCCAGCATGCAAAAGTCGGTCGTGACGCTGTTTCTACAACTACAGCAACTAGACGAGACACCTGCCAACAAACAAGAGGCTTCATTCTTAGACCAGGTTATCCAGATGATAGCCCAACACCATGCATTGCCCAAAGAACAACAGGAGGCCATACAGCAGAAGTTCTCGTACATAGACTACATTTTTAAGGTATGTGCCCAAAACTTGGATACCAAAAACCTGATGAAGATACTACCCATCTTTCAGGAAATCAAAACTGAAGGCAACAAAGACGATCAGGAAGAAATAACCAGCTTTATCCAGGACGCACAAAAGACAATGGAAACGCTCGACAGCCAGATGAATGAGAGTCGGCTGGCAATGGTGATAGAACTGGTGATATTAGCATTGTTACCTGGCATTCTTTTAAAGGTGATGCAAAATAGCAGAAGCAACAGCCAGAAGATGGCGCAGCTGTTTAATAAGGTACTCATGCAGGTGCGAGAGAGTGACAAGTGGTGGAAATATTGGAAAGAGCATTGTGAGACACTCCGCGTGGTCAGCGACAGCAGTTCGTGGACGGACATCATGAAAGCCGAACGCACCAAGGAGCGCTTGGAACTGGGGCAGATTCCAGGAAGTTTGTTTGCCAAGTGGGCCACAGACCGCTCGGACTTTGAAGAGACTTTCCTCGACGCTCACCTGAACGACGAAGCCCTGCGCCACTTCATCTTCCATCTGGCTACGCTTTATGAGATAGCCAGAGAACTGGAGCCGACAGCGAAATATGGCGATGAGCAGCTGGTGAAAGACGAACGGAAACAGGTGGGCGATGCCGTCTTGGAAGCAGCCATGAAGCTCCACGACCTGACCACCGCTACGTGGTTCCCTCACTACGAAGCGATGTGGCAGGAGCTGATAAACGATGGAATTATCTTTGCCCATCTGAAGGTGACACGCAAGAGTCCGCACAACAACCTGTTCACTGCACGTTTCTTCTGCCATCTGGTGGGAGAAATGAAAAAAAGTGCAGTCTTCGGCGCACATTCCGACAGTGATTTGGCAGAAAAGCTGACTGAGAAACGGTATGTGGGCACTTTCCGCAAGAATATTCAGGAAGGAATGGGCGAAGAAGAAGAAAACGTGCGAAAAATATTCAATTCTATCTACCAGAAATACAAACAGTTAGCAAACAAGCGAAAATAGCTTGGTGTATTTGCACTACTGCTAGAAAACATCCCACTTTGAAGGTGCAAAACCCCTTGTGACCTTTGCTGCCGTTATGATTAGTATCTCTAAATCATTTAGCGGCAAGCCTCGCAAGGCGAGCATGGCTGCTTACCGTCAACTGCTGGCGGAGAATCACGTGGAGGACATCCTTCAGGACGTGAAGCAGAACAAGAATTTGGATCGCAAGAAGGAACTGCCCGTGTGGTTGCCTCTTGCCGCGTGTTTTAACAATGGTACGCGTAAGGCTGCTGATGCCGTACCCTCTGGACTCTACTTCCTCGACATTGACGAGAAGGGACTTACGGAGCAGCTTTGGAAGAAAGTGCAGGACGAGAACCTCATCGAGGAGTTCCGTATTGTCTATTTTGCCGAGAGTGCCGGCGGAGGCACCCACATCTGGGCTTGGCGCACACCAGGACTTTCTATTGAGGATGACATCCAAAAGCTGGCGAGTCGCCTAGGTGTCAGCTACGACTCGCATGTGACGGACTTGGCCCGCTGCTGTTTCATGGTGAGCGAGCAGTATGTAAAGTTGCTCAACCCCATCGTCTTCGAGCCTCTGAGCGAGGAACTGAAGAAGTTTTATGTCGGGGATTTCAAATCTCCCATTAGCTGCAGTCGAATTACAAATCCGACTAAACCAAAAGAATGTTCAATGGTCAATGGTGAACGTTCAATGGTCAATGTTCAATGGTCAATGGTCAATGTTCAATGACATACAAGGGCATTGCCTACGACAGAATTGTGCAGGCCCTGCTGTGGAAGTTGGGTTATGGTGATGCACCTGCCGAGGGTGAGCGTAATACGGCACTCTACACCATGAGCCGCTATCTGCGTTTCATTTGCGACTTCGACGAGCAGAAACTGTTTGCCATCCTACCCCATTGGGGGTTGTCTGACCACGAGGTGCTCTCTACCATCAAGAGTGCGGTAGGAAGTGTGCGCCCTACGGATATGCCCTCGCAGATGAAGGAGGTGCTCTCATCGCTAGGAGCAGCCATAGAGAGTAGTGTCGAAGATGCTGAAGCATTGCTCGTAACGCCTGTAGAGAACGAACTTCCAGGCATTCTTCAGGACTTGGCTGACCACGCTCCTGAGGAGTTCAAGGAGGCAACGCTAATGGCAGCAATGCCCATGCTGGGAACACTGGCCACGGGCATCCGTGCTCGTTATCGTGACGGCAAACTGAACGCTCCCAGCTTCATCGTTGACATCGAGGCTCCTCAGGCTACTGGTAAGTCGTTTGTTGACAACGAGTTCGAATTGCTGATGGATCCTATTATCAAGCAGGACGAGGTGGAATGGCAGAAGGAAATCGAGTATTCGCTGGCCAAGAAAGATGGTCAGGAGGTGGATAATCCCTGCGCTCAGATTCGCATCATCGAACCCAACATCGGTGTGTCGGCCTTCCTGGAGCGAGCTCTCTATGCCAAAGGCAAGCATCTGTTCACCTATGCCCCTGAGATTGAGACCGTTCTGAAAAACAACAAGGGTGGTGCCTGGACGGAAAAGAACGACCTGTTCCGACTGGCCTATGATAACAAACCCTGGGGTCAGCACCGCATCTCGAAGGACTCGTTCTCCGGAAAGGTCACCCTCTATTACAATATGGTGATGTGTGGTACGCCCAACAAGTGCCGTGCTTTCTTCGCCGATGCCGAGAGCGGACTGGTGAGCCGAGTAACGCCCGTTATTCTGCCTGATATGGTGGGTGCCAAGATGCCTCAGTTCGAGGCGTGGAGTCAGGAAGACGAGGAGAAGGTGAAGCGCCAGTGTCTCTGTCTGATGGACGAGGACGGCGAGGTGGATTTGCCGCTCATCAACAAGGCCATTGAGGAGTGGGATGAAGGCAAGCGTCAGGAGTATCTGCAGACACTCTATTATCCTATCGACGTGTTCCGTCGCCGTGCTGCCCTCAACGGTTTCCGAGCCGGCATCATTGCCTACTTGCTGGAAGGCCGGCAGGAGACGGAGCGCGCCATCAAGTTCGCCCTCTGGTTTGCCGAGCGTTGTTTCCACTACCAGTTGGAGATTTATGGCGACAAGATTGATGCCCTGCACAAGAACGCCATAAGTCCTCAGGCTTCGATGGGCAACATCCGCTATCTGGATGCACTCCCCAAGGAGTTCACGAAGGAGGACTTGGTAAATTTGCGTCTTGCCAACAACGAGTCGCCTGTGGTGAAGACCATCATCTGTCGCTGGGTGAAAGAAGGCCTCATCGCGAAGATCGGGACTAACCTTTGGCAGAAGATTCAATAGAAACGAAGCCCGGCTTGCTAATTGCAGGTCGGGCTTTGAGTTCTTCTTTGGTCAATTTTGTTTAATCGATTTAATTACCCAACACTTCGTTGAGCTTATCTATCAAGTTGTCAATGTCGATATTGCTTGCGACAATCATTCCTTTGGGATTCACCAACAGATTGGTTGGAATGCAATAACTTCTTTTTCATTGCTTGTTTTATTAATTAATTCGGTATGAGCACACCCTGAGGGTACTGATGAAATCTTGGCTGGGTTAGAGGTTACTCGACGTAATTGTGATCCACAACAATCATCACTTGCATGTCGGGCACTAAAGGCTGTATCTCGCGGGTGAGCTGACTGACAAAGGCAGTTTCATCGTGTACGGAAATATCGGGGACAACATCAACCGAAAGCATATTGTCCTTCTCCGAATAGTAGAAGCCGTGTACCTGTACGATATCCTTGTGGGCGGCAAGCGTCTGCATCACCTTCGACTGCAATTCGGCACGGCGGTTCTCGCCTGTGGCAATGGCATAGACACCCACCGTCAAGACGATGCCGTGACGCTCTATCATCTGCATGGTTATCTTACGCGTCAGACCATGAATCTCATGAGCCGACATGGTATCATATACGTTGATGTGCAGCGAGCCAATCTTTATATCGGGGCCATAGTTATGCAATATCAGGTCGAACACGCCATGAACGCCTTCGAAGTCGGAAACTTCTTTCTGAATCTGTTTGGCAAAGTCTGCTGAAATGCTGGTTCCCAATAGTTCGTTGACAGGCGAGGCAAGCATCTCTATACCAGCCTTGATAATCACGATGGATATCAGTGCACCCAGGATGCCATCGAGCGACACGCCCCACAGCAGCATCACGCCAGCCGAGATGAGTGTTGCCAGAGTAATCACGGCATCGAATAGTGCATCAGAGCCAGAGGCAATCAGCGCGTCGCTTTTCAGTTGCTCGCCCTTACGCTTCACATACTGTCCGAGGATGAGCTTTACCACTATGGCCACCACGATAACTATCAGTGTGGTTGTCGTATAAGAAGGCTCTGTTGGGTCGAAGATTTTCTTCACCGACTCGATGAGTGAGGTGATACCTGCCGAGAGTACGATGACGGCAATGATGATGGCACTGAAATACTCGATGCGCCCGAAGCCGAAGGGATGCTTCCTGTCGGCTGGACGCTGCGAGAGTTTGGTGCCAACGATGGTGATGACACTCGAGAGTGCGTCGCTCAGGTTGTTGACGGCATCCATCACGATGGCTACACTGCTGGCAAGAATACCTACGGCGGCCTTGAATCCCGCCAACAACACATTAGCTATAATACCAATCCAACTGGTACGGATGATTTCTTGACTTCTGTCCATAAAAAAGTTGTCAATGCTTTTTATGCCTTGTTGAACTTTGTCTTCGGCTGTTTGCAGCGTGGGCAGCGCCAGTCGTCGGGAAGGTCCTCGAAGGCCACACCGTCGTGCTCTGCCGGGTCGTACAGATAGCCACAGACAGAGCAGACATACTTGCCGGAGTCTTCCTTCTGGGAGAAATCTATCTCTGGCAATACGGTCGGTACGGGATTGTCCAAATCTATCACGCGCTTGGCCTCCAGGTTCTCATAACCCTGCGGAGTATGGGTGCCACAATAAACAGTTGGCTGATGGCGAACGAACTCACGTACACGGTCCATCGTCTCGCGAGCTGCTGGCAGGTCATCATAGACAACAGAAAGCTTGTTGGCATAAAGAGCCTCGTCAACATAAGTGATGTCTCCCTCGAACATATAGAACAATCCCTCGTTCTCAGCGATGATAAGGCTGTTGCCGTTGGTATGTCCCTTGGCCTTGATAAAGTAAACGCCATCGGCTATCTTCTGACTTTCAGGGAAGTTGTGATAAGCACCGTCAGTAAACGCTACCGGCACTATGTTCGGAATGTCCTTGAGCTCGTCGGCTCCAATCTCATCTTTATTCACATAAATTTTAGCGTTGGGGAAAGAACGCAACTCTCCTGAATGGTCGGCGTGCTTGTGGGTCAGCAGTATCTTTGTAACCTGCTCTGGCTTGTATCCCAATGCAGCCAAAGCATCCATATATTCGCAGATGCTCTTGCCGATATAGATAGGTGCCGTCTCCTCTGGCGCACCCTCAGGGAAACCTGCTGGCAGGCCGGTATCCACCAGTATCACCTCCTTGCCCGTATCAATGAGATAGTTCTGCAGACTGCCACGATAGCGGATGTTCTTGTCAAACTTCTCGGCTCCCTCTTCGCCACCAAAAACGAATGGCTGAGAATAGAATCCGTCTTTTCTGAATTTTACAGCTTTGATTTCCATAGTTATTTGTTTAAGTTAGATAAGTTCTTGGGTACAAATTTACAAATTATTTCTCACACATACAAACCTATAAGGAAGAAAATTTGATAAAACAGAAACATGTCGAATTTTCTTTGTATATTTGCACCCGCAAATCACCAAGCACCTGCAGTGACATTTTAAAAAACTCAAATAATAAAGGTTCTAGTAGATATAGGTTTTGATGTAATCCATCACCTCTTGCTTCACATCAGCCGGACAATAGGCTGGGTCATTGATCTTGGCGCTATGGACACCTATAGGGTTGATGATCATCTTGGCGTTGGCGCCTATCCTTTCCGGCTTACCAGCCGACCAGGGGTCGTCATGTGAATAGTAGAAAAGAAGGGGTTTAAAGTTTTCTTCATTGTATAAATATCTTTTCTTGATGCAAATTTACAAATTGCATTTTACCTCAGAACGTGCCTGAACTCGTGTCACATAGTGAAAAAAAAACGGAGTGACCAATGACAGTTGCTCCGCTTTAACCATTTCAAAATCTCGGGCTCTTGACAGCTCACCCCTACCCGATGTACTGCATGATGAAGTCCACGATTTCATCCTCGCTCTTGCCGTCGGCCGAGATGACGAGGTCGTAGTTGTGGGTATCGTAACGAGAGGTCTTGGTATATTCCTTCACATAGTTCTCGCGCATCTTATCCACCTGACTGATAATCTCGCGGGCCTTCTCCTCGGTGATGTTCTGCTTGCGCATCACGCGGTTGATGCGGAAGGGCATTGAGGCCTGGATGAGAATGTTCAGGTGGTTGGGATAGGCACGGAACACGTAGAAACCGCTGCGGCCAGCCACCACGCACGACTCATGGATGGCTATGTCCTGCAGAATCATCGTCTCGGCCTCGAAGATGTCCTTGGTGTCCAACAGGTCAGCAGCACCGCCTTTCTGAGGCAGATAGTAGTTGGAATCCATGCCGGGACCAATCTGCAGTATGCGCTTGATGTCGCTCCACCAGCTCTTCTTCTCGCCCTTCAGGCGCTCTATCTCATCTACGGTGAGGTGGAACTTCTCCTGAAGACCTTTGATGAGTGCCTTGTCGTAGAAAGCCACGCCAAGCCGTTCTGCCAACTTGCGGCCTACGGTGCGGCCGCCACTGCCTAACTCACGATTGATTGTGATGACAAATTTCTCGTTCTTGTTCATAATTAAAGCCTATTTTGATGTTGGGATAAAGAGGGCACCCCCCGCAGAGGTGTCCTCTCAATAAAACAGTTATCGACTAGAAATTCTTGGTCATTTCAGCCACCTCGGCATTGATGTGGTCAATGAACTCCTGGATAGCCATTACGGTCTGCTCACCGCCACCCTGCGGGCGTACGGCAACCGTCTTGTCGGCAGCCTCCTTCTCGCCCACGATGACCATATAAGGGATGCGCTTCAGCTCGTTGTCGCGAATCTTACGGCCTAGCTTCTCGTTGCGCAGGTCGATGGTAGGACGTACCCCACCCTGCTCGAACTGCTGGGCAACCTCGCGGGCATAGTCGTTGTACTTCTCAGAGAGGGGCAGAATGGCCACCTGCTCAGGAGTGAGCCACAAGGGGAAGTGACCGGAGGTGTGCTCGATGAGTACGGCACAGAAGCGCTCCAGCGAACCGAACGGTGCACGGTGAATCATGACAGGCGTCTTCTTCTGGTTGTCCTCGTCGGTATATTCCAGATTGAAACGCTTGGGCAGGTTGTAGTCAACCTGAATGGTTCCCAACTGCCAGCGACGACCGATAGCGTCCTTGATCATGAAGTCGAGCTTAGGACCATAGAATGCTGCCTCGCCGTATTCGACCTTGGCATTCAGGCCTTTCTCCTGACAAGCCTCCTGGATGGCACGCTCGGCCAGTGCCCAGTCTTCATCGGTACCTACGTACTTGGTATGGTCGTTAGGATCGCGCAGGGAAATCTGTGCCTCGTAATTGAAGCCGAAGGCGGTGAGCACCACACCGATGATGTCCATCACGTTGAGGAACTCCTGCTTCACCTGGTCAGGACGGCAGAACAGGTGGGCATCGTCCTGCGTGAACGAGCGCACACGCGTCAAGCCGTGCAACTCACCGGACTGCTCATAGCGGTAAACCGTGCCAAACTCAGCAATGCGGAGGGGCAGGTCACGGTATGAACGGGGCTTCCATGCGAAGATTTCGCAGTGGTGAGGACAGTTCATGGGCTTCAGCATATACTCCTCGCCCTCCTCAGGAGTGGTGATAGGACGGAAAGAGTCCTGACCATAGTGGGCATAGTGGCCAGAGGTGACATACAGGCTCTTGCCTCCGATGTGCGGGGTGATGACTTCCTGATAGCCATAACGCTTCTGAACCTTGCGGAGATGTTCCTGCAGGCGCAGACGGAGGTCGGTACCCTTGGGCAACCAGATAGGAAGTCCCTTGCCCACCTTCTCAGAGAACATGAACAGCTCCATCTCCTTGCCTATCTTACGGTGGTCGCGCTTCTTAGCCTCTTCAAGCATCACGAGATATTCGTCAAGCATCTTCTTCTTAGGGAACGAAATGCCATAGAGACGCTGCATCTGCTCACGATTGGAATCGCCACGCCAAAAAGCACCAGCCACAGAGGTCAGCTTGACAGCCTTGATTTCGCCGGTGTCAACAAGGTGCGGACCACGGCAAAGGTCGGTGAAGTTGCCCTGGGTATAGGTGGAAATGGTGCCGTCTTCCAGGTCTTGGTCGATGTGCTCGCACTTGTAGGTCTGACCCCACGCGGCAAACTCCTTCAAAGCCTCAGCCTTGGAAACCTCACGACGGACAACGGCCTCCTTCTTACCAGCCAGTTCCTTCATCTTGGCCTCAATCTTGGGGAAATCGCTCTCCTTGATCATCTCGCCGTCCTTCAACAGGACGTCATAGAAGAATCCATTCTCAACAGCAGGTCCGAAACCAAACTGGATGCCTGGGTACAATTCCTGCAAAGCCTCTGCCAACAGGTGGGCGGAGGTATGCCAGAAGGTATGCTTGCCCTGCTCGTCGTCGAACTTGTAGAGCTCTATCTTCGCATCCTCATTGATAGGACGGTTCAGCTCTACGGTCTCACCGTTTACTCCGCAACTTACAACGCTGCGCGCCAGAGCCGGTGAAATGCTCTCGGCAATCTGAAAACCAGTAACGCCCTGTTCATACGAACGAACAGATCCGTCTGGGAAAGTAATGTTGATCATATTTACAATATATGTTAAAGATTAAAATTTCATTTCTCTCACCTCTATTCCAGCTCATAAGGTCCTGTGGGTGTGGTGCGCTTGAGCACTTCCAGCTGAAAATCGACACCTGCAACGATGCCATAGCTACGAAGCACGCTCTCCACCGTCTTGCGGGCCAGCTCGGGATGATTATTCTCCTCGCTGAGATGGCACAGCCAGACATGGCGCAACTGCTCGGTCATATTCTCTGCGATAGCCACCCCGCAATCGTGATTGCAGAGATGACCCGTTTGCGAAAGGATACGATCTTTGAGGAACTGGGGATAGGGTCCGTTCTGAACCATCTCTATATCATGATTAGCCTCGATGACCAGATAGTTGGAACGACCGATAAAGGTTTTCATCTCGTCAGTAACCACGCCCACATCAGTCATCACGCTAAACACGACGCCTCCGGCTTCAATCATATAGCCGACGTTGTCGGAACTGTCGTGAGGCACGGCAAAGGGAGTCACAACGAACTCACCAATCTGCTGTGTCACCCCTTTCTCCACATAGCAAGCCAGCTCTGGGACTATCTTCTTCGTGACGCAGTAGTTACGGTTTATCCCTTCATGCACGGTTTTTGTAGCATACACTGGCACGGAATAATCGGAACTGAAGGAGCCTACAGACTTGATGTGGTCTGCATGGTCGTGGGTGATGAGCACATGTTGAACCTGCGAGAGACTAAAACCATAGTCCTTACAGCTCTTCTTCAGGCCTCTCAGCCCCACTCCTATGTCGATTAGCAGCGCATCGGTGGGGGTAGCCAAAAGGTAGCAATTGCCACTACTGCCACTGCCAAAAGATATAAACTTTAGCATGATTCTTTCAAATTTTGTGCAAAATTAATAAAAAAATGGCGGTTTTTATTTATCTTTGCAGAGAATTTTTACTTATTTAATGGAATGAAAGTGTTTTTTCTCTTTTGCACAGTATTTTTGCTGTCAGCATGCAACAGCATGAATGGTGATGACCAGGAGGCCACGGAAGCCGCTATTAAATGGGCTGACGCATACTTCAACTATGACTTCCACGAGGCGGAAAAGTACGCGACACCTGAAAGCAGACAATGGCTTCAGTTTGCTGCCTCCAACACCACAGAGCGCGACCTGCAGCTGGTGCAAGAGAACGAAGGGGGAGCCAGCGTAGAAGTAAATGATTTCTTCCCAGACGCGAACGACACGCTGAGGGTGGTATCGCTGACAGTACACGACTATGTAAGCAGCACATTGCCTGCAGACTCGGCACGACTGGTTGACGAGGGCACATTCACCATTACCACCGTGCTGAGAGATGGTGTATGGAAAGTTAGAATGGAAGGCCTACCGCAAAGTGAAAGGCAAAGTCGCGACTGAGGCGGGGATGCACTATGGGGAAATGGTCTTTCTCATCCTCATAGGCTGGATTGACAGCTTTCATACCCATATCAAAGCGCACCACGAAGAAATCGAAGTTCAGGCGAATTCCCAGACCATAGCTGACGGCTAGCTGCTGCCAGAATTCCGACATCTTGAACTGTCCGCCCGGCTGGTCTTCATACTCACGGAGTGTCCAGATGTTACCCGCATCAATAAACAGGGCACCTCCGAATTTCCAAAACAGATTGGCACGATACTCCAGGTTCAGGTCGAGCTTCATATCACCCGTCTGATTGATGAAGTCTATTCTTCCGTCTGTTCCGATAAACCTACCAGGACCCAGGCTGCGGACACTCCAGCCACGCACGCTGTTAGCACCACCCGAGAAGAAACGCTTCTCGAAAGGCAATATCGTACTGTTGCCATAGGGATAGGCTATGCCGAATCCGAAGTGGAAGACCAGCTGATTGCTATAGTCAAATACGAATTTACGGGTATAGTCGAACATACCACGAACATACTGCGCATAGGCAATGTCTAGGAATGTGTACTGACCGTCGCCGTTCTTGTGGAAGTTGAAGGCATGAGAAGCCAGATTGAGCAGATTTCCCGCTGTCTCCACATTGGCCTTGATGGCGTAGATCCCGTTGTTATAGACATAGCCAAAGCCCAGTTTCATGATGAACAGATTCTCGTAGTTATAACGAAGGATGGAGTTACGTGAATTCGTGTTATCCAAATATTCCTTCTTGAACGTATCACTAATCCAAGGCATGGAGATGTAGTTGAGGTCAAGGAGATCAACCTGATAACGGTCATGGTGGTTCCGCTCGTTCCACTTATAACGCCAGGCAACGGAGAAGACCCTGCGCATGAACTCCGGACGGTTCTGCAAGTCGTAAAGCAACGACACCTCCGAGGAGGAATTGACACGACGACGGAAACTGGGGGACAACAGCGGGGCAATGAAACGCGGGAAGGACAGGCGCGCCTCGGCACTATACTCCATGAAGTTGGTATTCTTATAACCCTCCAACCCACGGATGGCCTCATAGGCTCCACGCAGCACAATGCTCAGATTCTCAGACCCATGAAAGATGTTACGGTTCTGATAAGTCACTGAGACGGCAGCTCCCAAGTCGCCTGCGGTATTGGTTCCTTCGGGTTGAAAAGAAATGGTGGAAGGCTTGTTGGTGCTGACCTGAATATCACAGTCTAAGACGGGTTCAAAATCACGCTCACGAAAAGCAATGTTGGTATAGCGCACGGCACCCAGACGGGCGAAGTGGTTATAAGTGCCCTGCAGATTGTCGGAGGCATAGAGTGCACCACTTTCCAGGAAGCTGTTGCTCCGCAGCACAGACTGACGCAGGGGGATGACGGAATCGTTAGGATTACCGCTGACAAAATTGACATCTCCAATCGTATATACCTGATGGGGCAGATTAGTCTCATCAGCACTCCGATATTTATCCAGCACAAGAGTAAGATTGATAAGATGACTGCCTGGCACGGAGTCTGCCCTGTAGCTTATGAAGTCCTTGTTGAAGCGATAGTAGCCACGATTGGTGAGATAACGGCTGATGCGCGAACGCTCATTGTCGAGATTAGCCACATTAAACATCATGCCTGATTTCAGTCCACGATGGGTACTGTCGGCCAGATTGAGCACAACGGCAATGGCTGAGTCGCGGATTTCATAATCTACCTTATTAATAAAATACGGCATGCGAGGATGCAGGAGATAAGTGGTCACCAGCTTCTTTCCCTTTATCTTATTATACACATCCACAGAGGCACGCAGGTAGCCCATATTCTGCAACTGCGACTGGAGCATTTCCATAGAAGCACGCGTACTGGCAGAATCATAGATTTGGGGCGCCTCGCCAATGGAACGGAGGAAACGGTTTATCCATTTGGTAGTATCGCGACCGGAAAGGGAGTAAGTGGCTAATGGAAGCTTGGCTGCGGAGAACCACCGAGAATTACCACGCTGACGAACATACTGGCGCATCTCGCTGGGATTAACTCCCAAGGCCTTCGTGTCGCTCTTCACCTCCACTTTGTCCAATAAGTATTCGCCATCAGGAACAAACTTTGTCACTGAACAGGAAGCCATCAGGGCAGCAATAAGCAGAAATATGAAGATGCGATTACGCATAATTTGCTGATTTTTCGGCAAAGGTACAAAAACTTTTCCTATTTTTTATTATCTTTGCAAGCAAAAGTGAAACAATATGCTTAGCAAGAACCAAATAAAGTTTGTCCATTCACTGGAATTGAAGAAGAACAGAAAGCGGGAACAGCTGTTTGTAGCAGAAGGCCCCAAGGTGGTTGGCGACCTGCTGAGGGCAGGATTTCGCCCTCATTCTATTTTCTCGACTAACCCCCAACAAGATGGGCAACTCGTGACAGAGGAAGAACTACAGCGCATCAGCTTTCTGCAACATCCTCAGGAGGTCTTGGCAGTGTTTCATATTCCGGACTCTAAGCTTCTTCCTATCAACCCTCATGGTCTTTCGCTGGCACTCGACGGAATCCAGGACCCAGGCAATTTAGGCACCATCATCCGAATTGCCGACTGGTTTGGCATCGATGCCATCTACTGTTCGCCAGACACGGCAGATGTCTATAACCCCAAAGTGGTACAAGCCACAATGGGAAGCATTGCTCATATTCCTATTATATATTGTGATTTGGTGGAACTCATCAGTAAAGCGCAATGTCCTGTTTACGGAACCCTGCTAGACGGCGAGGACATTTATCAACAGACAATAACCCCCAATGGAATTATTGTAATGGGTAATGAAGGTAATGGAATCTCAGAGTCCGTGCGTCCACTTGTCACCAACCGTCTGCTCATTCCCAACTTCAGCAATTCATCAGAAACAGCAGAGTCGCTGAACGTAGCAATTGCAACAGCTATCACTTGTTCTGAGTTCAGAAGAAGATAGGGTTCAGAACTGGCGGAGGGCTTCGTAGATACGCTGAACGGGAAGACCCATCACATTGAAATAACTACCGTGAAGACCAGTCACCCCGATATGTCCTATCCATTCCTGAATGCCATAGGCACCGGCCTTGTCATAGGGCTTGTAGTGCTGGATATAGTAGTTGATTTCCTCATCAGAGAGTGACTTAAACGTAACATCGGTCTCAACGGAAAAACTCTGTTGACGGGTTATGGTAGTCAGTGTGACTCCGGTAATCACCTGATGGGTACGACCACTCAATTCGTGCAACATACGGGAAGCATCAGCCTCATCATGCGGCTTACCCATGACTTCACCGTCTAACACGACAATCGTGTCGGCAGTAATGATCAGTTCATCGTCGGCCATCTGCTGCTGATAGACGGTAGCTTTCTTTCGCGAGATATATTCTGCAATGTCCTTGGTAGGAAGATCAGCAGGATAACTCTCGTCAATATCAGGTATAACACGAACGTCGAAATCAATATCAATACCTGCCAACAATTCTTTTCTGCGTGGTGAATTAGATGCTAAAACCACCCTATATGAGGTAATCATAATTTCTAATTACTAATTACTAATTTCTAATTCTTTGACCTAAAGGTGCAAAGCGACCAAAGGTCGAGTCCTAATTATTAATTCTGAATTTATCACCATCCGAAAGCCCTTTCATCACTTAACCACTTCTCTTGTGCTTTAAGCGTTTGCTCTATCACATCACGCCCGCATCCATAACCACCTTTCTGCTGGCTGACATAGAGGCTGACCGACTTAATCTCAGGACAAGCATCAGCAGGACAAACGGGACACCCCACCCGACGCATCACTTCCAAATCAGGAATGTCGTCACCCATGAACATCACTTCCTCGTCCTTCAAACCATATTTTTGCAAAAATTGCTCATAGATCTGAATCTTAACAGCAGCACCCAGGAAGATGTCTTCCATACCGAGTCCCTCGTAACGATGGCGCACCGCTTCTATCTTACATCCGGAGAGTATAGCAATGCGCAGTCCCATCTTCATGGCCAGTTGGATAGCATAGCCATCCTTGATATTCACGGTACGAAGAGGAGAGCCATCCGCACCTAAGGAAATCGTTGAGGCAGAAAGAACGCCATCAAGGTCGAAGATGATGGCTCGTATTTTTGACAAATCGTAATTAATCATTTCTTTCGCTTTTACGGTGAATGCTGACTGACAGCAGGTTATAGATTTCCTGTAACAACGGAGAATCGGCAAGCATAGAGGACTGCATCCGGATGACATTCTCGTCGTAACGGACGGCAGGTCCCGTTTGTGCCTCAAGAGGATGGAGTTGGTGGACCTTGAGAGCGGTTTCGTCTATTAAGGGAAGCATGACGCTGAAGGGAATACCGTGTTTCTCCAACAGCTCTGCAGAAAGAGCATAGCAGTGATTGACAAAATTACAAGCAAAGACAGCAGAAAGGTGCAGGAACTTCCTGTCAGCACTGGAGAGCTCATAGACGCTATGGGTAATGCTCTCTGCCAACGGACGGAGTACCGTACTGTCGCCTTCTATAAAGACAGGAATGTCTGCGAAGCTAACCAAGCGCTCTTTTGAAAAGGTCTGCATGGGATAGAATACACCAAACCGGTTCGTATAGCCTTCAAAAAGACTCTTCGGCATAGAACCTGCCGTATGAACAAAGAGCTGTTGCTCCCTACCCTTCGTGGCACGACAGATAACCTCCTGTAATGCCGAATCTTTCACAGCAATGATAAAGACATCAGCTTCCTCAGGGAGATTCTCCAAGGTACGACTATTGATGCTAGACACCTCATGACCTGCCTGTTGCAAAGCTGGCAACAGATTGGTCGCCAAACGTCCCCTACCTATCAGTACAACACGCATGATGAGCTAAAACTTGTTCAGATGAACATTCTCCCATTTCAGCTTGTCTTCATTCTGAGGCTTGCGCTCGTCAGCCTTATGACCTATGGCAAGCACACACAGACAAGACATATTCTCGGGAATATCAAGGACACCTTGGATGACGGTATCGGCACTAGTACCATCGGAAAGACCCCTGCCACGCATCTGAATCCAGCAAGACCCCAGCCCTAAGGCTTCTGCCTGATACTGCATGGAGATGGCAGCAATGGAGCCGTCCTCTACCCAACAGTCATTCTGCATAGGATCGCCCAAAACGACAATAGCGAGAGGAGCCCCCTTCAAAAACTGTCCACCCATATCCTTGGCATCTGAAAGTTTCTCTAAATCGGTCTTATCATCAACCACTACAAAATGCCAGGCACGCTGACCTTTTGACGTCGGAGACATCAAGCCAGCACGCAGAATCATCTTGACATCGTCGGCATCGATTTCTTCCTCCGTAAACTTACGGTGAGAACGGCGCATCTGTACTAATTCTTCAAATTCCATATCGTTTATTTTTCGATTTCGGCACAAAATTACAAAAATAATTCATAATTCATCATGCATCATACATAATTATTTTCTTGCCAAAAGAAAAATTTTCACTTTTTCGCTTTTCACTTTTCACTTTATTTTGTACCTTTGTCCCAGTGAAAGCCTTCGTGTTTGAACATAGCGCTACATTACCTGCACTGAAAGACGGCAGTTTCTTCCACAGTCCAGACCTGATGGAACTGTATGAGCATACGCCTCGACATAAGCCATACATGGTTGTACTGATGGATGACAATGGACACGAGGAAGCTCATCTGCTAGCCGTAACTCGCTATAAAAGATCCTTATTTCCACCTTATTTATATATCCACGTAAGAGTCATCGGACAGGGGGTCTATCAGCAAGAGCCCAACGAACAGAAGTTCGGGTGCATGGTAAAAGCGTTAAAGGAGAGGTTGCAAAACAAAGTCCTGTATATAGAATTCAGCGACTTACCGCAAAAAATGTTTGGTTATGAAGCACTGCGTAGCGAAGGCTTCTTCCCCGTCAGATGGATGAGTGTACACAATTCGCTACATTCCCGAACACCAGAGGAGCGGATATCACCCAAGCAACTGACACGTATCAAGAACGCACAACAGCGTGGGGCAACGACAAAGATTGTGGAGACTGAGGAAGAATTCAAAGACTTCTCGAAACTGATGAGGAGGCATAACTGGCTAAAACCAAGAAAATATATTCCAGACAGCACGTTCTTTCGGGGATTGATGGATATGGGGAAATGCAAGCTATTCATCACCCAATATCATGGAAAGACAATTGGATGCAGTGTTTGTGTGTATTCTGACAATGATGCCTATTTGTGGTTCTCTGCTGCACGAAGAAAAAGCTACCCTACTCTGCATCCTAACGTCGTAACTTTCTGGGAAACCATTAAAGAGGCACACCGCATGGGTTGCCAACATATCCGTTTCCTGGATGTAGGCCTGCCATTCCGCAAGAATCCGTATCGAGACTTCATTCTCCGCTTTGGAGGCAAAGAAGTGAGCACTTATCGATGGTTCAGAATCAGCATCAGATGGGTAAACTCCATAGCTTCCTGGCTATGGAGAGAATGAAGTGTTACTTTATATACAATAAAACGGTTTTCCTTGCGTTTATTGGATACAATGAACGGTTCAAAACATGTCATCACATTATTTCTGCTTTCAATGGCAATGCTATTGAAGGCACAGTCATTTACGCTCTCTGGAAAGGTCAGCGACGATGAAGGAAATGCCATAGAGTTAGCTACGATCTCCTGTTTGGAACAAGGTGCCGTAACAATGGCCAACCTGAAAGGCGAGTATTCCCTCAAACTGCATTCTGCTGATTCCGTGGTCATCAAATTTTCTATGGTAGGATACCAGACACGTACCCGTGTGTTGCATAACCCCAAAGGAAACCAACGACTGGTGGTGACCCTGCATCCCATGAAAGCACTTGACGAGGTGGTGGTGACGGAGAGAAGAAGGCAGACATCCAGTACGGAACAGCTTGACACGAAAAACCTAAAAAACACGCCCTCTACCACAGGAAATGCTGTGGAGGAACTGGTACAACAGCAAGCTGGTGTCTCTACACATAACGAACTCTCCTCGCAATACAATGTCAGAGGAGGATCTTTTGACGAGAACTCGGTATATATCAACAATGTGGAGGTTTACAGGCCTTTGCTAATACGCAGCGGACAGCAAGAAGGACTGTCTGTCATCAACTCGGATATGGTAGAGAAGATAGGATTCTCATCAGGTGGATTTGAGGCGAAATATGGTGATAAAATGTCATCAGCACTGGATATCCATTATCGGAAGCCAACGAGATGGGAAGCCAATTTCCAAGCCTCCCTGCTGGGCGGAAGTGCCTTCATTGGCTATGGCTCCAAGAAATTCACAATGAGTCATGGAATACGCTATAAAACCAACAAGTATTTATTAGGATCATTGGAAACAAAGGGTGAATACAAGCCAAACTTCCTAGATTACCAGACCTATATCACCTATAAGCCCAACCAAAGATGGGACATAGACTTCATTGGGAACATTTCCGAAAACCACTACAATTTTACACCTGAAAGCAGAGAGACCTCTTTTGGTACCATGCAAAAGGTCAAGTCGTTTAGAGTTTACTTTGACGGACAGGAGAAAGACATCTTCCGCACATTATTCGGCACCCTGAGAATTCAACGGAATTTTTCACAAAACACCAAAGTAAGCCTTTTAGCATCTGCCTTCCATACCAAGGAACAGGAGACCTACGACATACAAGGACAATACTGGCTGGACGACACTCAGACTCAAGAACAGCTGGGAGTAGGAACCTATATGGAGCATGCACGCAACTACCTGACTGCTGATGTACAGAGCCTAAAACTGATGGGCAGTCACAAGACGAAAAAACATGAAATCGAAGCAGGTTTTACCTTCAAATGGGAGAAAATAGAGGAGAATGCCCGGGAATATGAGATGCGAGACTCCAGCGGATATAGCATTCCTCACACTGCAGACAGACTCGACTTGATATACACGCTGGATTCCCATAACACACTGAAGAGTAGCCGCCTGGAAGCATACCTTCAGGACACCTACCGTTTCCAAAGCAAAGGGGAGAAGCCCTGGTTCTTTACACTAAACTATGGTGTAAGACTGGCTAACTGGAGTTACAATAAAGAAACCATCGTCTCACCCCGTATATCACTGGCTGCCGTTCCCTCGTTCAATCAAGACATCACCTTCCGACTGGCTACCGGATTATACTATCAGTCCCCCTTCTTCAAGGAACTACGAGACACTTCTACAGTCAACGGACAGACCATTGTGACACTGAACGATAAAATCAAAAGCCAACGGAGTATTCACATCGTAGGTGCCTTTGACTATCGCTTCCGCATGGTTAACCGTCCATTCCGCTTTACTGCAGAGGCATATTACAAGATCATGGACAATCTCGTGCCTTATAATGTACAAAACATGAAAGTGGTATATGTTGGTGAAAACAAGGCCAATGGGCACGTCTTTGGACTTGACCTGAAACTGTTTGGCGAATTTGTCCCTGGAACGGACTCATGGCTGACACTGAGCATTATGTCAGCAAAACAGAAGATTAACGGAGTCAGCGTTCCCATGCCTACCGATCAGCGATGGGGCGTAAACTTGCACTTCACAGATTATTTCCCTGGTACTGACAGATGGAAGATGACACTAAGATTAGCTTATGCTGACGGACTACCCTTTGGTGCACCACACCGAGGATTGGAATACCAAGATTTCAGGGCTCCTGCCTATAAACGGGCTGATATCGGTATGAGTTTTCTGGCTTACCAGCGTAATCATCAACGGATATGGCTGGGAATTGACGGACTAAACATCTTCGGCATTTCCAATGTTAATTCATACTATTGGGTAACGGACGTAACGAACCACCAACATGCCGTTCCCAACTACCTTACAGGTCGTCAAATTAACGGAAAAATCGTTGTGGAGTTATAAAAATAGTTAAATCTGCGGCATGAAACTATAAATAATGTACGCACGAAAAAATTATGTTGTACTTTTGTAGATTAAATAAACCAAAGTACAAAATTATGACCAAAAAAATTTTATTCATGCTTATGGGTGCAGTTGCATTTGCCAGCTGTAACAAGTTTGACCTTAACTATGACGAGAAAGCCGCAGAAGAGGCTCAAAAGGTTAAAGATAATGTTACACAAATCTTTGGAGTTAGTTTTCCAAGTACTCAGGATTGGTGCACAGCAACAAGTGGCACTATTAAAGTTTATGTTAATGGAACAGATAATATTACTAAAGTACAAGTATTGCTATCAGAAGTTACAGATTCAGTAAGTAATATGAGATTACTTAATCAAAAGGATGTTAAAGATGGTGATGAAGTATCTTTTGCATATGATGTTCCTAGTAATTATGATAATTTATTTGTTGCATTTATTGATAATACAGGAAAATATTTCTTTAAAAAATTCACATTAAATGACAAAGAAATCTATTATAAGAATAACTCAGCAAGACGAGCATTATCTCAAGACTATACATTACCTACAAATCCAACAATTAGTGGAACTGTAGAGACGTTTGCAAATAAACGTAATTGGATTCCTGGAGAAGTATTCTATGTTTTTGATAATCAGGCTATAAGTTCTAATGATTATGATGATGATTTCAAGTCTATATTTAGAAGGGTAATATTCAATTATTTCCCAAATGGTCGTAGTTATAATAATATAGAAAAATTAAAGAGCAGTAGCTTTTTTAATGAAACTGCTTATCCAATAACAACAGGAAAAGAGCCTATTATTGTTACACCTGTTTACAAGAATGATGGTGGATATCATGAAATTAGTGAAGCAGAATTATATTATTACTATTTCAAAGGCAATTTAAATGCTCAAGAAGTTGAAGCATTGCCTAAATATAAAGCTATTGATTTAAGTGAGGTATATAAGAACGACGATAATGACAATATCAATAAATCTAAGTCATATGCATTAGCATATTTTGGTGATGGGATTCCTGAAATTGGAACAAAGGGATCATATCAATTTCCGGATAATTATAAAATTGGGTTTTGTTATAAATCAAACACTGAAACAGATAATAAGAGAAAACAAGGAGAACTTTATGGAGATGGACGTTTGAATTATAATATCAATAAGTGGGGAAATTTCAACTCATCAAAATTAGGTCCAACAGATCCTCGTATGGGATGGGTTAGTATTAACGATAAAACATTCTTATGTGTAGAATCAGGAACTGATGCAGACATTAATGATTTGATTATTGATATTGAAGGTGGAATTGAAATAGAAAACATAATGCCTATTGAAATTGAGCAACAATTCTATACTTTCTGTTTTGAAGACAATAAGCTTGGCGATTATGACATGAATGATGTTGTATTGAAAGGTACAAGAATTGATGAAACACATGTAGAGTACACATTAATGGCATGTGGAGCTATGGATCAATTATATATACATAATATTGAAGGAGAACATATTAAATCATCTATAGAAGTTCATGATTTATTCAACAAACAAAATCAATTTATAAATACGACAAAAGGTGATCATACACCTTATATAACAGATGTAATTGTTGTAGATAAAAGTTTTAGTTTTTTAAATGAATTAACTCAACCATATATTTTCGATAAGGACAAATCTTGGATAATTAAAATTTCAAGAAAGGGAGAAGATCCTCATGCAATTATGATACCTTATGATTTTAAATGGCCACTTGAAAGAATATGCATTAAAGATGCTTATTCAAAATTCAATGAATGGGGGCAAGGATTAGTAACTGATACAGATTGGTATAAGTATCCAGTTGAAGAAAAATATTATGAATAGAATATATTGACCAAGGATTGGTACCTTGAGTCTGAATCAAGAAAGGTTTACGAATAAGAGATATCTTACGTCATAAAAAGGGTTATTCTTTTTGAATAGCCCTTTTTTGTTGAATAATATCATTAAAGCTGATACAATAACTAAAGTTCACGAAACATTCAAGAATGCCATTCTCATTATTTATATATAACTTTGCAACCATGAACATGAATAAAACTATAATACTTACTGCTTCATTAGCGATAGCAATGAACAGCACTGCACAAAATCCCTTTGTGCAGACCTGGTTTACAAGTGACCCTGCTCCTATGGTTCATAATGGCACGATGTATGTTTATACGGGACATGACGAAGACAACGCCGACTTCTTCTGGATGCAGGAGTGGAGAGTGTATTCTACCAACGACATGGTGAACTGGCAAGACCATGGTTCTCCATTGGCCTTGGAAAGTTTCTCATGGGCTGACGATAGAGCATGGGCATCCCAGTGCATTGAACGTGATGGTAAGTTTTATTGGTACATCTGTGCCCATTCCAGGCTATCCAATGGTATGGCTATTGGTGTAGCTGTGAGCGACACGCCTACAGGTCCATTCCGCGATGCAATCGGCAAGCCACTGTTCGAAAATGGCAGTTGGGACCATATTGACCCCACAGTATTGATTGATGACGATGGTCAGGCATGGCTGATGTGGGGTAATCCTCAATGCTACTATCTGAAGTTGAATCGTGATATGATCTCATACAGTGGAGAACTTGGTAAACTCGACATGACCGAGGAAGCTTTTGGAGGTCCTATGATGAATCAGCGCGAAAAGGGAAAGAAATACAAGGACTCCTATGTAGAAGGCCCTTGGCTCACCAAACGCAAGGGCACCTACCAATTACTCTATGCAGCTGGTGGTGTTCCTGAGCATATCTCTTACAGCACCGCATCTTCACCTACTGGCCCTTGGAAATATGCCGGTGAGATTATGCCGTTGAGCGATACTAAGTCGTTCACCAACCACTGTGGCGTAGCAGACTATAAAGGACACTCCTACTTCTTCTATCATACTGGCAAATTGCCCAACGGTGGTGGTTTTGGCCGTAGTGTTGCCGTTGAAGAGTTCAAATACAATGCCGATGGAAGTTTCCCAACTATCCTTCCTACAGAAGAAGGCGTTAAACCTGTAGGGAAATTTGATCCCTATCGTAAGGTAGAGGCAGAAACAATGGCCTTCTCAAAAGGCGTAAAGACTGAACAGAACGATGAAGTAGGTGTCTATGTCACAGATATTCACAATGGCGACTATATCAAGTTGCAGAACGTGCATTTCTGCAACAAAGTGCCTCGTACCTTCACTGCCCGTGTAGCCAGCGGCTTACGTGGTGGAAAAATCGAGATACGCCTTGACAGCATCGGTGGAAAGCTGCTAGGCATAGTGAATGTCCCAGGCACAGGTGGCTGGGAAAAATGGCAGACTATTACCACAGACCTGACAGCCATTGCCAGTGGTCATCATGATATGTATTTTGTTTTCAATGGCCGCAAGGGTCCCAAACTCTTTAACTTCGACTGGTGGGAGATGCGGGGACTGGAACAGGTAAATATGCCACTTTTCCAAACCAAGTACACTGCCGACCCCTCGCCTCTTGTTGTGGGTGACACGCTATTCTTATACACATCACATGACGCCTCTCCCGAGGACATCCCCGACGAGAACGAGAAATCATCAGCAGGGTTCTTCATGTACGACTGGCTTTTATGGTCCACGACGGATATGGTAAACTGGACAGAGCATGGCGCTGTGGCTTCACTGAAGGATTTCCCTTGGCGTAGCCGTGAGAATGGCGCTTGGGCCATTCAGACTGTTGAGCGTAATGGCAAGTTTTATCTCTATGCCCCACTCCATGGGCATGGTATTGGAGTACTAGAAAGCGACTCTCCTTATGGTCCGTTCAAAGATCCATTAGGGAAGCCCTTAGTATGGGATCAAAGCAACTGGTTTGACATTGATCCAAGTGTCTTTGTTGATAATGACGGGCAAGCCTACATGTACTGGGGTAACCCTCATACTTTCTGGGCAAAATTAGGCAATGACATGATATCGCTGACAAGCGGTGTTACCAAGTTGCCTCACATCCCCAACTATCAGGAAGGTCCCTGGATTTACAAACGGGATGGTCATTATTATCTGGGATTTGCATCTACCTGCTGTCCTGAGGCTTTGGGTTATGCCATGAGTTCTTCACCGACAGGTCCCTGGGAATGGAAAGGTTATATCATGCGCCCTACCCACCGCGATAGAGGCAACCACCCCGGCATCTGTGATTACAAAGGTCATTCGTATGTGTTCGGCCAAAACTACGACCTGATGCACCTCGAAACCTTCGAGCACCATGAACGCCGCAGTGTTTCCGCCACAGAAATCACCTACAATGCCGATGGAACCATCCAGGAAGTTCCCTACTGGCTCGACCAAAAGCCCATGAACCAGCTACATTGGCTTAATCCCTATCAAAGAGTGGAAGCCGAAACTATGAACTGGGGGTATGGATTGAAGTCTGCCAAGATGGGCATTGAGAATACCGGTGTGGTCAAGGATATGCCTTCATCCACCGGCAAGCGCAACATGTATATTTTCGATATCAACGATGGCGAATACATCCGCCTGCGTGGTGTAGATTTTGGCAAAGGAGCCAAACAATTTGCCATCACAGCCTCTGCTGCTGCCAATGCCTGTTGCACCATTACCCTACGGCTGAACAGCGACAAGGGTCCTATCATTGGTTCCTTGAACATAAAGAGCACTGGCAGTGTGGAAAAATATCGTTCTTTTACCTCCAAGGTCAAGGAGGCCACAGGAGTACACGACCTTTACATTTGTTTCAGCAATGCCAAGGGTGATATTCACCTTGACTGGTGGCAATTTAAGTAAAGAATAAACAATGAAAAGACTGATTGCCATCCTCGTAGTGTTTTGCAACATGCAAAACCTCTTAGGCCAACAGCCTTTCGGACGAGGGAAGATAAGGATTCTCCATATAGCAGAGAATGCCGTCCGTATCCAATATTCAGAGGGGGAACCGCAGGAAGCTCTCCCCGACTGGATTTATGTAAAGCACGAGACAGTAAAAAGTCCAAGCTTGAAAGTGATTATTGACAAGAAAAACCTGCGTCTGTCCATCAAGGACAAAAAGGGGATTACCATTTTCACGGCTACACGCCATCAGATGGAAAGCAGTAAGAGTACTTTGACGTTCCAATCGCCAAAGGATGAATTCCTGTATGGACTAGGACAGTTCCAAGACGGCTATAGCAATGTTCGAGGCCTGTCGCGACGCCTGACCCAAGTGAATACACAAATCAGCCTGCCCATGCTTATTTCCAGCAAAGGATATGGCATCTTATGGAACAATTATGGTTTGACGGATTTCAATCCTTGTCACCAAAGTGTAAAATTGCAGAAGCGAAGTGGTGTAGGAAAGCAGGAAGTGGTGAATGTCACGTCAACTGAAGGTGGTAAGAAAGAGGTTCGCGAGCGCCATATCTTCGAGGCTTCTCTTGATATTACTGAGGCTGGTGACTATTCCCTGTTGCTGGATGTTGGTCAGAAAATGGCTCGTCGTCACAATCTCTGCATTGATGGGCTACCTGTCATTGAGATGCAGAACCTGTGGCTTCCTCCTACAGCTTCGAAGATCGTTCATATGGAAGCAGGACATCACGTCATAACAGCGGAGTTGACCAAGGACGACAACCCCACCCTATATTATAATAAGGTAAAGGACGAAACCACTTTCCATTCGCCAATAGCCAATTCTGTGGATTATACCGTATTTATTGGTTCCGCAGATGAAATCATCGCTACTTATCGCGAACTGACAGGTCAGTGTCCACCGATGCCCAAATGGGCTTTGGGCTACATCCACTGTCGTGAGCGTTTCCATAGTTCGCAGGAAATCCTTGAAACAGCCAACCGCTTCAAGTCCGAGCATCTGCCCATTAGCATGATAGTGCAAGACTGGCAGTATTGGGGCAGGTATGGCTGGAACTCAATGAAGTTTGACGAACGATATTATCCAGACCCCAAGGCTTTGACGGATAGCTTGCACAAGATGGATATCCGCCTGATGCTTAGCGTATGGTCGAAGATTGACAAAAACTCAGAGGTGGGCCGACAGATGGTGCACGATGGCTATTATATTCCCGGCACAGACTGGATAGACTTTTTCAATCCTCAGGCCGCAGCTTCCTATTGGCAGAACTTTCGCGAACGGTTGCTTCCCTTGGGCATTGATGCCTGGTGGCAGGATGCTACAGAACCTGAGAACGATGATTTGGTGGGGCGACGTGTAAACAACGGACGGTGGAGAGGTGAACAGGTGCGTAATGTCTATCCGCTATTAGTCAACAAGACAGTCTATGAAGGATTGGTAGCAGCAGGTCGTGAGCCTATGATTCTCACTCGTTGCGGTTTCCCTGGAATCCAACGTTATGGCTCTGCCCTGTGGAGCGGCGATGTCGGCAACGACTGGGAGACCTTCCGACGTCAGATTACTGCTGGCCTGGGCGTCCAGGCAGCAGGCGTTCCTTGGTGGACCTACGATGCCGGCGGATTCTTCCGTCCTGGCGATCAATACTCCAATCAGGACTATATTGAACGCATGTTGCGATGGATTGAGCTCAGTGTCTATCTGCCTTTGATGCGTGTTCATGGCTATATGAGCAACACAGAGCCTTGGAACTATGGTGCAGAGGCCCAACAGATTATTGCTGAGTGTCTGAAAGAGCGCGAGAAATTGCGTCCTTACATCGAACAGTGTGCAGAGCGTGTAACCAAAGAAGGATACACCATCATGCGTCCTCTCGTCTTTGACTTTGCCAACGATGCTGAAGCTCTGAAACAGAAATACGAATATATGTTTGGTCCTTCCCTGCTCATCAGTCCTGTCACAGAACCCAGTGTCAAAGAATGGAAAACCTATCTGCCCAAGAACAAGGAGGGCTGGAAAGACTATCGCACAGGCAAGCACTATGCGGGCGGACAAACCATCACGACTCCTGTCGATAAAGCCCACATCCCTGTATTCGTGAAGCAAGGAGACAATTCATATTTCCCTTAATGCAAAATTGTATTTCAAAGTTTGGGATGTCTATTCGTAACTTGCGAACGCACATTCCCAACTTGCGAACGTACATTCGCAAGTTGGGAATATAAATTTCCGCACTGATAAAAAACTTTTCCGATGGTGTCGTAAGTTACAATTGCCCCTATTACACTATTTTCATTCCAAATTACATCCGAAATAGTTTATGTTACATCCTACTATTGCGAATGTAGGGAATTATTCGTATCTTTGCCATCAAAAAAAAAAAGAATAATGGGCAAAAGAATTCATAATATGGCAAAACGGATGATGGTCATGATGATGAGCACCATGATAGGAATGCCGGCATGGACTCAGTCGATACCACTCGTATATGACGTAGAGAATACGGGCAGACAATATGCCGCCCCCTTGATGCCTGAACCAAACCAGTTGCCCATTATCCAAGAATTACCAGATGCCTTAGAGGATGTCAACAGCTTTGCTGACTGGAGTAAGCGACGGAGTGATATCGCCCACATGATTCAACACTACGGCATCGGACAGAAACCTACAGTGGAGACTCATCAAATCAAGGCTTGCATGGAGGGTGATACGGCTTTGGTGGTTAACGTGACCATCAACGGACAGGCTCTCACTGGCCTGAGGTGCAGGCATTCATCGACCGCTTTCTGTTAGGTCGAGATACTACCACCAATGACATTCGAGTATATTCTAAATAAAAATAAGATGAAAAAAACGCTATTATCTGTATGTTTGTTATGTCTTTCTGCCGTAGCTACGGCTCAGCCAGCAGATGGCTTTGGAGGTGTTCAGCAACAAGTGAAACTGGAAACCTCGCAAGAGTGGAAGGATATCAACTACGTGGGCGACGGCCAGACGTATCACAACTGCGACATCTATCTGCCCAAGCAGAAGAAGGACAATTATCCCGTAGTGATTCACATCTATGGAAGTGCCTGGTTCAACAACAATGGAAAAGGTCAGGCCGACCTGGGTACCATCGTCAAGTCGTTACTGGATGCTGGCTATGCCGTAGTATGCCCCAACCATCGTTCCAGTATTGATGCTCAGTGGCCAGCCCAGATAAACGACATTCGTGCGGTGATACGCTTTGTTCGTGGTGAAGCAAAGACCTATAAGTTTGACCCGTCGTTTATCGCTACCAGCGGATTCTCCAGTGGTGGTCACTTAGCCTCTATCGCAGCAACCACTAGTGGTATGAAAACTGCCACAGTAGGTACTGTTACACTAGACCTTGAGGGCAACTTGGGTAAATATACCAATCAGTCCAGCACCGTGAATGCCGCTTGCGACTGGTCTGGTCCTGTGGACCTGACAGCAATGGACTGTGGCGAACATATAACGATGGGGGCGGACAGTCCTGAGGACGTACTGCTCAAATCAAAAATCACGAAGGAGCCCGACAAGTACCTAAGTCTCAGCGCTACGCAGTATGTTAGCCCTAACACCCCTCCCATCATCATCTTCCATGGTGATAAAGATGGTGTGGTTCCCAATTGTCAGGGTAAGAAGTTCTATGAACTCCTGAAAGCTGCAGGTGTAAAGACTGTAGCAACCTTCCCTACAGAAGGCAATCATGGAGGCCCTGAGATGTACACTCCAGAGAATCTGAAGAAAATGGTTTGTTTCTTGAACTGCGTCAGAGAAGGTGGAGAATGCAACAAGGATTGCTGTCAGAAACAGGAACCTCGTCAGCGCATCATTGAGGATGGTGGTACGGGTGACTATAAAGCCGTCATGAAAGAAGACGCATCGCTCAGTCGTGAACACACCATCTTCGTGCCACAGGATTTGTCGAAGTTTGATGCCCAGAATTCCCTTCCCATCCTGGTTTGGGGAAATGGCGCTTGTGCCAACTCGCCCTGGGAGCACATGAATTTCCTCAACGAAATTGCCTCGCATGGATTTATCGTATTGGCTACAGGTGAAATACCTATGGTGGATGAATGGTATAAAGGTCCTATGTCACGTGCTGACCAGCAGATTGAGAGTATTAACTGGATCTTTGCCCAGAATGATAATCCCAAATCACCTTATTACCAGAAGATAGATACTAAGCATGTCTGTATGGCTGGTATGTCGTGCGGTGGACTACAAACTCTCAGCAACTGTTCAGACCCGCGCATCACCAGCATCATGATTTGCAATAGTGGACTCTTTAAGCAAAGCACACTCCATCAGGCTGTTGGTGGGATGCCCATGCCAGAAAAAAGTAAGTTAAAGGACATCCATTGTCCCATCATCTATATCCTGGGAGGTCCTACCGATATTGCCTACGAGAATGGTATGGACGACTTTCACCTGATTAATCATGTGCCAGCCTGTGTAGCCAACTTCCCCGTAGGTCATGGTGGTACTTATCGCGAGCCTCATGGTGGCGAATTTACCATTCCTGCTCTTGCTTGGCTCAACTGGCAATTGAAGGGTGATAAAGAGGCTGCCAAAATGTTTATAGGCAAGAAGCCTCAACTCCTCCAGCGTAAAGATTGGACTTTCGAAGCCAACAAGCTTTTTAAGAAGCTAAAATAAAACCGGCACCAAATAATAAAGCATCATGAAAAGACTACTAGCCTCACCCTTTGCAATTCTCGTGTCAATATGGTTGGTGGCATGCATTAGTCATTGTATAGCTATGCCTATATCGCCCAATGGAAAACTGAGGGTGAGACAAAACGGCAACCATCTGACGATATATTACCAAGACCGGAAAGCACTGGATATGGATGTTTCGGCAAGAGAGCCTTTTCTATTGACTCGCAAAGTAACAGATGACTATCAGATGTTGACAGGCAAGCGTCTGCACTGTCATAACGAGGCCAACGAATACAGCAGTGGTAATGTGCTGTTACGAGTATATAATGACGGCATTGCAATAAGGAATACAGAAGTTTCCTATCGCATTCCAGAAGGAACTCGGCGCTGGATGCAACAGTGGTGTGATTCGTATGAAGGCTTCTTTCCTATCGACACAACGTATAAGGTGAAACCTGTCCCTTCGTATAGTGGAATCTTCAAGTCGGCAGAAGGGTGGAATAATCGTTGGGGCTATCCTGCCCTATTAGAACCTCATGACGGAGTGTTTGTCTTGCTCTCTGAAGCTAACATCGAACATGGACAAAGTGCCTCTTGTCTATACAATGAGGGCGAGCAATATAAGGTAGTTGAAGACCAAACCTCCACCCATCATTCACAATTTGTCGCCCATACACCTTGGCGTGTGGCTATCATTGGTTCTATGGCAGATGTAGTTGAATCTACACTGGTGACTGATGTCAGCGACCCTTGCAGGATAAAGGACACCAGTTGGATAAAACCCGGTGTGGTATCGTGGATTTATTGGGCCTACAATCATGGTTCAAACGACTATAACATCATCAAAAAGTACGTGGATATGGCACGCGACCTAAGGTTGCCATATGTACTGATAGATGCCGAGTGGGACATGATGAAGGATGGCAAAACCATCGAGGATGCAGTAAACTATGCCAAGGGACAGGGAGTGAAGCCCTTAATTTGGTATAACTCGTCAGTAGGTTGGGTAGATGGCGCTCCCACACCTAAGTTCCGTCTTAACAAACCAGAAGACAGGGAACGCGAATTTGCATGGCTTGAAAAGATAGGTGTAGCAGGAGTGAAGATTGACTTCTTTTCAGGTGACACGCAACGGAATATGGACTATTGCATTGATTTGCTGGAGAGCGCTGCCCGTCATCACTTGCTAGTCAATTTCCATGGAGCCACTATCCCTCGTGGATGGCAACGAACCTATCCGAACCTCATGACAACAGAGGGAGTATATGGTGCTGAATGGTATAATAATGTGGCGACATTTACAGAAAAGGCCGCTTGCCATAATGCCACATTGCCCTTCACCCGTAATGTCATCGGACCTATGGACTATACCCCATGCACTTTCAGCGACTCTCAGCATCCACATATCACTACGAAAGCCCACGAGTTGGCACTTACCGTTCTCTTTGAGAGTGCTTTGCAACATCTGGCCGATTGTCCGGAGAGCTATATGAGTCAACCTCAGGAGGTGAGAGATTTCCTTACAAATCTTCCTACCGTTTGGGACGAGACTCTTTTGTTGGCAGGCTATCCGGGAGAAAGCGTTGTCATGGCGAGACGCAATGGAAGCACATGGTATATAGCGGGTATCAATGGGACTAATCAGGAAAAGAAACTAACCTTTGACTTAAAGACTATCGACAAACAATCAAAAGGAACACTTTTCGCTGATACGTCAGGAGGATGGGATATCCGTTTCCTGAAGAAATTGCCTTCGTCAATCAACTGCCAACCACGCGGTGGTTTTATCATGATAATTCAATAAAAACAAAAACATATTATACTAGCAAACAAAAACCTTATGAGAAAGCATCTGTTATCCACTTCCGTCCTGTGCATGGTCGCTACGGCAACGATAGCACAGAACCCGATTATTCGCGACCAGTATGCTGCCGATCCTACTGCTCGTGTTTTTAATAATAAGGTGTACATGTATCCTTCCCATGACATCACCCCACCTGTCGGTCAACGACAAGACTGGTTCTGCATGGCCGACTATCACGTCTTCTCTTCCAGCAACCTGACAGACTGGACAGATCACGGAGTGATAGTATCACAGGAATTAGTGCCATGGGGTAAAAAAGACGGCTATTCTATGTGGGCCCCTGATTGTGTAGAGAAGAATGGCAAATATTATTTTTATTTCCCCAATGCGCCAAAGTCTGGACGTGGCTTTGCCATAGGTGTAGCTACTGCTGATAGTCCTATAGGTCCTTTCAAATTAGAAGCAGAACCCATCAAGGGAATATCCGGCATTGACCCCTGCGTACTAGTTGACACGGATGGTCAGGCTTATATCTATTGGAGTGGTATGGGCATTCGCGGTGCCAAGTTGAGAGAGAACATGAAAGAACTGGAAAGCGAATTAAAGGAGGTGAAGATACCACAACGTGAGGGGATGCCGGAAATGCCACCTATGATGGTAGGTGGCGAAGAGATGAAGGGGTTGCCCGAAGGCTTCAAGGAGGGTCCCTTTGCTTTCCATCGTGGCGACTGGTATTATCTCACTTTCCCATGGGTTCGCGGTTCAAAGGAGAATGGTGCCAATCCCACAGAGACATTGGCCTATGCTATGTCCAAATCACCTTTAGGCCCATGGGATTTCAAAGGTATTATCATGGCAGAACACGCCAACCATTGCTGGACTAATCATCACAGCATCCTTGAATATAAAGGACAGTGGTATCTATTCTATCATCATAATGATTTCTCGCCTCGTGATGACAAACGCCGTTCTCCCCGCATAGAGAAAGTTTATTTCAATGCAGATGGGACTATCCGCGAAGTAAAGCCCACCATGAGAGGAGTGGGCATCAATCTGGCAACAGAAAAAATCGAGATTGACCGTTATTCCGCTGCGAGCAATGACGTGACAACTCAGTTGATTGACACCATCAACACTTTCCGCAGTTATCAGGCAACACTTTCCAAGAAAGGCAGTTGGTTGCGTTATCATGATGTTGATTTCAGCCCTATCTACGACGGTTATCTCGTCATCAGCGCAATGGCAAAGGACAATACAACATTCTATCTTCGTGAAAAGAGTCCGAAGGGTAAAGTCATTGCCAAAGTTACCGTAACCGTAAAAAGTGATGCTGGTCCCTTCCGCCGTGACATGTCTGGCCAGTGGCTAACACTGACGGCGCCATTGCTCTATACCCCCAAAGGCATTACCGACCTTGTCGTCACCTGCGAAGGAGAAGGTGTAAGTGTTGACTGGTTGCAATTCAAGAACCGACCTCACTATTTTTCTATAACAGAGCCTAATGCCACTCCTATACAACCAGACGAGCAAGGTTTCATCCGTCGCTGGAGAATGATGGAACCTATTGCTAAACCTATTCGTTCGAATACCATTTTCACCGATTCATGGTTGCGCACGACTTTTGCTGAAGAGCTGAATAAGCTGCCCAGACAGAAAGGGAAATGGTATGCACTGGATAGTGAGAACTACAACATAAAACTGTTCCGATTTGCCGAGAAATACGGCAAGCAGACTTATGGTTCCTTCTTTTGGTGTGAAACCATCATAGAATGTAAAGAAGAGTTGCAGGACATCCGTCTGGCCGTTGGTTCAAATGGAGCTTCGATGTGGTGGCTTAACGACGAGGAAGTTCTGCTGTTAGAAGGCGACCGACGCATGGTTGAGGACGACGGAGTGTCTCATCGTCTTACATTGAAGAAAGGACGTAACAAACTGCGTTGTGCAGTAATCAACGGTCCCGGACTCAGCGATATGTGTGCACGATTTATTGACGAGAAAGGAAAACCAATTACGAACTATACCATTAATGCCCGATAATATGATGAAACAGACTATATCATTTCTTTTCGCTTGCTGTCTGAGTATTCTCTCTTCAAAAGCGCAATCAGGAACTCCCTATATCCACGACCCGTCAACCATTGCCGAATGCGATGGGAAATACTATACCTTCGGAACAGGCGGTGGTGGTTTAATTTCTGATGATGGATGGTCGTGGCATTCTGGTGCAGAACGCCCCGGAGGCGGTGCTGCTCCCGATGTCTTAAAGATTGGCGACCGTTACCTCGTCATCTATGGCGCCACTGGCGGAGGATTGGGCGGAGGACATAACGGACGAATATTGACCATGTGGAACAATACGCTCGATCCCCAATCACCAAATTTCAAATTCAGCGAGGCTGTCGAAGTTTGCTCCAGTGATGGAATGGAAGACCAGGATGCCATTGATCCTTGCCTGTTACTTGATCCAACAACAGGAAGGTTGTGGGTCACTTACGGCACCTACTTTGGAACCATCCGACTGATTGAACTTGACCCAAAAACTGGTTTTCGCATGAAAGGCAACAAAGAGAAAGATATTGCCATAGACTGCGAAGCCACTGACCTCATATTCCGCGACGGATGGTACTATCTGTTGGGTACCCACGGCACCTGTTGTGATGGTGTGAATTCCACCTATAACATCGTTGTTGGCCGATCACGCTCTGTAGAAGGTCCTTATCTTGACAACATTGGACGTGACATGTTCCACGGAGGAGGACGAATGGTGATTGCTGCTGGAAACAGAGTCTGCGGACCAGGACACTTCGGACGCACCATTATCGACGAGGGCGTGGAAATCATGTCGTGCCATTTCGAAGCAGACTTCGAACGCAGTGGGCGCTCCGTCTTAGGCATCCGCCAGTTGCTTTGGAAAAATGGATGGCCTGTTGCAGGCGAACCGTTTAAAGCAGGCACCTATGAGATAGAGAGTGAGCGCCGCGGATATGCTTTAGAACTGGCTGTTGATTTTGTCCGTATGCCACAGGAACGGGAGCGTTTCTGGCAGATGGACCTCACCAAGCCGCTAGTGTCTATTCCCAACCAAAAACTGGAAGATGTGAATAGCAACTGGCCACAAGGAAACATTCCCCTACGTTGCGGTGACTACATGTTCCGTCCTCACCAGCGTTGGACGATTACTCCCGTAGAGAAAGCCGGAGGCTATCTTAGCAATCCTTATTTCAAGATAACTATCGAGGGAACCGAACGCGCCCTTGCAGCTACATCAGACAAAGAACTAACCACTATGCCCACATTCACGGGAAGCGACGAACAGCTTTGGCGCATCGAACAATTGACCGACGGCACCTATCGCATCATGCCCAAACGCATTCCTGGACAAGACGGTCTAAACACCCGCTATGTTATCTACTCTGCTGCCGACTCCACACCCACGCTGGCAGAATATGATTTCCACAGCGATAATTCAAAATGGAACCTTCGTCAACATTAAAATGTATAAAAAAGCCAAAAAAAGACGGCTTTGCTTCGTTATGTGCTTGAAATTGCTTACCTTTGCACATTATTTATAATATTCTAACATCAGAAAGATATGAAGATTTCTCACATTGAGCATCTGGGCATTGCCGTTCAGAGCATTGAAGAGAGCCTGCCGTTCTTTGAGAACGTGCTCGGCCTGAAGTGTTACAACATTGAAGTAGTAGAGGACCAAAAGGTGAAGACCGCCTTCTTGAAATGTGGAGAGGTAAAGCTGGAATTGCTGGAGCCTACATCTCCGGAAAGCACTATCCAGAAGTGGCTTGACAAAGGCAACAAAGGTGTGCACCACGTAGCTTTCTGCATCGAGGACGGTGTGGCTAACGCACTGGCCGAGGTGAGCGAGAAGGGTGTACGTCTGATTGACGAGAAACCTCGCAAAGGTGCTGAGAACCTGAACATTGCCTTCCTGCATCCTAAGTCAACTTGTGGAATCTTGACAGAACTTTGTGAACATTAATGAATTCTTTGACCTAAAGGTACAAAGCGTTTAATAACGATTAGATATAAGAAAATGAGTAAGCAATTAGAGAAAATCAAACAACTCATCGAGAAGCGCGAACAGGCCCGTCTCGGTGGTGGCGAGAAAGCCATACAGAAACAGCACGACAAAGGAAAATACACAGCTCGTGAGCGCATTGAGATGTTGCTCGATAAAGGCTCATTTGAGGAGTACGACATGTTCAAGGAGCATCGCTGCCATAACTTCGGTATGGAGAAGAAGCAGTTCCTGGGCGACGGTGTGGTTGCCGGTTCCGGTACCATTGACGGCCGTCTGGTCTTTGTCTTTGCACAAGACTTTACCGTACACGCTGGTTCACTTTCAGAAACCATGTCTCAGAAGATATGCAAAGTGATGGATATGGCCATGAAGATGGGTGCACCAGTTATTGGCATCAACGACTCAGGTGGTGCTCGTATCCAAGAGGGTATCAATGCACTAGCTGGTTATGCTGAGATTTTCGAACGTAATATTCTGGCATCTGGTGTGATTCCTCAGATTTCAGGAATCTTCGGTCCCTGTGCTGGTGGTGCCGTTTACAGCCCTGCCCTTACCGACTTCACTTTGATGATGGAAGGCACATCATATATGTTCCTTACCGGTCCAAAGGTTGTGAAGACTGTTACTGGCGAGGATATTGACCAAGAGCATCTGGGTGGTGCTTCAGTTCACGCTTCCAAGTCGGGTGTAACCCACTTTACTGCAAAGACGGAGGAAGAGGCTGTTGAGATGCTGAAGACCCTGCTAAGCTATATCCCATCAAACAATATGGAGCTAGCTCCTCGCAAGAAGTGTGACGATCCCATCGACCGTTTGGAGGATTCACTCAACGAGATTATCCCAGAGAATCCTAACGAGGCTTATGATATGTATAAGGTAATCGGTGCTATAACCGACAATGGCGAATTCTTCGAGGTACAGCCTAAGTTTGCCAAGAACATCATCGTAGGTTTCGCCCGCTTCAACGGCCAGAGTGTTGGTATCGTAGCTAACCAGCCCTCATGCTATGCTGGTGTGCTCGATGTGAACGCTTCTCGTAAGGGTGCACGTTTCGTTCGTTTCTGTGATGCTTTCAATATTCCTATTGTCTCACTCGTTGACGTTCCCGGATTCTTGCCTGGTACTGGCCAGGAGTACAACGCTGTCATCCTGCATGGAGCACAGCTGCTCTATGCTTATGGTGAGGCTACCGTTCCCAAGATTACCGTTACCCTGCGTAAGTCCTATGGCGGTTCACACATCGTAATGGGCTCTAAGCAGCTTCATACCGACCTGAACTATGCTTGGCCCTCTGCTGAGATTGCCGTAATGGGTGCCTCTGGTGCTGCAGCAGTTCTCTATGCCAAGGAAGCCAAGGCCAAGAAGGAGGCTGGCGAGGATGTTAAGGCATTTATTGCAGAGAAGGAAGAAGAGTACAACGAGTTGTTCGCCAATCCTTATCAGGCAGCCAAGTATGGCTACATTGACGATGTGATTGAGCCACGCAACACACGTTTCCGCATCTGTCGTGCATTGGCTCAGCTTGCCACTAAGCGCGATGCTCTGCCTGCCAAGAAGCATGGTAATATACCTATGTAATTCTTTGGCCTAAAGGTACGAAGCGTTTAAAAACGGTTAGACAATTATGAAGAACGAAGTTTATGCCGCCATTGCAATGGCACTTTACGAGTTCAAGGGCAACAATGTCCATGACAAAGAGCCTGGCATCATTACGATTGCCGAGAAACAGACTCAATGGAATGGATATGCCTTATCGATGACAGAACACCCCTGATAAGGGAAAAGTGTATAGTGAAAAGTGAACAATTATGAAGAAAGAATATAAATACACCATCAATGGCAATGATTATGAAGTTGCCATTGGTGAGATTGTAGAGAATGAAGCAGTAGTCACCGTGAATGGTGAGGAATATAAGGTTGCATGGGAGCCTGAGGCTGAACCAGAGAAGAAGGTTGTAGTCCGTCCTGTAGCACAGGCTAGCGAGTCTAGTGATTCTAGCGAATCCAGTGCAGCAAACGTCAACACCAACAACGCCATCAAGGCTCCACTGCCTGGTGTTATCACATCCATCAACGTGAATGTTGGTGATGAGGTGAAAGCCGGCGACACACTACTCGTATTGGAGGCCATGAAGATGGCTAATAACATCGAGTCCGAAAAGGATGGTAAAGTTACTGCCATCTGCGTAAAGCCAGGCCAAAGCGTTATGGAAGATGATGCATTGGTAGTTGTTGAATAATTCCATTCTGCACTAGATACAAGAAAGCCGCTCCATCAAGAGCGGCTTTCTTATTTTAATATTAATTCCGTTGCTATTACAACTTGTTCCCCTCTTTCGGGAACACCACCGTAGGTTTGAAAGTTTTTGCTTCTTCAAAATCCATGTGGGCATAAGAGATGATGATAACGACGTCACCAACCTGTACCCTACGTGCAGCTGCACCATTCAGGCATATACACCCCGAACCACGTTCACCTTTTATTATATAAGTCTCAAAGCGCTCTCCATTATTATTGTCCAGCACCTGCACTTTTTCACCAGCTATCATATTGGCTGCATCCATCAAATCCTCGTCAATGGTGATACTGCCCATATAGTTCAGATTTGCTTCCGTTACTGTAACACAGTGCAGCTTCGACTTCATTACTTCTATCATCATCTTCATTTACAATTTACTATTTGACAATATCCTCCTTGTACTTGATGTGGTCGATGAGTCGAATAGGTGTTTTGCCACAATAGACAGTAATACAGCCAACGACATAGGGAGAATCCTCCCAATTCTCAATGTCTTGCAGTGTATTGCCATCGACGATGGAGAAGTACTCTACATCCAAGCCCTCTATGGCATTGATGTCGGCAACCACCTTGTCGTGAGTTTCCTTTACCGTGTGTTTCTTTGCATAAGCCAGACTTGCCTTCAATGCCTTGTAGATATTCGGTGCAATAGCTCGCTCGTCCTTAGACAACAAAGTGTTACGACTACTGCGAGCCAAACCGTCATCATCGCGAACGATATCACACTCCACAATTTGAACAGACAGTCCCAGATGACGAACCATTGCCTTCACAACAGCTATCTGCTGCCAATCCTTTTCGCCGAAATAAGCACGAGTAGGCTTGACAATGTAAAACAGGCGGCTGACCACCTGACACACTCCATTGAAGTGACCAGGACGATGAGCACCTTCCATCACGGTGGATACTGGAGGATATTCAAACTGGCGCGTATCTGGCACAGGATACATTTCCTCTACTGAAGGAGCCAACACATAATCCGCTCCACAAGATTCAAGCAACTTACAGTCTTTATCCAACGTACGCGGATAATTCTTCAAATCATTCTTATCGTTGAACTGAGTCGGATTGACAAATACTGACACTACGGTTATCCCATTTTCTTTCACACTACGACGTACCAGCGAAGCGTGTCCTTCATGCAGAGCTCCCATTGTAGGAACAAGCCCTATTTCTTTTCCTTGCTTGCGGTCCTCAAAAAGCTGATTTTGAAGATCAACAATCTTTTCAAATACTTTCATTCTTTTTCCTTACTTATCGTAAAACGGGTGCAAAATAACAACATTTTTATCAAATAAGGAAAAAATATCGTAAAAATATGCCAAAATAGGGGCTAAAAATCCTTAAATATGCACGTTTATGTCGTTTTGTGAATTAATTTTCGTAACTTTGCAAAACAAAACGTAACCCTATATGGCAAAAAAGATATTATTCATCAATCAGGAGATGATCCCCTATGTGCCCGATAGTGATTTATCCATTATGGGCAAAGCACTCCCGCAAGCTATGCTGGAGAATGGTCACGAGATACGTACGTTCATGCCCAAATGGGGCAATATCAACGAACGCCGCGGACAGTTGCATGAGGTTATCCGCCTCTCTGGTATGAATTTGATTATTGACGACACGGACCACCCATTGATTATCAAGGTGGCTTCTATCGCCCAGACCCGCATACAGGTTTATTTCATAGATAATGATGACTATTTCGCCAAGCGTCAGATGACCATTGACGCGAATGGTGCCGACTATGCGGACAATGGCGAGCGTGCCATATTCTTTGCACGTGGCGTTTTGGAAACTGTCAAGAAGTTGCGTTGGGTGCCAGACATCATTCACGTTCAAGGCTGGATGGGTGCTGTTATTCCCTTTTATGTCAAGACCGCCTATCACGAAGAGCCTTCATTTGCCACCACCAAGGTAGTAACGACCCTCTTCCCCAAGAACATGACCTCTAATCTTGATGCTAATTTCAAAAAGTGCATAGAGTTCCGTGATGCCAAGGTTTCGCTCTTGAAGAAGTACAACGACCAGTTTGACTTCGCAGAATTGAACAAGTTGGCTATTGACTATAGCGATGGTGTTATTGCAGGTAGCAGCAAAGTTGACAAGAAGCTTCTGAAATATGCTGCCGACAACAATATTCCTACGCTGCAATATCCTGGCGAAGACTTCCAGAACGCTTACGAGGAATTCTACGAAAAGATTTAGTATCCAAGGATAATATTATTTAGACAAAAGAACTTCAGTGATGAGAAAAATAATGATGGCAATGGTTGCACTCGTCGTAGTTGCAATCTCTTCTTGTACGGAAACCACTGACTTGATGGGCAACTCGCTGACGAGAGCCATTGACCAATTCGATGTTGTTACCGATACTTTTGATGTATCAACAAAATCTCTCAAGGTGGATTCAGTGCTTTCAAAAAGCGTTTACAGCTATATTGGAAGACTGAAAGACCCAGAAACTGGCTCATACATTGTCAGCGATTACATGACCCAGTTCCACATTTTGGAAAATCAAGCCTCGAAGTTGTTCCCAGACTTGGATGTCATTGAGGAAAAAGGAGGTAGTTTCATTCCCATAGCTGACTCTTGCTTCATAAGAATCGTTGTCAACAGCTATCAGGGCGACTCTCTGGCTTCCATGAAGCTGGTGTTGCGCGAACTTGACAAGCCTGTAGAGGAAAGCGGTCTTTACTATACCAACTTTGATCCTGCCAAGAAAGGCTATCTCCGTAATGAAGATATTGGCATCTCCCAGCCTGTAGTATATTCTATGGTCGATTTGACAAATAGCGACAGCTTACGTAATGTCTATCATACAAAAGGCTACTACGAGTCGGTAGATATTCCCCTCAACGACCTCTATATTGCCAAAGACGGCGAAGTCTATGAAAATTATGGTACATACATCATGTCGATGTATTACGAGCACCCTGAGTACTTCAGAAATTCAAAGGCGTTCACCCGCAACGTCTGTCCTGGCTTCTACCTGCAGTGCGTTGACGGACTTGGTGTAATGACAGAAGTAGCCTACACTCAGATGTTGATTTACTATCACTATTCGATTAATGATACTGAATATATAGACCACACCAGCATCAACGCCACAGAGGAAGTATTGCAGACTACCCATATCACAAACGACCAAAGCAACATCGACAAGCTCATTGCCGACAACGAATGCACCTATCTGAAAACTCCTGCAGGTATCTATACAGAAGTGACATTGCCCATCGAACAAATCAAGACAGGTCACGAAAACGACACGATTACCTCTTCCAGGATTGTGTTCAGCCGTATGACAGAGAAGAGCAGATACAGCGACATTTTGCTGGAGGAGCCTACTCAGTTGCTCATGGTCGAAAGCGACAGCATCAGGACCTTCTTTGAATTGAACAGCGTACCAAACAATAAGACCTCTTATCTGGCTACGTTCAACAGCACGTATAAGACCTATACGTTTAACAACATCTCGGCACTAATCAACCACAAGTTTAACAAGGTGAAGCCTTTTATTACCAATGAAGATGGAACAATCAACACTGAAAAACTCAGGCTTTACGATGAGGCAGAAGCTATCAAGAAAAAAGAAGGGAAGCCAAACAATAGTGACTGGAGAAAAGTCGTTTTGATTCCCGTACAGGTAGAAACCTCAGGAACAAACAGTGCCACTACCGTTTCCAATGAAATGAACGTGAACAGCGTCCGACTGGTTGGAGGCAGTGAGAACAAGCACGAGCCTGTGCGCATCAGTGTCATCTTCAACAAGAATAAAGGCTGATGGCAGACAATTTCCTTGAGAAGCATTTCGAGGAATATGAAGCCCGCAAGGCTGCATATCTTCGTAAGAAGAAGCACCTTCCCAAAATAAAGCATCATCTTCCGGAACGTCCGGAGGATGATGCTCTTTAGTTTTCTTTAGTTTTTCTTCAGACAACGTTTCGCTCGTTATCAGCACTATCCAACAATAGTGTATTTGGCAAATTTCAAAAGCAATTGCTTAGTACCTGCATTCTTGAATTCCACCGTAGCTTTGGTATTCTCGCCAGAGCCTTCTATCCTAATAACGCGTCCAACGCCGAAACGCTGATGTTCTATCACATTACCCTCCTGTAGTCCGATGTTGCCGATAGCCGATTGCGGACGGGGAGCCTCCTGACGGACGGGCACCAGTCGGGGCTTGGCATCAGCCACAAACTGCGTAGCCACAGGACGCGGATTCTGGAATCGGCTGACAGGCTTATTGCTGCTGGTGAAGCCTCCCAGTCCTGCCCCACCCTCAACACGCAACAGGCTAGGATCGATATCCTTGATGAATCGTGAAGGTGTGTCATATTCCATCTTTCCATAGCGGAAGCGGTTCTGTGCACACGTCAGGATGCAATGCTTCTCGGCACGGGTAATAGCCACGTAGAGCAAACGGCGTTCCTCTTCCAATTCGCGCATGGAGTTAATGCACATCGGTGATGGGAAGATATTTTCTTCCAATCCCACTACAAATACGGTTGGAAATTCCAGTCCCTTAGCTGAGTGAATCGTCATCAGCGTCACCTTTGGCTGCTCCTCGTCACCCTCGCTGTCCAGGTCGGTCAACAAGGCCACCTCTTGCAGGAAGTCGCTCAGTCCTGTTTCCTGTTCACGACCTTCCTCACGTCTGCTTTCCACAAAGTCCTGCATACCACTCAGGAATTCCTCCAGGTTCTCCTGTCTCGACAAGTCTTCCGGGTTATTGGAGCTATAGATATCCTTGCTGATACCACTCTCCATGATGATGGAGTGTCCCAGTTCGTAGGCATCCTCATTATCTATGCGTCCACGCCATCCATCCACCAGCAGTTTGAAAGCCTCCAGTTTCGTCAGCGTTCCCTTGGCCAGTTTCAGGTCGAACACCATAGGCTGCGCTATCACCTGCCACAAGCTGACGTTATGCAGATTGGCTGTTTCCACTATCTTGCCTACTGTCGTGTCACCAATGCCTCGCGTAGGATAGTTGATAATGCGTCGCAATGCCTCCTCATCGTTGGGGTTAGCCACCACACGGAAGTAGGCTATCACATCCTTTATCTCCTTGCGCTGATAGAAGCTCAGTCCGCCATAGATACGATACGGAATACCGTCCTTGCGCATCTGTTCCTCAAACGAACGACTCTGTGCATTGGTGCGATACAGAATGGCAAAGTCGCTAAACTCGCATCTCTCCTGTCTCCTAATCCGCTTGATGTCGTTGCAGACTATCATCGCCTCCTCCTTATCACTATAGGCAGGCTTCAAGGTAAGCCGTTCGCCCTCCTCGTTCTCGCTGAACACATCCTTGCGAATCTGTCGTTCGTTCTTGCGTATCAAGCTGTTGGCAGCCTGTACGATAAGCTGCGTCGAGCGATAGTTCTGCTCCAGCTTATACAACCGTGCACCATCATACTGTTTCTGGAAATCCAGGATATTATCGATGTTCGCCCCACGGAAACTATAGATGCTCTGTGCATCGTCGCCTACCACGCAGACACGCCCATGCTCCCTGGTCAATTGCAGCACAATAGCCTGTTGTGCAAAGTTCGTATCCTGATACTCATCCACCAACACGTATTGGAATCGCTCCACATACTTCTTGCGAATGTCCTCATGGTCGCGCAACAACACATAAGTCTGAACCAGCAAGTCGTCGAAGTCCATCGCATTGGCTTGCCTACATCTCTCCGAGTACCTATTATATATATCAGCTACCATAGGGCGCTTATGCTGCATATCGTCAGTAGCCCACGAACTGACGGCATACTGCTGGGGCAACAGCAAGTGGTTCTTAGCCATCGAGATTCGGTCAGCCACCGATGCTGGCTTATACGTCTTGTCGTCCAGCTGCATCTCCTTGATGATGCTCTTTACCAATGAACGGGAATCGGCCTGATCGTAGATGGTGAAATTGGCACCAAAGCCTATTCGTTCAGCCTCAACCCTCAAGATACGGGCAAACACGGAGTGAAACGTGCCCATCTGCAATCTTACTGCCCTATCCTGACCTACCAGTCGTCCGATACGCTCCTTCATCTCTCGTGCAGCCTTGTTCGTAAAGGTCAGCGCAAGGATATTCCACGGAGCCATATCATAATGGTCCAACAAATAGGCTATCTTATACGTCAGCACACGCGTCTTTCCTGAGCCAGCACCGGCAATCACCAACTGCGGACCGTCACAATACACCACAGCCTCCCGCTGACTCTCATTCAGTTGTGCCAACAAACTATCGTCGAAATTTCCCATACCATTTTCTTTTAGCCCACAAATTTACAAAGAATCCATGAGATGACCAAATTTGCAGCTGGTAGTCCATCAGTTATTATCTCTTTTTTATTCGTAGGCATATACTAACCCGTACTTCTCATGCAGTTTCCGAAGAGAACCGTCGGACTTCATCTGACGGATGACATTGTTCACCATCTGCAAGAGATCCTCCTGACCCTTCTGCATCAAGACACCAATCTCACCATGAGTAAACGGAGCGTTCAACAGTGGGGCTGCAAGTCGTTGGTCAGTCTGCACATAATAAGGAGCCTCCGTAATTTCCGTTATCATCACGTCGGCTGCACCTTCGGCAATAAGTGTCGGTATTTCCTCGTTCTTCTGGTGAACGATTATATTTGCGTGAGTCAGGTTCTCGTTAGCAAACTTCTCGTTCAGTCCACCAGGATTTACCATCACACGGACTTCGGGCTTGTCGATGTCAGCCAACGACTTGTAGCGGTCTGCCTCTGAAGCCCTGCATAGGATAGTCTTGCCGTTAGCCAGATAGCCCTCGCTCATCAGCATCGTCTCACGTCGTGCGTCGGTAATGGTTATCCCGCCAATGGCGAGATCAAACAACTGAGGCTCTGCCAATACATCTGCCGTCAACGTAGGCCATGAAGTCTTTTTGAACTCTATATTTACTCCTAACCTTCTTGCTATCTCGTTGGCAATATCAATGCCGAAGCCCCAGTAAGTCCCATCGGGTTGGCAGAAGGACAACGGCCTGTAGTCACCAGTAGTACCAAAAAGTATAGTGCCTCGATCTAGAATCTCTGCAACTTTACCATTGTTGCTCTGCTCTGTTGCATTGTCCTCATTTGAAGCGCACGAGGCAAAACTGGTCGGTCCGCAAATGACCAGAACAGCTATCAAAAACCAGGTCTTTAATCTTTCCAATCTTATCATTGTTCCTGTACTGTATTTATAATCGGCTACAAAATTACTCAATTTTCATCAGAAAAAAGTAGTGAGGACTAACTTTTAAGTGGTGAGCAGCAACTTTATTAGTCCGTCCCGACGGACTGCCAGTCCGAACGGCTCGGACTGAGAGTCCGAAGCCTACGGACTAATTGCTACTATTAATACCCAATGTTGTTTCATCATAACCTTGGGTTATTTCACAATAAGCGTTCCTTATTCATCAATAAGCGTGCCTTATTCGCACCAGAAAAAAAGTTTTTTCAAAATCTCCCTCCCTTCCTCCCTTTTTCTCTCGGAACCCCTTTATTTACTGGTGCTCACGGACGGGAGGGAAAACAAACATCCCTCCCGTCTCCCTCCCGTCCAGAGTCCCTCATCCTCCCATTGAGGTCTTATGCCCCGCTTGGAGTGAATCTCAAAAAAAAGGGAGGGAGCGAAGCCCAAAAAGGGAGGGTAACGGGAGGGACAATCATTCTCCCTCCCGTGCCTCAAACGCCCTGTACATCGGCATTTGAGAGGGGTAACGGGAGGAAGGGAGGGCAAAATTTCTAATTCTCCGAAAGTAATTACTTTCGGAGTAATTAAATTTCTATTCGGAGTAATTGAAATCACTTCCGGATACTCCATCTTGACTTACTACATCGGATGACAGTCACCCGTCCCTTCTATGGCATTGCATTACGGCTCGTCACCTACGACATTACGGCTCATTGATCACGACATCAAAGCATTTCAATCGTATTGAGGGAATTGAATATGAATTGGCCTGTCTAATCTTACCATCACTAAACAAAAGAGAAAAGTTAAGCGGAAACACTAAACAGGGATTTGGTGGAGTGGGAATAAAAAAAGAAAAGTCCACCTAAAAAGGGAACTTTTCTCTATTATATTATGTTATTATTGCTGCTTACTCTTTACCAGCTCTCCTGCTGACTGACGTAATGCTGCGGCTTTTTGTTGCAGTTCTTCTTTGCTATTGCAATAGATGATCTCTCGAATTTCAATATATTTACGACTGCTCTTAGTGTCAATTCTGGAGATCCAATTGCCTTTATCATCATACTTGTAATCAGTATAAACTACTCTAGGTTCAAGCCAAAGCATCTTGCCTTTGTCTTTTCCCCATCCCCAGTGACCATCAATCCATTGTATTTCGTCACCTTGCTTGTTATATACGAATTTTCTGCCTGGGGTGTTCCCTGTTCCCCAGCCGTCAGTGTTAATTTCCCTAATCTGACAATACTGTTGCAGCTTACCGCCAGTGGTATAAGAATAGGTTCCCATTGGAAATGACTCCATATCAATGCTGTGCATCAACATTTTATTTGGTTTCTCAACTCTAATAAGCTTTCCATTCTTATATGTTCTGACACCCTTCTCCGTTGCATCACCAGAAGCTTTGTATATTGTGTATTCATAAGCTCCATTAGCTGTTGGTTTTGCAACGAGCTTCGCAGCAATCTTACCATTACTAATCATGGTATAAGTGGTTAGAACTTTATTGTTGTCATACTTATAGTCAATCGTCAGGTAATCAGAACATTTGGTATTTGACACCATCCTCTGCTCAAATGAGTTGTCTAGTGCCAAAATCATGGGACGGTAGTTATCAATGTCCTTACCGTCAGTTCTGCATGTTATCTGTGGTCTATGCACTGTTATACCAGAAGCGTCCGATGTGTAATCAAACAACGTGGATATTGCTTCGGTATAAGAAGATCCATTAGAATACAGGTCACGGTTAAGAAATGAACGGCCTTTCTCGTCATAAAAGGTTGCATACATTCTCTCTAGCATGCCAGGTGTAGGTTCTCCAAAGTTCTCCTTGTATTCATACCTAGAATACAACACTGCAATAACGTTACCTTTCAGGTTATCGTCCTGCACATTAGTAAACTCTGCTTGCCATCCAAATCCGGCAAACGCACTTGTTGTCGCCATAATAGCGATAATTAATAAAAATAATTTTTTCATATTCTCCTATAATTAAATTTGTTTATACTCACATATAAGGGGTTTAGTTCAACACCTTTATACCTTATTCTTGTTTATTGATTTCCAAATATCATACCTCATCCTTTTTCCAGAAGTTAAATGACCACTTTTTCTTAGGACTCTCTTTGACAATATCTTCTTCATCTACTCGCTCTATGTCATCAAATGTATCATTCTCAACTATAGGCTGTTTATCTTTGGTAACTTTTTTATAAGCTTTCTCAAAGCCTTTCATTGCCCAGGACAAACCAGTATTTCCCAATTGCATAGGAACTTCTGCAAGCAGATGAGGGATTTGACCAAGGGCTTTGATTTTTGCCCTCAGCTTGACTCTTCTTCCCTTTGCACCCTTTAATTCAGCCGATCCTTTCTGGAGGTAATATTTGACAATGTAGCCAATCGCAATTGTCATAATGCTATTTGCTAGTCCATCTGCTAAAGGAGCAAGTGGAACACCTGGCAGATTCAAACCTTTCACATATTGTGTAAAGTCGATACTTGAAGGGGCAACGTCAGGTATTTCAACATCAGGGACATCAACGTCAGGAACGTCTGTAAGGTCGTCTATAGCATTGACGGCAGTCTCAGCAGCGTCTTGGAAGAAATAGCTAAAGAATGCTGCACTGATGACATACCAATATACTTTTATTAACTGTAATTTATTCGGACGGAAGCCAGAGGCCCTCACAATGTCAGCTACCATCCGATAATTCAAGCCAAGAGTAGCCAAAGTATCAAGTCTGTTACTAGAAGAAACAGCGGTGATAATAAAGACTTTTGTGGCATAGCTGATGATATGCTTGTCAACAACTCTATACCTCTGCTTCAATTCCTTCCTGATAAATTCCTTGATGGATTCTGTATCTTTCCCTTTAGTGTCATACCATTCTGTAACCAAATTCTGCTGATAGCCCAATCTCTCTTTTATAGGCAAATATGAGCAGTTTTTAGTCAACTTCTCTGCAAATGATACCAATCTACCCCGATAGTCCTCTTCGCTAACCCCTTCACCTTTTTCTTCTACATCCAACAATGGGAACTCAGGAGCATTATGAATTGCTCTCATAGGCTGGAAGATGGCAGCATTACAAAGATAAACAAAGAGGCCAACTAGAAGGAGATAAAAGGCATATTCGACGTAAGGCACACCAAACACAGTGGTCATCTTTTCACCAACTGTTATAATGTTTCCCAAGATCACGATAATTGATATAAGGGCAAACAGCACAGCCATCAATATCAAGATACGTTTCATTTCTTGTCCTCCTTCTTCCTAGAAAAATACCACAGTGTGATTATAATGGCTATTACATTTCCAATTACAGGAGTCCACATTCCTTTTGTTGCGTAGAATATGCTACCGATAACAAAAATTGCTAGCATCACCTGTTTCAGCCCATTATTCTTGTCATTCATACACCGTTTGGACTTAATGCGCCAGCTAAGCCCAAACCAGCGGATTAGTTTTCAATTATTAGTAGTATATATAAAGAAAAGTGTGGGCCTCATACATCACCTCATCCACTTTCCCAGGTCTTCGCATTACCTCTCTAAGTCGGGACAAAGCAATGCGAACACCCACACCTATATGATAAGAAGACACGGACATTATGCAAGATAACGACGTGACCTAACACTATCATATTAGATGTAGTATCCACAAGTGCTTTTTGACTTAGAGATTCATGCCTTTTTATGGCCTGACTCTTTCCAAGGTTGCGAAGTTTGGGAAAGTCAAATCAGCATTCGTAAACACCAATCAATATATATGCATTCTGCCTATCCATACAAGCGGCAGGTGCAGTCTGCGACTGCAAAGATAGGAATTATTTGTCACATTTCGTTCACTTTATCCAAAAAAGTAACAAATAATGCTATTCTAAACTTTATGAGGAATTATCGTGCGGTTCTTCGACCAAGGTCTAGAGACGCAGGGAACTGGTACTTGTTTCACTCAATCATAAAGAGAATATGACCGTGGCTGGTATATGTTTAATAACAAAAGTTTAACAAGAAACAAAAAACTCCATATATTACATCAGTATTCCCACACTGAGAGAATATACTTCAAAAACTCCTTCTGTTTACAAACGAACAAGGTAAAACAAACAATAACTGCTGTTAGCCATGCAATTATGCTAACAGCAGTTATACTCTTTACACAAATCATTTTCTCATCAGTTTGACGAACCATTCTTCTTCAGGATGGAAGCCCCTGTTTTTACAAAAATGATTATCCGCATCACGCGGATAATCATTCAAAGGTATGCCATATAGGCACGAACTACATTGAGAACACTTTCTTTCCTTCGAAATAGGTAGCGGCAGGTTTGGCCTCATGAATCTCCGTCACCGGGCAGGTCAGCACGTCTTTGGTGACCAGCAGAAAGTCGGCATACTTGCCCTCCTTGATGCTGCCACGCTCGTTCTCCAGAAACATCTGCCTGGCTACGTTGATGGTCAGGGCGGTGATGGCCTGCTCGCGGGAGAGGCAGTCTTCCGTCCACCAGGGTTTTCCCACTTCGCCATAAAAATCACCCGTCACGGCTATCTCCATGGCGCCGAACGGATCGTCGGGACCGCCGCCCAATGCCGGATAGTCATTGTGAGAGGACACATTGACGCCGTGGTCGAAGAAGGATTTCAAGGGGTAGCCCTTGACATCCATACCTGCAGGAACCATCGTTGGCAGTGACTCTTGCATCTTATCGGTGAAATGGTGCCAGGACAAGCCTACGGTGGCATAGATGTTATGCAGAGCCATCCGCTGATAGTCTGGTTCACTGACACTATACACATGTACCAGCGTGTTACGCATCTCGTCCTTTCCACCGTTGATATAAGCATTGACAAGGCGCGTGACACCCTTGTTGCCCATCACGTGTACGTGCATGGTGATGCCCTTGTCGTTTGCCTTGCGCGTGATGTCGGTCAGTTCCTCTTCCGACCAGTTGGCCACGCCCTGGTGTCCGTCAGGATAGAGCGGCTCTACAAATCCGGTGCCGGTCTCCACGATACCGTCCATGAAGAGTTTGATCCAGTTTGTCTTTACTCGGGTGGAAGCGTATTTCTTGGCATTAACGGCTTTGGCCAACATAGCATCCACATCCATCCAACTGTCTATTTCGTAGGTCGTACCTAACACGAACTTCATGTCGCCGGCCTCATCCAACTGCTGGGCAGCCTTGTAAAAGTTGTCGTTGAAGAAATAGGTGGTCCAGCCGTCGAGATACATGGTGTAGCCCTCTGCCAACAAATGCTCTTGGACTCTCACCAAGTTATCCTTTGCTATATCTACGGTAAAGAGGTTTTCATTGTCTAAGAAGGAGCGCACGTAGGTCTGAGCCTGTTCCTTCAGAAAGCCGGTAGGCGTACCGTCGGCTCCCATCTCGATTTCAACGCCGCTTATCTCTTTTTTCAGCACTGTGCCGTCGGCCTTCATAATGCCGGCATTGACCAAGGCAATGGTGTTGAATATACCGCTATGGGCTCCCTCGTCGGCGAAGTAAATGGGAATATCACTGCAGATGGCGTCCAACTGCTGACGGGTGGGCATGTTTTTCTCGAACTCCAGCGCATCATATCCGAAGCCGAATACAGTCTTCATCCCTAAATCTCTTGCCTTTTTCACCGCACCAGGAACAACTTTTGTCAGAAATGACTCCACACTTTCTTCTTTGCTGACTATCGTCCCTATTGACTGGAGGGCATACCCCATCGAATAGTGTGCGTGACCATTGCCGCAGCCGGGCATCACGAGACCCTTGCCGGTATAGTCCACCACCTCAGTCTTACCAGCCTCGATATAATCTCTGACTCCAGCCTTGTCGCCCACATAGACGTACTTGCCGTCCTTTACGGCAAAGGCTTCTACAATCTGATTGCCTTCAGAAGTGAACACCTTGCCATAGACCACAAGGTCGGCCTTTTCGGGAGCAGTGCCTCCACCGCTTGGGTTGTCTGAACTGGAGCAGCCGGCAAGCATGCCCATACCAACCACCATGCTCATCACCGTGATGAGCGATAACATTTTCTCTTTCAATGTGAAACTCATAATTCTCAATTCTTTATCGTCGCAGGCGACAACTCTTCATTCTTAACGCTTAATTCCCATAGACTTTCTTCCCCTCAAAATAGGTAGCGGCAGGCTTGGCCTCGTGGATCTCCGTCACCGGGCAGGTCAGCACGTCCTTGGTAACCAGCAGGAAGTCGGCATACTTGCCCTCCTTGATGCTGCCACGCTCGTTCTCCAAGAACATCTGTCTGGCCACGTTGATGGTCAGGGCCGTAAGAGCCTGCTCGCGGGTGAGGCATTCTTCCGTCCACCAGGGCTTGGCCTGCTCGGGATAATAAACACCCGTGACTACAATCTCCATGATGCCGAAAGGATCGTCAGGAGCACCGCAAAGCGCAGGGAAGTCGGAGTGCGAGGACAGATTGACGCCGTGGTCGAAGAAGGACTTCATAGGATAACCCTTATCCTTCAGGCCTTCAGGAAGGATTTGCATCAGCTCGGCCTGCAATTCATTGTCGGCATGATGCCAGAGCATACCCGAAGTGACATAGATGTTGTTGTCGGCCATGCGCTGGTAGTCTGGCTCGTTGACACCATACACGTGTACCAGCGTATTGCGCATCTCTTTCTTTCCGGCATTGACGTATGCGTTGACGATACGCTCCACGCCCTTGTTGCCCATCACATGAACGTGCATGGTGATGCCCTTCTCATTCGCCTTGCGCGTGATGTCGGTCAGTTCCTCCTCCGACCAGTTGGGAATGCCCTGCTTACCGCCGGGGTAGAGCGGCTCCACAAATCCCGTGCCGCTCTCCACCGTGCCGTCCATAAACATCTTGAGCCAGTTGGTGCGGATGTGAGCAGACTCGTATTTCTTGGTGGCGCTGGCTTTCTCCAACGTCTTATCCACATCCATCCAGCTGTCCAGTTCCCAAGCCGTACCCAGTACGAAGTGCATGTCGCCGGCCTGGTCCATCTGCTGGGCGGCCTTGTAGAAGTTGTCGTTGAAGAAATAAGAGGAGTATCCGTCCTGATACATCGTATAGCCCTCTGACAACAGCTGTTCCTGGATGCCAGCCATGTTGGCCTTGGCAACATCAACGGAGAAAAGGTATTCATTATCGAGGAAAGAACGCACATAGGTACCGGCCTGTTCCTTCACATAGCCCGTGGGCACACCGTCGGCATCGAGCACAATCTCGCCACCGCGCACTTCCGTCTTGCCAGCCGTGCCGTCCTCTTTGATGAGACCGGCCTTCTTGAGCAGGATTGTGTTGGCCAGACCTTTATGACCTTCCTCGTCGGCGAAATAGATGGGAATGTCGCTACAGACCTCATCCAACATCTTGCGGTAACACAAGTCCTTGGGGAACTTCATCATATCCCAGCCACTGCCAAATACTACCGTGGCACCATTGTCCTTGGCCTTCTTGACTGCAGCGGGAACGATTTCCTTGAGGAACTTGTCCACATCAGTGTCGCGGCTCATGACTGTTCCTACTGACTGGATGGCATAGCCCAGCGCATAGTGGGCGTGACCGTTACCGCATCCAGGCATCACCAGACCCTTTCCGCTATAGTCCACCACCTCGGTCTTGCCCTCTTCCACAAAGGCTTCGGCTCCAGCCTTGTCGCCTACATAGACGTACTTGCCGTCTTTCACGGCAAAGGCCTCAACAATCTGGTTACCCTCGGCGGTATAGATCTTTCCATAGACCACGAGGTCAGCGCTGTTATTACTCTTGCAGCCCGTAAACATTTCCATACCGAAAATGACAGCCAATACTGCCATCATCGACAACATCTTTTTCATCATACGCATACGATTTGCTTATTTCATTTGTTTAACTTGTGTTCTTTGTCTTATTTACATGGAGAAGACCTTCTTGCCCTCAAAGTAGGTGGCGGCAGGCTTGGCCTCATGAATTTCATTCTCAGGGCAGGTCAGTACGTCCTTGGTGACAAGCAGGAAGTCGGCATACTTGCCTGTGCTGATGCTGCCACGCTCGTTCTCAATGAACATCTGCTTGGCCACGTTGATGGTCAGGGCCTGAAGAGCCTGCTCACGGGTCAACAGCTCTTCCGGCCACCAGGGCTTCGCCTGTTCAGGGTAATAGACACCTGTCACTGCCACCTCCATAATGCCGAACGGGTCGTCAGGACTGCCACTCAGGGCAGGGAAGTCGGAGTGTGACGACATCACTATACCGTTGTCGAAGAACGACTTCATGGGATAGCTCTTCGTCTCCATGCCCACGGGCACATAGCCAGCCTTCAGCAGTTCCTGCTTATCATTGGAAAAATGGTGCCAAAGCATACCCTCGGTGACATAGATGTTATGGTCGGCCATGCGCTTGTAATCTTCCGGATAGACACTATGCACGTGTACCAGCGTGTTGCGCATCTCGTCCTTACCGCCATTGACATAGGCGCTGACAATGCGGTTGACCCCCTTGTTACCCATGACGTGTGTGTGTACGGTCACTCCTTTCTCATTCGCCTTGCGCGTGATGTCGGTCAGCTCCTCTTCCGACCAGAGGACAACACCCTGATGGCCGTCGGGATAGAGTGGCTCCACAAAACCAGTGCCGGGCTCTACAGTACCGTCCACAAAAATCTTGAGCCAGTTCGGTTTTACGCGTGTGGAAGCGTATTTCTTCGCGTCACCGGCTTGGGCCAGCACCTTATCCATATCCATCCAGCTGTCCAATTCGGTTGTCAGACCCATGACGATATGTAAGTCGCCGGCCTGGTCTATCTGTTGGGCGGCTTTGAATATGTTTTCATTAAAGAAGTAGGTGGAGTAACCGTCGATATACATCGTGTAGCCCTCAGACAGCAGATGCTCCTGGACGCTTTTCATTGTAGCCTTCGCTATGTCAATGGAAAAGAGGTTCTCATTGTCCAAGAAGGAACGGGTGTAAGTGCCGGCCTGCTCTGACAGGAAACCATTAGGGGTACCATCGGCCCCGAAACCTATCTCGCCACCGCGTATCTCTTTCTTCAGTACCGTTCCGTCTTCTTTCATGATGCCTGCCTTGACCAGCATCATGGTGTTTGCCAGACCTTTGTGACCTTCCTCGTCGGCAAAGTAGATGGGTATATCACTGCAGATGGCATCCAACTGCTGACGGGTAGGCATGTTTTTCGAAAAAGGCATCAAGTTCCAGCCCTGACCGAAAATCGCCTTAGACCCGTTGTCTTTTGCTTTCTTGACCGCAGCGGGAACAATTTCCTTGAGGAATTTTTCGGGACTGTCGTCATAGCTAATAATCGTTCCAACAGACTGGATGGCATATCCCAGCGTATAGTGGGCGTGTCCGTTGCCGCAGCTGGGCATCACCAGCCCCTTGCCGGTATAATCCACGACCTCGGTCTTGCCCTCTTCCACAAAGGCTTCGGCTCCCGCCTTGTCGCCTACATAGACGTACTTGCCGTCTTTCACGGCAAAAGCCTCTACCACCTGATTGTTGTCAGAAGTGAATATCTTACCATATACCACAAGGTCAGCACTGGTCTTTCCCTTACAGCCGGTAAGCATACCGATGACAACCATCATCACTGCGATGCATGAAAGCATCTGACTCATAACGCTCACTATTCCGTGAACTGTCTTTCTCTTTTTTTCCATAGTTGTTTTTTGTTAATTTTGTTCTGCAAAGATAGCAAAAAATCCCTATGGAATAATCGACAGAAAACGTTCAAATGCAAATATTGCTGATTTTATATCGACTTATTGCAAATTTTATCAGTAAGCGCTCTGGATAAGGGCTGACAAATGCGCTCAAGCGTCGTTATCCTGTATCCATGCCGTCACATTCTTTCCCATGCGCTGCTTAAAGGCATTGCTGAAAGTGGCGTAGTTACGGTAACCGCTGTCTTCAGCCAGCTGTTTGACGGTGAAAGGATGTCTGGCAGCGACAGCCTTACGATAGAGGCTGATGAAGTGATCGATGCGCAGTTCGTTGATGTAGGCATTGTATGTGATGCCTTGCTGAGCGAAATACTGGCTCAGATAGTAACGGTTAGTACCGACAGCTTTAGCAAGTTGTTGAGCGGTCAGGTCGTGCCACAGATAGAGCTGGGGCTCTTTACAATGCCGCTCTAATAATTGTCCTATTTTTCCTTGAATGGGCTGCGAGAGGTCGTTTTCCATTGTCACCGTCTCTTCGCCGGCATCCGTTGAGTGTGACTCGCAATCCCACTGGCTCAAGTCGCTTAATGTCTCTGTGCGCCACACGAGGAAACAGGTCAAGATAATGACATTCACCTGACTTGCGTACATGTAGAAGACGTTCTGAAGCGTAAACGCATATAAACTGAATCCGATCAGGATAATGGCCAGTACCAGAAGGCTCTGCCACACCTCCTTATGCTCCAGGTCGGCGTAATTGTCGTGGAGCCACCGTCCATACTTCCGTGTCTCACGTACCATATATATTATTAAGCCGAAAGTCAGCAAAAGAAAGTAGACATATAGCACTGGCAGTATGGCATCACTGCAGGTAATGACGCATATCGCCAGACCTACGACGAGTGGAGCCACCATCACGCCGATGGGCCAAAGCGGTCGGCTACGGTCTTGCAGCATACAGAACAACACGGCTATAGCCAAAGGGAAAACCGTCAGAAAATCGAGTACTCCACCTACAAAATAGACCATTTTGATATCCTCGGCAGAGGTTAAATAAAGAATTGGCGTATACCATGTGTGACTCAATGCGGCAGCTCCCAGGAATGCCGCCGTCCACCGACGCAATCGGACTGGCGGTGTAATGCCTGGAGTGATGGCATTGGCCCGGCGGAAAAACAGGTAGAAGCAGGCTATCAGGTTCAAGACCGTCACACCCGCGTAAAACATCAAATAGAGTATGTCTTCCCTTATATTTTGTTCGTACATAATTTTGCAGCCATACTTTTTTAGTTAAATCGGCTACAAAGTTACAAAACATTCAGACAAAACCCAAATGTTTGGGCAATTATTTGAATGAGGACAGTCAAACAAAAAGGCTCAAACAAAAGGGCAATACAAAGCCCCCCTGATTATGCCGTGACGTTCTTTCCTTCCTGCAGGTTCAGTCCGATTTTGAACACCTTACCCATCAGCAGGGCGAAAAATCCCTCAGACAGCGCGCCGATACCATCAGACAAGGCATCAGCAAAAGAACTTTCTGTAATGATGGCGAGGGTGAGAATGATTAAGCCCACGCCTATCAGGATGGCGCATGTACCATACTTGCGGAGCAGGTTGACATTCTTCATGCAGAATACCTCATTGCGGTTTACGTTCAATATGAACTTGATAAAGTAGACGAGCGTCATAAAAGCCATGCCCAGAATTACCAACATCAAAATAAGCAAGGCTAACAAACTGCCCAGTGACAACGTGTCGAAATCAATGTGATCGACCGTTTTACCAGTGGTGAAGAAGAAGTCCAAAATGAGGTCTCCGAATGTCAGTGACAGTATCAGCACGCATAAAACATTAATATACTTTTTCATAATCGTTTTTAAAATAATTAATAAACTCTAAATATTTCAATTCTCTGTTATGTACTCTTGATACAAAGGCACATCATCGTGAGGTCGTCGTTGGGTTCAGCTCCATCCCTGTGGCGCTCCACATCTGCTGCGATAGTCTCAATCACTTGTCTGGCAGAATCGTATCTGAAATTCCTGAGGAAATCGAGCAGACGCTCATCGCCAAACTGCTCCTGTATGGTCCTCGATGCTTTGTTAGCCATATTTCATGAAATGACCCGCCGGCAGTTCTGATGGTATGCACAGCGGGTACTATTATCGTAAGACAGGCCTACAGCCTTGATGCCTTTCTGATTTTCGATGCAAAATTACGGATTTTATCGTTTGCCTCCAAATATTTTTCTTTGTTATTATGCAAATATCCATTATCTAAATATGTTTTCTACGATACCACGCAAAAAACATACAAAAAGTTTGGGGGTTATGAAATAATCATCTATATTGGCAGTGGAATATATTCACGAAGTTATGAAGAAAATCCTTTTTATCATTGGGTCGTTGAGGAAAGAGTCCTTCAATAGACAATTGGTGCTTGAGGCGGAGAACAGGGATATAAGAAAAGATGCGCCAGGAGGGTTATCCTGACGCATCTTTCTTATGATTGCTGATAGATTACATGGGCAGGGTCAGCACGAAGCAGGAACCTGTGCCGGAAGCTGCTGGCTGGTATGTAATCTCTCCACCCAAGCGATGGGCTAAATTGCGTGCAACGGTAAGTCCTACGCCTTGTCCTTCAAAGAACTGGTTTAGGCGGACGTATGGCTTGAAAATGTTTTCGGCCTCAGCAGGGTCAATGCCAACACCCGTGTCTATGACGGCATAGATAATCTGCATCTTGTCCATATCGATGGAGACATTCAGGGTGATAGTTCCCTCGCTGGTAAACTTCAGGGCATTGTCCAACAGATGGGTCAGGACTCGCACGGCCTTCTGCTTATTGGTTGAGAGCATGGTGGCAGCTGCATCAGGTGCCACATGGTATTCAAACTGGGCATGCTTGGAATTTTCAACACCAGAGAACTTGATGGCCTCGTCGGACACCTGAGCCACCAGGATGTTGTCCGTACGATCAATGGGTGGCAGGTTGGGCTGCAAATCGTCCATGTCTGTCAGTTTATAGACCAATGCCGTCAACTGTGTATCACCTGTCGCTTTTACAGATGCCAACAGTTGCTTCACAACCTGACCGATAGCTTCACCTTTCTTCTGATTGTTTTCCTTCTCCGTGTCCAGCTCTGTCTGCAAGCTGTTGCAACGGTTCTGGAGCGATTCGTTAAGCGACTTGACCTGATTGGCTTCTTTCTCCAACTTGTCATAGTTTTGCAAAGCCTGCTCATAGCCTTCGCCGACGTTATCATAGCTTTGCTCCAACTTACGATAATCGTTGAGCAATTTCTCCTGCTCATCTACTTTAAACTGATAATCATTGAGCAACTTCTGCTGCTCCTCGGCCTGTCCGCGACTGGCTTTCATCTGAAAGTACAGTCCTGTGCTCAATCCGATTGCGACAATGAGCACAAAGAGAAATGCGTAAAACATATAATTATTTTTTTTGTTCTTGTTTCATTGGTTTATAGTTATTGTTCCCCTTTGGCAGGTTTATACTACCCTTCGGGTCTTCTTATAATTCTCACGGAATTCAGTAGGCGAGCAGTTTTTCCGCTTTTTGAAGATACGGTTGAAATTGCTCAAGTTGTTAAATCCGCAATCGTAGCAAATCTCAGCAACACCTTTGGAGGTATCTACCAACATACGACTGGCATATCCTAATCGCTGCTCTATGATGTATTCGCTGAGGTTCCTGCCTGTGTGCAGCTTGAAGAAACGACTGAATGCCGATGGACTCATGCCTGCTATATCTGCCAGTGTTGACAGACGAACCTCGTACTTATAATTCTGTGCTATATAGTTCTTCACCTTCAAGATGCGCTTTGAATCGCTTTCCACATTCACTTTGGCATAACTGGAAGTAGCCAGTGTGCGGGCCTTCGTGCTCTTGGAGAGTTCATAGAGGATGGAGTAGAACTGCGTCACAGCATAGAAACCGTCCTTGACAGAGCTCAGTGAATCAATCATGGGATAGACGCGCATAATGTCTTCCAAGGGGAAAAAGAGTCCCTTGCGAGCCTCCAGCATCATCTTACGGATTTGCTGGAAGGGGGAACGCATTAGGAATCCGTTCTCGCTCAAGTCGGCATAGAACTGGACGGTCACCTCACGAATCTCATCACTCTGACAAACGTTCTGTTCCCACACATGTTCCAAATCCGGACTGGTAATCAGCACCAAGTCGTAGCTGCCAATCACCTCGCTCGAATCGCCTACCACACGGCGCACGCCAGCAGCATGCTCCACGAAGTTCAGTTCAAAGACATCATGATTATGGATAGGATAGGTAAACTCCTTCTTCTTGCGGTCTGCAATATAGAGGGAATCTTGACCCATCAGCGGAGTAATTTCATAAATAACCCTGCTTTCTTCCATACCTTAGATTTTAAGTTCTTTCAATATCTCACTCATACGCTGCATATTCTTGATACGCATAGGTACCAAAGGCAAACGCAACACATTCTCGATATACCCCATCTCGCTGAGCATGGCTTTTACTCCAGCAGGGTTACCATCCACAAAGAGTAGCGAGAAGAGATCTGTGAAGCGATGGTGTATCTTTCGTGCACCATCATATTCTCCCTTCATCTGCAGACGAATCATCTTCGAGAACTCCTTAGGCAGTGCATTTCCTATCACACTGATGACACCCACAGCACCACAGCTGACCATCGGGAATGTCAATGCATCATCACCGCTGATGACGTCAAAGTCCCTGGGCTTATTCTTGATAATCTCGTCAACTTGCTCCAGATTGCCAGAGGCTTCCTTGATAGCCACAATATTCTTACAATCCTGGGCCAGGCGCACCGTTGTCTCAGCTTTCAGGTTTACACCTGTACGCCCTGGGACATTATAGAGTACTACGGGCAACTTGGTGGCTGAGGCAATGGCTTTGAAATGCTGATAAAGACCCTCCTGAGAAGGCTTGTTGTAATAAGGACATACGCTCAACACACCATCTATTCCCTTGAAATCGCCGGTTTTAAGCTCTTCTACAATGGCTGCTGTGTTATTACCTCCACATCCCATCAAGATGGGAACTCGTCCACCCACCAGGTCAACTACCAAGTCTTTGATTTTCTGTTTTTCCTCTGCCGTCAGCGTAGGAGTTTCTCCTGTAGTAGCAAGGATGCAGAAAAAATCCGCCCCATTGCTAAGCTGATACTCCACCAAGCGGATCAGCGCCTTATAATCCACTGAGCCGTTTTCCTGAAAAGGGGTTATCAGCGCTATACCTAAACCCTTGAAGATATTATGTACCATAAAAAAATAAGAATTCTTTCTTTTATGACTGCAAAATTACACATTTTATTGTAAAATGCTGCTTATTTACTAAAAAAAATGTCCTTTGTGCAAAAAATACCATCATAATAATGGCTATGCAGATGAAACGAGCCTTCCGCATAGCCATTATTTATATATAAATAGGTGTAAGCCTATCGTAGATGCATCATATCTTTCTCAGCACCACTGCTGAACGAGCAGGAATGTACAACTTCAGCCACTCCTTCTTGTCCTTAACGTAGAGCGGATCGTAGTTGGTGATGTGTGTCACTGTATCGTCAGCAAATCCATTTCCTCCGAACTCCTTCGCATCCGTGTTCAGCACCACCTCGTAAGATCCTGTGGGAACCAGGAATCCATAGTCGGTATAAGAACGTGTGGGTGAGAAATTAAATACGAACACCAAATCGCCACGCATATAGCACAATACCTGATCGCCGTCATCGTGCCAGATTTCAGTTACCGGCGTTGCCTGGAAGTTCTTCTGCGACTTAATGACCTCCAGCATCTTCCGATCAAAGTCGCCCAGCCAGTGGTAGCACAAATCTTTATTATCAACAAGGTTCCACTGACGGCGGGCATATTTATACGACCAGCCATTTCCCTCACGTGGGAAGTCAATCCATTCGGGATGTCCGAACTCGTTACCCATGAAGTTCAGGTAACCGCCATTGATAGCACCGGCCGTCACCAGACGAATCATCTTGTGCAGGGCAATACCACGCTGAACCAGGTCGTTGACATCCTTCTTGGCAAAGTGCCAGTACATATCAGCGTCAATCAGGCGGAAGATGATGGTCTTGTCGCCCACCAGTGCCTGGTCGTGGCTCTCGCAATACGAGATGGTCTTCTCGTCAGGACGACGGTTCTTGACCTCCCAGAATATCGAGCAGACATTGATATCCTCATCGCGAACCTCCTTGATGGTCTTGATCCAGTAGTCAGGAATGTTCATCGCCATACGGTAGTCGAAGCCGTAGCCGCCATCCTCGAACTTGGCTGCCAAGCCGGGCATACCACTCACTTCCTCGGCAATGGTGATAGCCTGTGGGTTCACCTCGTGAATCAGACAGTTAGCCAACGTCAGGTAACAGATGGCATTGTCGTCCTCATGTCCGTTGAAGTAATCGCCATATCCTCCGAATGCCTCTCCCAGACCATGAGAGTAATAAAGCATAGAGGTTACACCGTCGAAGCGGAATCCGTCGAACTTAAACTCCTCAAGCCAGTACTTGCAGTTAGAGAGCAAGAAGTGCAGCACATCGTCCTTGCCATAGTCAAAGCAGAGTGAGTCCCATGCCGGGTGCTCGTGGCGGTCGCCTGGATAGAAGAACTGGTTGGGGTCGCCAGCCAGATTGCCCAAGCCCTCTACCTCGTTCTTGACAGCGTGCGAATGCACGATATCCATGATAACGGCTATGCCCATCTTATGAGCCGTGTCAATCATCTCCTTCAGGTCTTCAGGTGTTCCGAAACGGCTAGACGGGGCAAAGAACGAGCTGACATGATAGCCGAAAGATCCGTAGTAGGGATGCTCCTGGATAGCCATCACCTGAATGGCATTATAGCCGTCCTTCTTGACACGAGGAAGCACGTTCTCGGTAAACTCCTTGTAGGTGCCTACCTTCTCGGCATCCTGACTCATACCAACATGGCACTCATAGATCAACAGGGGAGCTTTATTGGGCTTGAAGGTCTTCTTCTTCCAGACATAGGGCTTCTCGGGATTCCATACCTGTGCCGAGAATATCTTGGTCTGCTCGTCCTGTACCACACGCTGGCACCAGGCAGGAATGCGCTCACCTTCGCCACCGTTCCACTTCACCTTCATCTTATAAAGGTCGCCGTGCTTGATGGCTTTCTCTGAGAGTTTCAGCTCCCAGTTGCCGGTACCCTCAATACGCTTGCACTTATATTTCTCGTTCTCCTGCCAGTTGTTGAAATCACCAATCAGATAAATTTCAGTAGCATTGGGAGCCCACTCACGGAACACCCAACCCTTTGCCAGTTTATGGAGTCCGAAATACAGGTGTCCGGAGGCAAACTGTGATAAGGTCGTTTTGCCGTTGCGTGTCAACTGGGCAATCTTCCACAGAGCATGATCGTGACGTCCGCGAATGGCCTGCTCGAAAGGCTCCAGCCATGAGTCGTTACGTACCAGTCCGATATGCTGAGGCTCTGCCACCTTCTTCTCGGTCTTCTTGACCACAGCCTTCTTAGCGGGGACTTTCTTAGCGGGAGCCTTCTTCTCGACAGTCTTCTTAGCTGCCGTAGCGGTCTTCTTTGTTGTAGCCATAGTTTATGCCTTTACTTTAAAAATAGCCTTTTTCAATTCTGGAACACCAGCAATGCAGGGAGCGTGTCCGTCCTCAGGGAAGAAGATAGCCATCATGCCCGGTTGGCAAGTCACATAGCTGTCGGCAGCGATATCGGGAATCTTTGTGATATCCTTCTCGGCATTATACGCTGCCTTGGGCAACTGGTCACGTTGTGTATAGCCAAAGGTTTCAGCTGCCGTAATGGGTATCTGGATATCTATCATCTTATCATGAGTCTCTATCACAGCCTCATCAGGGGTCTTACCCTTAGCCATCTGGATATTCACGAAGAGGTCCTTGCCCACAATCTCGTGCTTTCCTGTTTCCAACTTGTTCAAGTCATTCTGCTGTAAGAATTCCACCACTTTGGGGAACAGCGGGTTTACAGACTCGTACTTTTTCAGATTTTCAATTTTGTCAATAATCATAACGCTTTTGTTTTAATAGAGTTTATACTTTAGATAATTGTTTTTTCTCCTGGGAGTTCTTGTACATATCTCAGTCCAACGTCCTCCGCCCACGGTTATAGACTCCTTGTGCCGTCACATTGCCATTGCGGTCTTTCTCCACGAAGCGTCCGTCACGACGGTCGTCCATATAACTTCCTTCAAAGCGGTTGCCGTCCTTGTCTTCCTCTATGGCAGGACCTTGACGCTTGCCTTTCACGAAATGTCCCTTGAACTTTGAGCCGTCAGCATAGCGCGCAATGCCCTCGCCGTGAATCTGTCCTTGCAGGAACTGTCCTTCAAACACATCTCCATTTTTCATTGTCAACTTTCCGCGTCCGTTGGGTTTGTCGTTTTTCCATTCTCCCTGATAGGTGTTGCCGTTTTTCCATACAAGCATACCCTGTCCCGACTTGTCTCCGTTCAGAAACTGGCCCGTATATTTATCGCCATTCGCATAACGGAAGACACCCTGTCCTGTGCGCTGGCCCTCCACATAGCCCCCTTCATAGATATCGCCATTCTGGAACTTATAGATGCCCTGTCCGTGCTGAACGTCACGAGACCACTGGCCTATATACACATCACCGTCTGCATATTGAAAGGTGCCTTTTCCCGAACGCTGGTTATCTTTCCATTGTCCTTCGTAGGTGGAGCCGTCGCCCCAGTCATATTTTCCTTTTCCGTTCTTCTGGTCGTTAGCCCATTCTCCATCATAGTAGGCACCACCCTTGAACGTATAGCGACCGTTCCCGTGGCGCTTGTCCTGTTTCCACCCACCGTCGTACATGTCGCCATTATAATAATACATGATACCATGACCTTGCTGATAGTCACGATACCACAATCCTACATACCTATTATTATTAGAAAAGTAAAAAGTACCCTTTCCGTGTTGCTGATCCTGGAACCACTCACCTTCATATTTCTCGCCATCATTGAACGTATATGTTCCAAAGCCCTGGCGTTTTCCCTTCTCGTAGTTTCCCTCATAGACATTGCCGTTCTTCCATTTCGTGACGCCCTTGCCATGAGGCTTGCCAGACTGCATCTCACCATTGTAGGCACCTCCGTCTTTTGTCGTGCATGAGCCAAGCGTCACTTTCTGCGCCAATGCCACTGAAGTAGCTGTTAATAGAACTATCAGGAATATATATCGGAATCTCATTCTTTCGTCTTCATTTTTTAACCTCACAAAAGTACAAAAAATAATCGAGACAGCCAAGCGTTTTAAAAATTATTCACTATCTTTGCAGCACATTTACAAGAAAGCAACATGAAATTCATAGGAATTATACCGGCACGCTATGCCTCGACCCGTTTTCCCGGCAAACCGTTAGCCATGTTAGGCGGACGCTCTGTTATCCAGCGAGTTTACGAACAAGCTTCGACCATTTTGGACGAGACTTATGTCGCTACTGACGACGAGCGCATCTTTCAGGCCGTAGAGCAGTTTGGCGGACAGGCCATCATGACACGCGCCGACCATAAGAGTGGGACAGACCGCATTGAGGAAGCTGCGGAGAAGCTGAACACACAAGCTGACGTTATTATCAACATCCAAGGCGACGAGCCTTTCATTCAGCAGTCACAAATCGAAACACTCATCCATCTGTTTGACGACGCCACTACGCAAATCGGAACTCTGGGCAAGCGTTTCGAGACGATGGAGGCTGTCATGAATCCCAATTCACCGAAAATCGTGACGGACAAAAATGGATTCGCCCTTTATTTCAGCCGTTCTGTCATTCCTTATGTTCGAGGCAAGGAACAACCAACATGGCTACAAAACTTCCCTTACCTCAAGCACTTGGGATTGTACGCCTATCGCCGTGAAGTTCTACGTGAGGTCACCCAACTCCCCCAGTCACCATTGGAAAAGGCAGAAAGTCTGGAACAGTTGCGATGGTTGGAAAACGGCTACCGCATCCGTGTGGGACTTACCGACGTGGAGACCGTAGGAATCGACACCCCCGAAGACCTGCAACGAGCCGAAGCGTTCCTGGCATCCCACCAGCAATAGCCAAGAGTTTAACCCTGTTGCATTTCACGTAGCAACGAACGCTGCCTATCCGTCAGATTGGTAGGCAGTTTTACCTGGTAGGTGATAATCAGGTCCGTACCGTTCCGTCCCTTTCCACGCAGACGCACCTTCGTACCAGGTTGTGTCTCAGGTTTCACCGTCAGGCGTAGCTTGGCACCTGTGCCGGTAGTTACCATGATGGTACCACCCAACAGGGCCGTAAACATATCAATCGTCACATTGGCTTCCGTTTGAGATGGTTGACTGGCATAGTTCATATGACTGCCAAAGCCACCCTGCCCTCCGAACAAATCCTGGAAGAACGACGAGAAGCCGCCTCCTCCCGTGAACTGCGAGAAGTCAAAGCCACCGAAGCCACCACCGGCTTCATAGCCTCCGCCACCGCCAAAGCCTGCTTTCTCATACTGCTCGGCCTGTTTCCATTGCTCGCCATATTTGTCATATTTGGCACGCTTCTCAGGATCACCTATCACATCGTAAGCCTCCGTCAGCGCTTGGAACTTAGCTTTCGCTTTCGGGTCATCGGGATGCAAATCGGGATGAAACTGCTTGGCGCGCTTTAAGTAAGCACGCTTCACATCTTTCTGCGGAATCGTCTTATCGACGCCCAAAATCTTGTAATAATCAATAAATGCCATATCTCATTTCCTCCTATTTTTATACTTGTTGTCATATCCTAAAAAATATACAGCAAAAATCGTACCAAAATTTGCACAACTCATAAATAATCCATACCTTTGCAACTATGAAAAAGACTATCATTATCTCACTGGCACTTATGTGCTTGACAACCACGGCAATGGCAAAGAAAGAAAAGACCGTCACACTGAAACTGGTGGAGACAAGTGATGTACATGGCGCTTTCTTCCCTTACAACTTCACGGAGCGCAAGCCGATGCAGGGCACGATGGCACGTGTCAGCACCTATCTGAAGGAACAGCGTAAGCTATATGGGAAGAACCTAATTCTGATGGATAACGGCGATATCCTTCAGGGACAGCCCACTAGCTACTACACCAACTATGTCAAGACGGACGAGCCCAATATCGCCGCAGCAGTCATCAACTACCTGCAATACGACGCCCAGACCTTTGGCAATCATGACGTAGAGACAGGGCATGCCGTTTACGACAAATGGATAAAAGACCTGAACTGTCCCACGCTGGGTGCCAATATCATTGACGTCAACACAGGCAAGCCTTATGTGGCTCCTTACACCATACTCCAGCGTGACGGTATAAAGATTGCCATATTGGGAATGCTCACACCCGCCATTCCTAACTGGTTGCATGAGAACCTGTGGAAAGGCCTCCGCTTCGAAGAAATGATAGCAAGCACACGCAAATGGGTGAAGGTTCTGAAAGAGGAAGAGAAAGCCGACCTGACCATCGGCCTTTTCCATAGCGGATGGGAAGGGGGCATCACTACCGAGCAATACGAGGAGGATGTCACCAGGAAGATAGCCGAACAGATTTCAGATTTCGATGTTGTCTTCTTCGGTCACGACCATACCGAGCGAAACGTCATCCTCGACAATGGCGTGCTCTGCATGGACCCCTCTTGCAATGCCGTGAAAGTGGCAGAAGCCACCATCCAATGCACCAGGAAGAATGGCAAATGGGTAGTCACAAAGAAGGAAGGTCAGCTGATTGACGTCACCAAAAAAGCCATTGACGAGGACTACGTGCGCCATTTCCAACCCCAGATGGACGGCATCAAGCATTATATCGAGCGACAGATTGGCACATTCCTCACTACCATCAGCTCGCGCGACGCCTTCTTCGGCTCGGCAGCTTTCGTTGACTACATCCATCAGCTGCAACTGGAAGAAACCCATGCCGACATCTCGCTGACAGCTCCTTTGGTGTTTGACACGGAAATCAAGGCAGGCCCCGTCTATATGAGTGACATGTTCAAGCTGTATCGTTTTGAAAATCAGATTTATGCATTGCGCATGACGGGACGTGAAGTCAGGCAACTGCTTGAACTGAGCTATGACCAGTGGGTAAACACCATGAAGTCGCCCGACGACCATATCATGCTGTTGGCTCCCAAGGCTCCCGGCGACAACCAGCGCGAGGGATTCAAGAACTACACCTTCAACTTCGACTCAGCTTCTGGCATCGACTACGAGGTTGACGTCACCAAGCCCGACGGACAGAAAGTACATATCAAGCAATTCACCGACGGACGACCTTTTGACGAAAATAAATGGTACTTGGTAGCCATGAACAGCTATCGGGGCAATGGCGGTGGTGAACTACTCACACGAGGTGCCGGCATTCCGATGGACTCCATCCCCTCCCGAATCACCTTCATGAGCGAACGCGACCAGCGCCACTACCTGACACGCAAGATAGAGCGTGAAGGAGAAGTGGCACCCAAAGCTCTGAACAACTGGCGATTCGTTCCTGAAGCATGGGCAAAACCTGCTATTGAGCGCGACCGCAAGCTCATCTTCTCTCATCGGTAACATCAGACCTCTTACCTCTTACCTCTTACCTCACACCTCTATTAAAATGATACAATATTTCACTTTCTGTCAAAGCGACCTCGTACTGGAGAAGACACCTGATGGCTATGCGATACCCACAGAGCCACCCACGGAGGTAAAGCCCTGGACGACGGTTATGGACATCGACGGGGCAAAGGCCTATCGTATCGATTCCCCACTGACTGATTCCGACCGTTACGAGATGTGTCCGCTTCGACAGAGCTATTATAAGCTATCTCACAAGGATTATCTGAAAGCCGGGAAATGCCACGAACTGCTTTACTGGGATCAGAATACGAAATTCTGTGGCGTCTGCGGAGGACCTATGCGGTTCGACACAGCCATCTCGAAAAAATGTGAACATTGTGGCAAGGAGATATGGCCACAGCTGGCCACCGCCGTCATTGTGCTGGTGCGCAAAGACCATGAGGTGCTGCTGGTTCATGCCAACAATTTCCGCGACAACCACTACGGTCTGGTAGCCGGTTTCGTAGAAACGGGAGAAACACTGGAAGAAGCCGTTTACCGTGAGGTCATGGAGGAGACAGGGCTTCACATCACCAACCTCCGCTATTTCGGTTCACAGCCTTGGCCTTACCCCTGCGGACTCATGGTAGGCTTCACGGCAGACTATGACGGCGGAAAGATTCACCTGCAACGCTCCGAGCTCTCCAAGGGTGCTTGGTTCGACAAGGACCATCTGCCCCATATTCCCGAGAAGCTGAGCATCGCCCGACAGTTGATTGACGCATGGTTAGAGGAGGTTACACGATGAAGAAAGTTCGTAACATCGCCACCCTTGCCGATCTGCTAATCTTAGCCATTCTAGTCCTTATCAACCCCACTTCGCCCCTTACTCCCTACCACCCTTTTCAGGCACCCTGCATTCCTGACAAAGTGGTGGTTCGCCATTCCTATCGCCTGCCGAACGACTCTGTCCTGCAAGCACTCAAACAAACCGAAGCGCAACTGGCAGAGATGCAGTATTACCTGAAGATACACAACGTGACGGATAACGGATACAACCAGGTGGCGCGATACAACGCCCTCCTTTTGGACAGACAGGCTAAGCTGTCCCGACTATCTACCGACTCCACGTCCCCAAAGACCTCAACCGACACCATCACCATTCCGGCAAAAGAGCGCCCCATGATAGCCGTCAAGCTGTCTAAGGGATATTGGCGTGCAGGTCATTACATCTTCACGCCCCTTTACGGGAAAGCCCTCGCCAGGGACTACAAAGGACGTATCGTCTCCGCTGTCTATGCCGCAGACACCATCGTTTCCGGCACGCGCATCGATGCCAACGGTGTCTATCACGGACAGATGAATGCATACATGCAAGCCAGCGGACAAGGTGTCTTTCAGGCCCACAATGGAGAATACTACGAGGGACTCTGGCAAGACGACAACCGTCAAGGCTTCGGATTCCTCTCGTCACCCTATCAGCCGTTAAAGGCGGGCGAATGGAAAAAAGGCAAGTTCCTGGGCGAACGGCTGCGCTACACAACCGACCGCATCTACGGCATCGACATCTCACGCCACCAGCACGAGAAAGGGCGCAAACGCTATTCCATCGATTGGGACAAGGTTCGCATCGCATCGCTTGGAGCCCGACATAACACCGAAGGGCGCACCTTCCCCGTTTCCTTTGTGTACATCAAATCGACGGAAGGCACCAACATCCGCAACCGCTATTTCCTCAGCGACTATATGAAAGCTAAGAAGCAGGGAATACGCGTGGGAGCTTATCATTTCTTCTCCTTGAAGTCAACAGCCAAAGCTCAGGCCAACTACTTTGTCAACCACACCCTGTTCCGCAAAGGCGACTTTCCGCCCGTTCTTGACGTGGAGCCGACGGATGCCCAGATACGCAGAATCGGAGGTGACGAAGAGTTGATGAAGCGCATCAGGATCTTCATGAATATCGTGGAACAGCGAACAGGCATGCGCCCCATCCTCTATATCAGTCAGAGTTTCATCAACCACCACATGAACAATGCGAAGGACATCAAGCAGAAATACAATGTCTGGATAGCCCGCTACGGACAATACAAACCCGATGTAAAACTGGTTTACTGGCAGTTGTGCGCCGATGGCAAGGTCAGCGGCATCACAGGCGATGTTGACATCAACGTGTTCAACGGCTATCAGCCACAATTCGAAAGCTTTATACAGACGGGGTTCTACGAATAGAGAACCAACCTGATTACAGATAGAAGTCACCCGTCAGTTGCCGATACTGCTCATCACCGATGGTCATCGTCTCCTTCACACACTGACAGGGATGTTTCCTGAAAGCCAGCAGATACCGCTTGGCAGGTTTCCGTTCCACCGTCTTGACAGCACACACCCTACTGGGAAAGAACCCTCGGAACGTCGCCTCGTCCTCCATCCGCTGACGATAGTCGAAAGGCACCACCACGCTCAGCTCTCCATCGTCCTTTAGCAGTCGCCACGCTGCCTCCATCAGCTCCGCGTATGTCAGCGTATCCGCATGTCTGGCAGTGTTCCGCCGCACATCAGGCGCATTCAGCGAGTCGATAAAAAACGGCGGATTGCTCACTATGGCATCATACAGTCCTTCATGCTCCTGAACCCGTTGTTGCACCATGCGGATGCGGTCCTTCGCCTCTGCCTGCTCCACATTGATAGTCGCCTGGCGCACAGCCCCTTCGTCAATATCAAGAGCCGTCACCCGAGCCTCCGGATACCGCTGCACCATCATCAGGGCTATCAGTCCCGTTCCTGTTCCCACGTCCAGCACCTGCTCCCCGCCATGTGCCCAAGCACCTAGCAACACACCGTCCGTGCCCACTTTCATGGCGCACAGGTCCTGCTCTACTGTAAAGTGTTTGAATCGAAACATGCCGCTATATCTTAACTTATTGATACTTCATATTACTTTGAATTACAAAAGTACAACAAAAAGATCAAGAACACCTCGTTTGAAAAGTTAAAAACCACTAAGCACCTTCATATATTTAATAAAACAGGTGGAATACTTCCAACTTTTACTTTCGTCTAAGGTACTTTCACTCGAAAAAAACCAAATAAATTTGTTTTTTTGCTCGTTTATTCGTACCTTTGCACCTCATTATGGAAGAGAAAATAACAATGTATATGGATAACAAGAACCGGTCGTTCTCGATGATTGCAGATGTTGAGGGCGAGTACGGTGACTTGACAGGCATGAAACTGCCTGACACACTGCCTATCCTGGCGGTGCGCAACCTTGTATTGTTTCCCACCGTGGTATCACCCATCCTGATTGGCAGGCAATCGAGCCTGGCACTGATTCGCAAAGCAGAGAAGAGCGGCGAGGTGATTGGCGTGATATCACAGCGTGACCCTGACGTTGACAATCCTATCCGGTCGGACCTTTACGATATCGGCGTATATGCCAAGGTTCTGAAGATGCTAACGTTGCCCAATGGTAATGTGACAGCCATCGTGCAAAGCCTTGGACGTATCCGACTGAAGGAACTGCTGAAATACAAGCCTTTCCTGCTTGGTCATGTGGAGGCTGCTCCAGAGGAGGAGCCCAGCAGTCGTGACATGGAGTTCAATACGGCTATGGAAGACCTGCGCTCACAGACTTCCGACTATATCAAGATGAGCGATGACATTCCCGAGGAGGCAACCTTCGCCATCAAGAATGTCGGCAATAACATGATGGCCCTGAACTTCATCTGTTCGAACCTGCCCTTCTCAGTGAAAGAGAAGATCAGCCTGCTGATGATGGACTCGATGAAGGAGCGCCTGTTCAACGTGTTACGCCTGGTGAATAGGGAAATCAACCTGCAGACGCTGAAACTGGACATCCGCAACAAGACGCGCGACGATATTGACGAGCAACAACGTAACTATTTCCTACAGCAGCAGATTAAGAACCTGCAGGCTGAGATGGGTAATGAGAGTACGCCTGAGAAAAAGGAGCTTCTGGAGAAAGCCAGAGACAAGAAATGGCCTGAGGATATCGAGAAGTTCTTCTACAAGGAGGCAGAGAAGTTGGACCAACTGAATACGAACTCGCCCGACTTCAACGTGCTGTTAAACTATCTGCAGACATTGGTAAGCCTGCCATGGGGAGAATTTACGGAGGACGACATGGACCTGAAACGGGCCCAGAAGATTCTTGACCGTGACCACTATGGCATGGAGAAAGTGAAGGAGCGCATCCTGGAATATATCGCCGTGTTATCTTTGCGTGGCGACCTGAAGAGTCCCATCCTGTGCCTCTACGGTCCTCCAGGTGTGGGTAAGACATCGTTGGGCAAATCGATAGCCGATGCGCTGAAGCGTAAGTATGTGCGAGTGTCGTTGGGCGGTCTGCACGATGAGGCTGAGATTCGCGGTCATCGCCGTACCTATATCGGCGCTATGCCTGGACGTATCATCAAGAACATTCAAAAGGCGGGTTCCTCCAACCCCGTGTTTATCCTTGACGAGATAGACAAGGTGACGCAGAACACGCACAACGGCGATCCTGCCTCCGCATTGCTTGAGGTATTAGACCCCGAACAGAACGGTGCGTTCCACGATAACTATCTGGATGTGGATTACGACTTGTCGAAGGTGATGTTCATTGCTACTGCCAACAACCTGAGCACCATCCCGCGTCCGCTGTTGGACCGTATGGAGATTATTGAGGTGAGCGGCTATATCACGGAAGAGAAATATGAGATTGCCAAGCGCCACCTCATCCCCAAGGAAAAGGAGAATACGGGACTGGTCGATAAGAAACTGACATTCACCAAGCCTGCCATCGAGAAAATCATAGAGCAATATACGCGTGAGAGTGGTGTGCGCCAGCTGGAAAAGCAGGTAAACAAAGCGCTGCGCAAGATGGCTTTCAAGAAAGCAGAGAGTGGTGAACTGCCTTATTCGAAGATAACGCCTACGGAGATTGAAGACCTGTTGGGCAAGCCACCTTTCTACCGTGACATCTACCAGGGCAATGCCTATGCGGGTGTTGTCACAGGTCTGGCATGGACCAGTGTGGGTGGCGAAATCCTGTTCATCGAAACCTCGCTGTCAAAAGGAAAGGGTGCGAAGCTGACGCTAACGGGTAACCTCGGTGACGTGATGAAGGAGTCGGCTGTTATCGCCCTGGAATATGTGAAGGCACATGTGGATGTGCTGGGCATAGACTATCGCATTTTCGACAACTGGAACATCCACATCCACGTTCCGGAAGGAGCCACGCCGAAGGACGGTCCGTCTGCCGGTATCACGATAGCAACCTCTATCGCCTCGGCACTCACCCAGCGTAAGGTGCGCAAGAACACCGCTATGACCGGTGAGATAACCCTTCGTGGAAAAGTGCTGCCCGTGGGTGGTATCAAGGAGAAGATACTTGCTGCGAAACGTGCCGGCATTACGGACATCGTAATGTGTCAGGAGAACGAGAAGGACATCAACGAGATTCCTGAGATGTATCTGAAGGGGGTTACATTCCACTATGTGGAGAATGTGCAGGACGTCTGGAAGTTCGCTCTCACCGATGAGATTGTGGATCATCCGTTGAATTTTGAGATACCTGAAGAGAAAGACGATAAGAAATGACTTTCGAAGTACAACATAGTGACAACGCCAGTGATGCCCGTACCGGTCTGATTACCACAGACCACGGACAGATAAAGACTCCTATCTTTATGCCCGTAGGTACTTGTGGTTCTGTGAAAGGTGTCCACTTTTCAGAACTACGCGAACAGGTGAAAGCTCAGATTATTCTGGGTAACACCTACCACCTGTATCTGCGTCCAGGACTCGACATTCTGCGAAAGGCGGGCGGACTGCATAAGTTCAACACATGGGACCGTCCTATCCTGACAGATTCCGGAGGTTTCCAGGTTTTCTCGCTGACAGGCATCCGCAAGCTTCGTGAGGAGGGTTGTGAGTTCCGTAGCCATATCGACGGCTCGAAGCATATCTTCACCCCCGAGAACGTTATGGATACGGAACGCATCATCGGTGCAGACATCATGATGGCACTAGATGAATGTCCTCCAGGACAGAGCGACTACCAGTATGCCAAGAAATCACTGGGACTGACACAGCGATGGTTGGAGCGTTGCGTGAAGCAATTCAACGAGACAGAACCGCTTTACGGCTATCATCAGACGCTGTTCCCCATCGTGCAGGGATGTACCTATAAGGACTTGCGACAGGATGCGGCAAAGCATGTGGTGGATGTGCTGGGAAAACTGAATGACGGCGGAGGTGCCTCCATCGGAGGACTTGCTGTCGGAGAGCCTACAGAGGTGATGTACGACATGATTGAGGTGGTGAACGAGATTCTACCCAAGGACCGTCCCCGCTACCTGATGGGTGTTGGAACACCTCAGAATATTCTGGAAGCCATAGAACGCGGAGTGGATATGTTCGACTGCGTGATGCCTACCCGCAACGGGCGCAACGCGATGCTGTTCACCTACGAGGGCACGATGAATATGCGCAACCAGAAATGGGCTGACGACTTCTCACCCATCGATCCCGATGGCTGCGAGATAGACCGCATCCACTCAAAGGCCTACCTGCATCACCTGTTCAAAGCCCAGGAGTTGCTTGCTATGCAGATAGCCTCCATCCATAACCTCGCCTTCTACCTCCGACTGGTAACAGATGCCCGTATGCACATAGAACAAGGTGACTTCACAACATGGAAACGGTCGGTGATTGACAACTTAGGACGCAGAAGATGAATAAGAAAAAACTGAAACAGTGGCTATGGCCGATATGGCGCCTGTGGAGCAAAATACCTTGGAAGCGCTTGGCGTGGATGAAACGGTTTAACCCGTTCCGCCTCATCAAGCGTATGGACTGGTACATCATCAACAAGTTCATAGGCACCTATTTCTACTCCATCATCCTCATCATCTCCATATCCATCGTCATCGATGTCAACGAGAACCTGGCGAAGTTCACAACGAACCACGCTCCGCTGCGTGCCATCGTGTTCGACTATTACACCAATTTCGTACCCTATTTCGCCAACCTTTTCTCACCGTTGTTCGTATTCATCGCCGTCATCTTCTTCACCTCAAAGCTGGCAGGCAACTCAGAGATTATCTCAATGCTGGCCTGCGGCATGAGCTTTAAGCGACTGTTGCGTCCATACCTCATATCAGCAGCCTTCATCGCTGCCCTGAACTTCTACCTGGGTGCCTACATCATCCCAAAAGGAACGGTGGTGCGCCACGACTTCGAGTCGCTCTATAAGAATAACAAGAAGAACACATCGGCATCGAACATCCAGCTAATGGTGGATAAAGGGGTGGTAGCCTACATCTCGCAATATGACGACATTCGCAAGACGGGCTATGGCTTTGCGCTCTATAAGTTTGAGAACAAAAAGATGGTATCGCAGATGAACGCAAACGTCATTCAATACGACACCATTTCCGACTCACGCTATCACTGGAAGGCACGTAACTATAAAATCCGTACCTTAAAAGGTATGCGTGAACAGATTACCAGTGGCATGGAGATTGACACCCTCATCAAAATGGAGCCGATGGACCTTGTATTCTCAAGGGGACAGCAGGAGACGTTCACATCGCCTGAGCTGTTGCGCTATATCTCCAAACAACAAAAACGCGGCTCCTCGAACGTCGTGCAATACGAGGTGGAGTTCCACAAGCGCATCGCCACATCATTTGCCTCATTCATCCTGACCATCATTGGCGTTTCGCTGTCATCGCGCAAGCGCAAAGGTGGTATGGGAATGTATCTGGGTATCGGTTTGGCTCTGTCGTTCACTTACATCCTGTTGCAGACGGTGAGTGCCACCTTTGCCATCAATGCTGACACACCGCCCATGCTGGCTGCCTGGATTCCCAATATCCTGTATTCAATCATTGCCTATTTCTGCTATAGGCAAGCACCGAACTAATTGACGATTAATGACATTTGAAGAGACATATTTAAACGATAACATCCTCGATGCACTCTATGACATGCACTTCGAGGTAATGACACCTATACAAGAACGCTGCATACCAGAAATCCTGGACGGACACGACCTTATAGGTGTTGCACAGACGGGAACGGGAAAGACGGCAGCTTACCTGCTGCCCATACTCAGCATGCTTGATGACGGTGGCTTTCCGAAAGACGCGGTAAACTGCATCATCATGTCGCCCACCCGTGAACTGGCCCAGCAGATTGACCAGGCCATGCAAGGCTTCGGCTATTATCTTGACGGAATTTCAAGTGTTGCCGTATATGGAGGCAACGACGGCAACCGTTTTGACGTAGAGACCAAAGGACTGAAGATGGGGGCTGACGTGATTATCGCCACGCCTGGGCGTCTGCTCTCACACATCAGAATGGGACATCTCGATTTGTCGCGCCTCTCCTTCTTCGTACTCGATGAAGCCGACCGCATGCTTGACATGGGTTTTTCAGACGACATCCTGCAGATAGCAAAACAATTGCCGCCATCCCATCAGACCATCATGTTCTCTGCCACTATGCCAACTAAGATACAGCAACTCGCGCGTACCTTATTATATCATCCGATAGAAGTGAAGATAGCCGTATCCAAACCTGCTGAGAAAATCCAGCAGTCGGCTTTCGTCTGCTATGAACCTCAGAAGTTGGGCATCATCCGCTCTCTGTTCAAGGCGGGCGAACTGCAACGAGTCATCATCTTCTCGGGCAAGAAAGACAAGGTGAAGGACATCACCCGCGAACTCAAACACATGCATATCAATTGTGCCTCCATGCACTCCGACCTCTCCCAGGCCGAGCGTGATGAGGTGATGTATCGCTTCAAGGCAGGACAGGTGGACGTATTGGTAGCCACAGACATAGTGGCAAGAGGTATTGATATCGACGACATCCTGATGGTCATCAACTACGACGTGCCTCACGATGCAGAAGACTATGTACACCGTATAGGACGCACGGCACGAGCCCAGCGCGACGGTGTAGCCATCACCTTTGTGTCCGAACAGGACATTCGCTATTTTGCGGACATCGAGCGATTCCTGGAACGTGAAATCCTGAAGAACCCGCTACCGGAAGAGCTGGGTAGCGGACCAGAATACAAGCCTTCCGCACCCCGTAAGAATTCACGCGGGAGAGGAGGAAAACACCGTAGCGGAAAAGGAATAGGAAAGTCCGGCAATCCCGAAAAGAGCAAAGGAGGAAAAGGCAAGAATCACCATCATCGGAACAAGAAGCCTCAACAGGATTAATCCTTTTTAACATAAAATAATTCGAGTTCCGAGAACAACGGATTGATATTTTTCGTAACTTTGCACCGCTTTAAAAGGTATTATATATTACACACACTTGAATTTCAAGTAGTTAGACGCTATTTAAGGAGTAAAAGATGAGACAATTAAAGATTCAGAAGAGTATTACGAATCGCTCAAGCGAAGCACTGGATAAGTATCTGGTGGAGATTGGTCGTGCACCACTGATCAGTATCGAAGAAGAAATCGAGCTGGCTCAGAAAATACGTAAAGGCGGTCCTGAAGGCGAGCGTGCCAAGGACAAGCTGGTTACTGCCAATCTGCGTTTCGTAGTATCTGTTGCCAAGCAGTATCAGCATCAGGGACTGACACTTACTGACTTGATTGACGAGGGTAACATCGGTCTGATTAAGGCCGCACAGAAGTTTGACGAGACCCGTGGTTTTAAGTTTATATCCTATGCCGTATGGTGGATTCGCCAGTCTATCCTACAGGCTATTGCCGAGCAGAGCCGTATAGTCCGTCTGCCACTCAATCAGGTAGGCAGCCTTAATAAGATTAGTCACGAGATCAATCGCTTCGAGCAGGAATTCCAGCGCCACCCCTCTGTTTCCGAGTTGAGTGATGCCACCAACATGGATGAGGAGAAGATTGCACAGTCTATGCAGGCTGACAGTCATCACGTATCTATCGATGCACCTTTCCAGGACGGAGAAGACAACTGTATGCTTGACGTGATGGCCTCCGGTGACGATTCACGTACCGACCGCCATGTAGATCATGAGTCGATGGCTCAAGAACTGAACGCCGTGCTTCAGAAGGTGCTCAAGGACCGTGAAATCACCATCATTCGCGAATGCTTCGGCATCGGTTGCCACGAGAAAGGACTGGAAGAGATTGGTGACCAGTTAGGCTTGACACGTGAGCGCGTTCGCCAGATTCGCGAGAAGAGCATTGCCAAGCTGCGCGATTCCGGTAATGCACGTATTCTGATAAAATATTTGGGCTAAAGTTTTGCGGCTCCAAAAATTATTTGTAATTTTGGGGTCGTGAATCGAAAGCTACACATCATATTACTGATGCTGGGCACGATGTTCTTCATGCCCGGCATTTGTTTTTCACGTGACAGGTCTATCGACTCGCTGGTCCTCTTCAGGATATGGAATTATGCCAAAAACCATAAACAGGTCAGCAACGGAGTAGAACGAAACGTGTACATGTCATACACGTTCAAGACCAATCGTCGCAACCCTACCCTTTTCCTTGTTCCCACCATGTATTCTATTGCCAAAGGTGAGAAGGAGTTTGTCGGCGAGTCATTTTACAAGATGAAGTTCCGTGATGCCTTCAAGTACGACCTGCAGCGACAAGTGGTTTGCGGTACCATTCCCAGTAACAGGAGTGTCATGCCCAATATGATACAATTCCTGACGCCCAACCTCTATAACGAGACCCTTTATAACGACAAGATGTTGTCGCCCTTCTATTACCAGAACCGCTTCTTTTACAAGTATCTTATCATCCCCGTAACCAGCAACCTGTTTATCGTACGCTTCCGTCCCAGGACCAACAACACCCAGCTCATTAAGGGGCGTGCCTTTGTTTTTCTGGATACAGGACGTATCAATTCCGTTTTCTATGAAGGCGAATTTGACATGATATCCTTCAAGGTAAATGCATACATGGACATGAATGATGAGAATATCGTGCTGCCTGAGCGTTGCATGACAGAGAGTAAGTTCAGGTTCATGGGCAACAATATCAGTGCCACATGCCGCGCGTTCTACAATTGTCCCACCTCATTGCCCGACTCCATCAACGAGGTGGAAGACGCTGAGCTGATGGCTACCCTGCGCCCCACGCTACTTACCGAGACAGAAAGCGAAATTTATCTGCACAAGCAGCAAGCCGACAGCATCCAGGAAAGTCAGAGGGATCCGTCAGACACCACACACACTAATAAGAAGAAGCTGTACGATGTCTTTTGGGACAACATCGGCTACAACATGATTAACAGCACACATGCCAACTCCGGTCCGGCATCCATGCATATCTCACCCCTTTTCAACCCCCTCTATTTCAGCTATAGTAGAAGCCGTGGCTTTGCCTATAAGATAGATCTTGGTCTGCAATATACTTTCAACAAGCATCGCTATCTGACCTTGAACCCCCGAATGGGCTACAATTTCAAGATCAAGCAGTTTTTCTATAACGCCCCCTTACGAATGACCTATAACCCCAAGCGCAACGGCTATGCCGAGATTACGTGGGCTAATGGTAACCGTACAAACCACGCCTCGCTGGTTGAAGACATTGAAGAGAAAGAGGGCAAAGGCTTTGAGGTTCCGGAGTTCAAGGATGAGTTGGTCAAAGTAGTAAACAACGTGGAAGCGTTCGACTGGGTGGAAGTCATGACGGGTATGGTTTATCACCGACGCAAATCCGTCAACCCCGACCTGATGAGGAAAATCGGGTTCCCTGACGCGTTCTACAGCTTCGCCCCCCTGCTTACCCTGCATTTCAAGCCGTGGCAACAGAAGGGTCCCACTCTGACAGCCAACTACGAACGGGGTATCAAAGGTGTCTTCAAATCGAATCTTGACTACGAGCGATGGGAGTTTGACCTCTCTTACAAGCATAATCTAAGTGCCATGCGCAAAATAAACATGCGAGCAGGTTCCGGATTTTACACACAGCGAGGCTCCGAATATTTTGTGGACTTCTCCAATTTCCGTGACAACAACCTGGCTACCGGTTGGGATGACGACTGGTCAGGACAATTCCAGTTACTCGACGGTCGGCTTTATAACGAGTCGAACTACTACGTTCGCGGACACCTCACTTTCGAATCACCCCTCCTTGCGCTGACATGGGTTCCACTCATCGGACATTTCGTAGAGTTGGAGCGTGTCTATTTCAGTGCACTCAGCATTGAGCACACCCGTCCTTATTTCGAACTGGGATATGGTTTCTCCACCCGTTACCTTTCTACAGGATTCTTTGCCAATTTCTTCGGTGCAAAAATGGAGAGCGTGGGATGTAAATTCACCATAGAACTATTCAGAAGATGGTAAAACCCCTCACAGTCTTTAAGGCTAGTGCTGGAAGCGGAAAGACATTCACACTGGCCACCGAGTATATTAAGTTGCTTGTACAGAATCCTGCAAGCTATCGCAACATTCTGGCAGTTACCTTTACCAACAAGGCAACGGAAGAGATGAAGATGCGCATCCTCTCGCAGCTCTATGGTATCTGGAAACACTTGCCCGACTCTGACAGCTACTTGAAGCGCATCAAGGAAGACACAGGATATACCGAGGAACTGATCAGTCAGCGCGCTGGGGAATCCCTCCATCTGCTGTTGCACAACTACAACTACTTCCGTGTTGAGACCATCGACTCCTTCTTCCAGAGTGTGTTGCGCAACCTTGCCCGCGAACTGGACTTGACAGCCAACCTACGCATCGGACTGAATGACAGCCAGGTGGAGGAACAGGCTGTTGACCAGCTCATCGACTCCCTGACGCATACGGACATCATGCTGGAATGGCTCCTGAACTATATCATGGAGAAAATCAGCGACGACCGTTCCTGGAACATCATAGGACAAGTGAAGCAGTTTGGCAAGACCATCTTCCGTGACTATTACAAGGAGCACAGCCAGATTCTCAAGCAGAAGATAGAGGAGAAAGGATTCATAGAAGCCTATGTCAGGCAACTCCGCGAGATTCGCAAGGACAGCCAGGATCGCATGAAGGAATATGCGGACACGTTCTTTGATACCTTGGAAGCAGAGCAACTGACCATCGACGACCTGCCCTTTGGCAAGTCCGGTATTGCCAGTTTTTTCCTCAAGCTGAAAAACGGACAGATGGACGAAGGCATTGTGGGAAAGCGTGCCCTGGATGCTGTGGGCGACCCCTCTAAATGGGCCTCCAAGAAACACCCGCAGGCGGAAGCCATCTATATGCTGGCAGAGGAATCGCTGATACCCTTGCTCAGGAACGCCATCGAAGAGCGTCCTCGACAGTACCGGCTCTATCAGTCTGCCGACCTGACACTTCGCCATCTCAGTCAGCTACGCCTGCTTGGCAGCATCGAACAGAAAGTCCGCGAGTTGAACGAGGAGGCCAACCGCTTCCTGCTCAGCGATACCCAGCAGTTGCTTCATCAGCTTATCAGCAATAGCGACTCACCATTTATCTTCGAGAAGATAGGCACCCAACTGGAACACATCATGATTGATGAATTCCAGGACACCAGTACCGTACAATGGAAGAACTTCAAGGTGCTGCTGCAGGAATGTATGAGTCATCAGCAGGCGGAGAATCTCATCGTGGGCGATGTCAAGCAGAGCATCTATCGTTGGCGCTCTGGCGACTGGCGACTGCTGAATGCCATCGACCAGGAATTCCCCTATGCCGACGAGATGGTGGAAATCCATCCCTTGGAAACCAACTACCGCTCCGAACGTAACATCGTAGATTTCAACAACGCCTTTTTCAAGTTGGCAGCACAACAGGAATTCTCACGGTTGGAGGAGGAGAATCCTGAGGGCGCCAGCCAATTGCAACATGCCTATGCTGATGTCCATCAGCAGGTTCCCTCACAGCGTGAAGCCATCGGAATGGTCAACATCCGACTGTTGCCCTCTGACGACTACCAGGACCAGACCATGAGCCAGCTGATTGACACCGTCCAGATGCTTAGGAAACAGGGTGTTTCCATCAGCGATATAGCCATCCTCGTCCGCACCAACAAGCACATCCCGCTCATTGCCGACTATTTTGCGGTCCATCTGCCTGATGTGCGCATTGTCAGCGACGAGGCCTTCCGTCTCGACGCCTCCGTATCAGTATGCCTCTTGGTTCAGGCACTCCATCTGATTACCCATCCTGACGACCTCTTGGCCAAGGCTACCATTGCCAAGCTCTACCACCTTTCCATCCTCCGCGAAAACATTGCCGAGGAGGAACTGCTCATCAAGGACCGGCAGCTTGACGAACTCCTGCCCGAAGCATTCATCCAACATACCGAGGAACTGAAGCAGCTGCCTCTCTTCGAACTCGTAGAACGCCTGTATGCCATCTTCGGTCTTCAGCACCTGAACGAACAGAGTGCCTATATCTGTGCGTTCTACGACCAGCTGAACCAGTTTACGCAAGACAACTCTACGGACATCGATGCCTTTGTCCGCGAATGGGAAGAAACCATTAGCAGCAAGACCATACAAAGCGATGCGAACAGCGGCATCCGCATCCTGTCTATTCATAAAAGTAAAGGACTGGAGTTCAATCATGTCATCATCCCCTTCTGCGACTGGAAACTGGAGATGCCCGACATCCTGTGGTGCGAACCCACCGCAGCGCCGTTCGATGCATTGCCTATAGCACCCATCGACTATAGCGAGAAGCAGATGCGGGGCACCATCTATGAGCAGGCCTTCCTGGATGAACATCTGCAAAACACGGTGGACAACCTGAACCTGCTGTATGTAGCCTTCACGCGTGCTGTCCGCAGCCTGTTTGTCATTGGACAACGGGGCAGCAAGTCCAACCGTTCCGCCCTCCTGGAGAGTGTATTGGGAAATATAGAACTCAACGGAGCCACGCTCCACGGACAGGACGATGAACAGGAGGTACTCGAATTCACCTTCGGCACCCTGGCAACAGCAAAGCAGTCCTCTTCTGTCAAACACTCAGACAACATATTCCTCCAGCCCGTTGCTACCGAGTCCATCCAGATGGAGAGCTTCGATGTCAAGACCGAGTTCCGACAGAGCAACCGCAGTCGCGATTTCATGAATGGCGATGACGAGCAACAAGAACTCAGCTACATCAAGCTCGGCTCTGTGCTCCACGAGATTTTCTCCACCATCCGCACCACGGCAGACATTCCACAGGCTCTCTTGCAGATGCAGCAAGAGGGCATTCTCTATGATAATGAGGTGACTCGTGAAAAACTGATGGACATCATCAGGAAGCGACTGACAGACACCCGTGTAAAAGAATGGTTCTCAGACCGTTGGCAGCTGTTTAACGAATGTAGCATCCTGCGTTTGGACGAACACGGAGAGGTGGTGGAACGCCGTCCTGACCGTGTCATCACCGATGGCAACGAGACTCATGTCATCGACTTCAAATTCGGACGTCAGCACGAGGAATATCATGCACAAGTGGGTGAATACATCCAACTGCTCCGCCAGATGCAGATGCCCCATGTCAGAGGGTGGCTCTGGTATGTGTATAGCAATAAGATAGAAGAGGTGAGAAGTGAGAAGTGAGATGTAAGAGGTATGAAGAACTTTTTAGAATATGTAGCTGAAGATATCATTCGGAAGTATGGCACCGATCTCTCGCGTACAGCCATTGTCTTTCCCAACAAGCGAGCCTCGCTGTTCCTCAATGAGCATCTGGCACGCCTGGCAGGTCATCCCCTGTGGAGTCCTGCCTATATCACCATCAGCGAGCTGTTCCGACAGCAGACCACCCTACAGGTGGCCGACCCCATCAAACTGGTTTGCGACCTTCATCAGTCCTTCTGTCAGGAAACAGGGTCCACCGAGACCCTCGACAAGTTCTATGGCTGGGGACAGCTGCTTATCAGCGATTTCGACGATATCGACAAGAACATGGCGGATGCCGACCGCGTCTTTGCCAACCTGCGTGACATTCATGAGTTAGACGACCTGAGCTTCCTCACCGAGGAACAGCGTCAGCTGTTACGCCACTTCTTCAGCCATTTCACCGAGGAGCATGAGACCGAGCTGAAACAACGCTTCCTGAACCTATGGAGCCACTTTGCGGACATCTATCACGACTTCAACAAGCGGTTGACCGAACAGGGGCTGGCCTACGAAGGTGCACTATACCGGCAGGTATGTTGTCAGGCCATGACAACAAACATTGCCGAGCATTTCCCCTACGACCGTTACCTCTTCGTGGGTTTCAACCTGTTGCAGAAAGTCGAGCAGCAGCTCTTCTCCTTCCTCCAGAAAGAAGGCAAGGCCAAGTTCTATTGGGACTTCGACCACTACTATATGCAACACCATGAGGCAGGCCGGTATATCGCCCGATACCTGGAATACTTCCCCAACGAGTTGGACAGTACCGATGCCGACATCTACCAGCAGTTCAGCCAACCCAAGCAGATCCGGTATATGTCAGCCCCCACCCAGCACATCCAGGCTCGCTATGTGAGCAGCTGGCTCCGCGAATCGGAACGCTATAAGGACGGGCGCCGAACCGCCATTGTGCTGTGCGATGAGAGCCTGTTGCCCACCGTCATCCACTGCCTTCCCAATGAGGTGGAGAAGATTAACGTCACCACGGGTTATCCCCTTGCTCTGACTCCCGTAGCCTCGTTCATCCAGCAGTATTATAACTATCAGTTAGGAGGTCGCTCACCCCGTCTGCTGCGTGCCCTCAAGCGCCATCCCTATACCCGGTTTTTAGAGGTGAGTGGTGAGGGACAAGAGGTGAGAGATTTGCCAGAAGCGAATGGTGACCTTATCGGTCAACTGCTTACATTCCTGCGCCAGATAGCTACCCAGGCAAAGGACGAGATACAAGACCCGCTGTTCCAGGAGTCGCTCTTCCGTGCCTATACCCTCATCAATCGTCTGAGCGGACTGATGGAGAGTGGCGACCTGCAGGTTTCTGACCAGACCCTGCAACGCCTCACCACACAGATCATGCAGCAAACCAGCATTCCCTTCCACGGCGAACCCGCTGAAGGGCTGCAGGTGATGGGCGTACTGGAAACGCGAAACCTCGATTTCGACCATGTGCTGCTGCTCTCCTGCAACGAAGGCAACATGCCCAAGGGTGTCAACGACAGCTCGTTCATTCCTCACAGCATCCGCCAGGCTTACGAGCTGACCACCGTGGAAAACAAGGTCAGCATCTATGCCTACTATTTCCATCGCCTGTTGCAGCGGGCTTCCGATGTCACCATCCTGTACAACAACTCCACCGAGGACGGACAGCGGGGCGAGATGAGCCGTTTCATGCTGCAGCTGATGGTGGAGAGCGGTCATCCCATCACGCAGCACACCCTGCAGGCAGGCAAACAGATAGAGCGCTGGACACCACAACCCATTGAGAAGAGCGACCATGTGCTCCAGATCATGAAGTCCGGTTTCGAACGACTCTCCCCCACCGCCATCAGCAGGTATATGCGCTGTCCGCTTCAGTTCTACTACCGTTATGTGGCTGGGCTCCAGGAACCCGATGTTCCTGACGACGAGCAAGAGCTGGACAACCGCACCTTCGGCAATATCTTCCACGATGCTGCCGACATCATCTACCACCGGCTGCCGCGCCGTGTCACCAAGGATGTGCTGACCCATCTGCTCAAGACCAAGGTGGAGATAGAGCGTGCCGTTGACGAGGCGTTCCATAACATTCTGCCCAACAGTCCGCAGAGTGGTCTGCACATCATCAACCGCGAGGTGATTATCCACTATCTGCGCCAACTCATCGCCATCGACTGCCGACTGGCACCCTTTACCATTCTCGGGCTCGAATACGATGTCTATCAGCAATACACCTCCACCATGAAGATGGGCGGGCGCATAGACCGCCTTGACCTCATTCATGAGGGCACCGACCTGGAGCGCATCCGGGTAGTGGACTATAAGACTGGCAACCGTGACCTCAAGGCATTGCCCGATGTCGATTCCATCTTTTCGCCTGATAAGATTCACGAGCATAGCGACTATTACCTGCAGGCCTTGCTCTATGCCGATATTGTCAGTCGCCAGCAAGACCATATCCTTCGGAACTTAGCCTTCAGCCATCCTACATCATCCTTCAGCCCCCTGAAGGTCTCGCCTGCCTTGCTGTTCATCCAGCATGCTGCCGCCGACGACTACGACCCCACGCTGAAATTCGGCAAAGAGCCCATCCTCAACATCGCAGATCATTCCGCTCGTTTCAATGAGTTGCTAAAAGAAAAAGTGGACGAGATATTCTCATCCACTAAGCCATTCTGTCCTACTGACGACCTGAAGATCTGCCGCTCGTGTCCTTACGCACAGCTCTGTCGCCACTAAGGGTTATCGGTTCTTGTTCCTTATAAACCAGGCATGCGTAAAGAAATGGTACATCGCCAAGGCCGCCAAGGTCAGCGCCAATGCGGTGTATAACAGCCGTTCTGCCTGCTGATAGAACAGCAGGTAACCCAGTCCGATGCCCAGGCTTATGCCCGTTTCCCATCCTAGGAAATAAGTGCTCTGCGACGTGCCGCGCTGGCAATGTCTGCTCAGCTTGATAAAGAACAACAGGAAGCGCGAGGCGATAATGCCTACACTCAGTCCTACACACACGGGCGATACCGGTGATGCGGGATATGCCAGCATGACGAGCAATGCAGCCACCATCAGGATTAAGCCTGTCACCACCTCGCTCTTCAGCTCAGCATCGCGGAACACGAAACGCTGGGCGAGCAGTGCCAGCAGGAAGCCGCCCATCATCAAGGCATAGAACATCGGTTGATGAGAGATAGTCAGCAGCAAGCCCACCACCACACATACCATCAGCAGATTCACGAAAAGCACGAATCCGTGAGGCAGGAAGAAGCGGTCCAGCGACATCACATGCACGCCCTCTTCAGGTGTGCGGAAAGGAAATTTCACCATCTTCAGCAACAGCAGCGAGGCAGCAGCCATACCGATGGCTACCAGCAACACCACATGGAATCCCGTCTGATAGACCATCAAGCCCGCCAACGGACCTAACGACAAGGCAAAGCGGGCAAACCACGACGCGCTGAAGTTAGCCTCTGTGCGCTGGAACGACTCACAGGTATCGATAATCAGCGTTGACGACAGTATCATCTGCGCCAGTCCAAAAGCGGCACCCATTGTCAACCGTTGTACCAGGATGACCCAGAATTCCACGAATTCCGAGCGTAGCCCGTCGATATACCACAGCAGGCCTGTTGTCAGTCCCACCGCCAGAATCGACCACATGCATACCACGTTGCGCCTATAGTGTTGCACCAGCCACGAGCAGGAAGCCCCGAAGAAGTATAGTCCCAAGGCAAATGCTCCCATGGCCATTCCCGTCTCCTCAGCCGTGAAGTTCTCCGTCTGCATCAGCCAGTGGGGCATGACTGGAATCAGCATATATACCGACATCGTCAGCAGCAGCGAGCTGATTGCCATCAGCCAGAACTCGCGATGCCACAGTTTTACATGAACAGGTGTGTTCTGTGTATTCATTCATTAATAAGATTCGTTCTCATTGGGGAAGTCGCTGTTCTTCACGTCTTCCACGTAATGTCCCACCGCCTCCGTGATGATAGCGTTCAGGTCGGCATAGCGACGCAGGAAACGGGGTGAGAATCCTTGTGACATGCCCAGCATGTCGGCACTCACCAGCACCTGGCCGTCAGTACCATTGCCGGCACCGATGCCTATCGTGGGACATTTCACCATCTTGGTGACCTCGGCAGCCAGCTTGGCGGGCACCTTCTCCAGCGTAATGCCGAAGCATCCCACCTCGTCCAGCAGTTGTGCATCGCGCATCAGCTTGTCAGCCTCAGCCTGCTCTTTGGCACGTACTGCATAGGTGCCGAACTTATTGATGGACTGAGGGGTCAGTCCCAGGTGTGCCATCACGGGAATACCAGCATCCAGGATGCGCTTCACGGTGTCCAGAATCTCCTCGCCACCTTCCATTTTCAGCGCATCACAGCCGCTCTCCTTCATGATGCGGATAGCATTGGCGACACCCTCTGCCGCATTCACCTGATACGAACCGAAAGGCATGTCGCACACCACCAGGGCGCGCTGCACGGCACGTGTCACCGAACGGGCGTGATAAATCATGTTATCCACCGTCATGGGCAGCGTCGTAGCATTTCCCGCCATCACGTTCGATGCCGAGTCGCCCACCAGGATGGCATCAATGCCAGCCCTATCAATAATACCGGCCATAGTATAGTCGTACGAGGTGAGCATGGAAATCTTCTCACCCTTCTGCTTCATTTCCATGAAGCGGTGTGTTGTCACTTTGCGATTGTCGCTTACTAAATATCCTGTCATTGTTTAAAAATCCTAAGCCGCAAAGCGGCGAATTTAATAGTTAATCTTTAATCTTAATATAATCCTCGATTACTTCGTCACACAACGGTCGGATGCTTTCCGCAGGATTCGTAGTAGCCAGTCCTACCACGCGCATGCCTGCTGCTCTGCCCGATTTCAGTCCGTTGAACGAGTCTTCGAACACCACGCAGTCCTCGGGTCCCAGTCCGAAGCGCTCTGCCGCCTTCAGGTAGCAGTCGGGATCAGGCTTCGAGCGCTCAAAGTCCTCCGAGGTCAAGATGGCATCAAACAGCGACTTGAACTCAGGGTGATGGTGATAGACAGCCTCCATCTTTGCCTGGTTCGAACTGGTCACCACCGCCGTCTTCACACCCGCCTGGCGCAATCTCTGCATGTACTGTTCAAAGCCAGCCACATACTGATAGTCCATCTGCTGCTCAAACTGGTTCAGCCGCTCCGTAATCAGCGCCTGCTTGTCGGCCAGCTCGCCGGAAAACCATGCATCGTAAATCTGCACCAGCGTCTGCCCTTTTATTTCATGCTCCAGTCCGGGATGCTCCGGATGGAACTCACGGCACTGTGCGCCCCAGAATACCGAGTATTGCGGTTCCGTGTTGAACACCACCCCGTCCAGGTCGAATAATGCCGCTTTCATCTTCATCTTTTCCATTTGCGGGTGCAAAGGTAGTGCAAACCGAATGAAAAACCAAATATATTCCTCCCTTTTCTTGCTTTTTCGGGAATAATCATCAATAAAAACACAGTATAACAATAAGAGAGAGGTTCCCAACAAGGAGCCCCTCTCTTTTCACTCTTTACCCTTCGTCACCACCGGGATTAGGGGTGAGACCGCCGGTATTGCCGCCCTGGTTCTGGTCACCAGAATCCGTGTTGTCCGTAGTTCCGCCTCCCGTGGTTCCGCCTCCTCCGGTGTTGTTGCCACCGTCGTTCTCACCAGTCTCGGTCGTGTTGTCCGGTTCCTCAACGGTACCGTCGTCAGCACTGGTCACGCGCTTCACCTCGTTGCCGTTGCGGTCGTAACAGGTGATAACCACAGCCGTGTTCTTCAGCTCATCCTTCAGCTCGACAGCTGGGGTGAACACGATGCGGCGCACCTTGATGAGCGATGACTTCACGTCATTCACATCAGCCACACTCTTGGCCGAAAGACCGAAACGCATGGTTCCGAGTCCAGGGAGTGCTACGGAGTGACCTTCCGTAGCCCAAGCTTTGATCACTTCGCCGGCAGCATCCCAGCAAGCATGCATCACGCCCTCACTGACACCGGAACGCAGGGCAGCCTCACGAATCACTTTATCCTTCGCAAGTGCACTGTACATCTCTGGTACCATCACGTAACGATACTCGCCGGCATACTTGCCGACCTTGAACTTACGTTCTTTTGCTTTAACTTTTAAAGACATAATCCTGAAACAATCTTTTTACGTTAAAACCATTCTGCGACCAGCTACATCGGGTGGCCGCTTCCCGCAATTTTTCTATTCTGTTTGTGTCCCCTGAGTCAGGGGACTACAGGGGTCTGAACAAGCGCTCTTGTCATCGCCTTTATTTACCTTACAAAGATACAAAAAAAATACGAGAATTCCAAAATTTAACCCACTTATTTTCAGCGATTTATGTTAAAAATTACTTATTAAAAAAGGCGCAAAAAAACGGCCTGATGGCCGTTGAAAATCAGTCGTAAAAGAGTAGTTTATGCCAACACTACATCCGCCGGCACCCCTAGCACTTTGTACAAGTTGCGGGCTATGTCAAAACTCATCGATCTGCGACCATGAAGCAGGTCGCTAAAAGTCGTGGCACTGATACCAATCATCTGGGCAGCTTCCTTCTGCTTCAGCCCACGCTCTTTCACCTGATTCAGTATGGCATCAGCAAGAAGCGTGCTCATACGGCCTGGCAGAGGATGGTAGGCACGACCATACTCATCGAGTGCATTGCTTAACATCGTGAACTCTGCCTTCTCCTCAGAACTCAACAACTCCATGTCACCCAGTTCCGTTCCCCGCTCAATCAGTTTCTCCACGCGGGCTTCGTAATCCTTATACTCTTTTTCGTTCTTGATAGTCATAGCCTATATATTTTTAATATCCTTAATCTTGTCATACTCACTGTGCGTTCCGATAAACCGGATAGCCACTGTTCCTGCAAAGAACACTACCAGCACCACAGTCCGATAATTGTTACCCTTGATATTGAACACATATCGGTTGTTGCCCACAAAATCAGCCGACGGAAAGTCGGCTTTCAAATCTGCATGACTCTTCCACTCCGCATCGGCCAAAATATTGCTCCAACGCTCTAATGCCTCTTTAGCATCAGCATGTCTGCGCGAGAAATCCTCGATACGTTCTGGAAACAATATCTTCATGCCTATTCTGTTTATAATTCCGCAGCAAAAATAAAATAAATAATTGAAACAACCAAGAAAACAGACAAAAAACTTCACAAATCAGTGAACTTTTTAAAAATAGAGCAGTAAAATTCTCCTCCGCAGCGCAAATATTTTTCGAGTGCGGAGGAGAAAATCTTGGAGTGCGGAGCCATAAAAAAAGGATTGAATGTGGATGTGGTGGAGATGGTGAGGTAGAATTACCCTATCCCCAAAAGAAAATACCTAAATCAACTGCCCATCTGCACAACCGATTTAGGTATTTTCCCGTAAAGATCCTAGAAAAACACTCCACCATCTTCACCCTTTCAGCGAAGGAGGCTTATATCTGATCGGCATCTTGGGATTGCGTATCTTCACGCTCAGAGTCCTCAATGACTACGCAGCGATACTTATTATATCCATGCACTGACTTGCTCGCAAACTCCATATTGTTCATAGCCTTGCCGATATTCACGGTGCCATAGTCATGACCGCCAAGATTCTTTTTTCTTAGCAGACAGATGATGTCACCTGCACTGAGTGCCACACCTTTCTCCATGCCCTGGGGCTTACGCAGCAGCGTGCTGAGCACTGCCTCACAGTCGTTTGGAATACGGTGTGGACGGTTCAATTCGGATATGTGAAGAGCCTCTTCCTTGGTGGGCTTGTAATTGAAATTTTCATCGTGGACAAGGTAAACGGCCTGAGCATATACTTCGGCATACTCCTCGGCCGTCATCTCCCACTTCTCCGTACCTGTAAGACTGACTACGAGGAAGCGGCGACGACCCTCCATGTCGGGCAAGAACTGACGATCGTTGGTGGTGGCGATGAGTGAGGCACGACGCTTGCGCTTTTGACTCTTGCGGCCATAAGAGGCACGTATATAGCTATCGTTCGATGTGATGGCGTGTTTCAACGTGTTGGCCTCTCTACCGTTTATCTCCAGTTCGTCGAAGAGCAGCAGCGGCGTGTCGGAGAGTGTCAGCAGGAAGTCCTTGTCTTTCTGCTGTGCCGGACTTACCTCCACACGCAACGACATCAGCTCAGGAGGTAACAAGCGACGTGCAACAAACGTCTTGCCAATATGTTCCGAACCCTCGAAAACCGGCATCTGCGGATTCTCATCCTCCAGCCCCAGCATCATGGCCACCATGTTGACAAACCATTTCTTGAGCATCAGGAAAATGAAATCGGCGTGATCCTCATCGCGCAGATTCAGATGAGTGCGAAACATATCGTCGATAGCATCACTGCTTCCAGACTCTTCCCACGGCTTGAGGTTGGCGAGGTACTCTTTGCAGGCATCATACTCCGGTGCGAAATCGCGGCTACAGGCCATGTCTATCATGTCCTGCTTGCTGACATTCAGTCCGCTCAGCTTCAGGCGTGTGATATAAGTGCTGTCATCCTGGTCTGTCACATCGCGCCACTCTACATCCTCGCCCTCTTTCACCTGTGTATGTTTCGTCCACACGTTGTAGCGCCACTGACCGAACGAGTTAAGAGCATCTCTCATGCGCTCAAATTTGTTCTGCTGTTCCTCTTCACGCTGTTCGGGAGTTTTGCGGCGGCGTCCCTTAGGCAGCTTCAGTTCCAAGCCATGATCTTTTGCAATCTTCACCAGCGTACCAAGGCTGACGCAGTTCTTGCTGGTCTTCAGACAGTACGTGAAGTGACGATCGCACTCCTCACGGCTATAGCCAGGATAATTACTACTAATGAGCTGGAACGGCTCGCGCCCAGCCTCGCCTTGGGAGGCGCAGGCATAGGCAACCATAGTCCACTCATTCTTTTGGTCGGGCGTGATGTCGATGCCCGAGTCGTGGATCTGCTGTGCATATAGCTCCAGCTTCTCCAAATCAGAATAACTGTTCATGTTACAAACTATTTATTGGTTATACATTTCGGATTGATATAGCAAAGCGGGTCGTATGGCAGGAAGCAGAGCCGGTTGACATTGGAGCCTGTAGAATCTACTAAAACGCCATACTCATATCCGATGTAACGACTCAGCGTAGCATACTGCTCGGCAAAAGTCATGTTCTGGCACCATTCAGGCACCTCAACCCACCACTTGCAGCCCAAGCCTTTCGGACTGACAAAGCACAAAGCCGTCTCAACGTTTTTGTCAGCTATCAGTGTCTGCTGAATAGCACGAGCCTCTTCTGTCGATTCCAGTTGGTCGATATCTATCACGATGTATGGTGATCTGACAGATAAACCTGCCGCATTGCCATAAGAAAAAATGCCAGCACCAGCCACTGCGTCGAACTCTGTCAGTTTATAGTCGCGAAGTTGTTGATCGGTAGCCGTAGCCATCATCTGGCGTAGTTCCGTCGTCTGCACTTTGGCACGCTCAGACAACACATAATCACCAACCCACTGAATATCTACATTCCTCTTGGGTTTCGTAGAGGGCACATACTTCTGCGCCTTCTCACTCCAATACCCTTTGCCGAAGAGAGTGAACTTTGTGTTGTTGGATAAAACGTTTTGTTGGTTCATATCTATATTTCTTTTTATATTATATCGTTTTTACTGCTTGGGTTTACTCTGCACACGACAGAAGCCCCACGAAGCATTTTCGACGGTGCAAAATTATGAAAAAAAGAAATACGATTTTTGGCCTTTTCCAAAGTCACCCATTACCTGGAAAAGGCTATTTATCCAAAGTCATGCCTTACTTTGGGATGGTTTTATCTTTTTTTAATACTTAATTCTTTAAGTTATTTTGGAGTTTCTGTTCCTTTATCTCCTTAAACTTCATTGGATACTCTTTGATGATATTACCTATTGCCGGAGCATAATCTCGAAATATCGCCTCCAGATCATCACATTCTTTTTGAGTAACCGCATAACCTAGCGCGTTTTGAGCCGTGGAAGCAGAAAAACCTCCGCCAAAACGTTGTACAAGCGGAGCAAGATTCTTGGCATTGTTGGTCAGGCTATTATGATGAAGTAATATTGCTTTCAGAAATATGGCAATCTGCTTTACCGTAAACAATGGCATTTCTTCCTTCTTTTTGTCACGTGTATTGAATGCGTTTAAATCGTTTCTAAGTGACTCTATGGTGCTTAGCAACGCTTCCTCCTCGTAGCCAGCGCCTGTTAGATTGACGGGTGCAGGACTGTCATCCTCAGAAATATCACCACAGATACTTCTTTCGATTTCATCAAGCATAGGCTTCACCTGATCAGTATAAACAACACTATCGCTGCCATAGAAACGTTCCGCGTCACGGCGAATCAAGTCAACCAGGATTTTCTTCTCACTGGCATCTTTGCCCAATAATTGCACTATTTTAATAACTACTTTCCGTCTATAGTATTCGGTCAATCTGTACCATGCACTATTGTGTTTGTCCACGTCATGATATATGTCATTGTCTATCTTGCGTGGTTTGAACTCCTCGGAAAGAAGCCAGTCTTCAGGTAGATTCTTCTGTAAATCGTTACATACATCTGAATAAAAGTAATCATTTAAGAAAGGGTCGCCTATTTGCAAAAAATGGGCTCTTGAAGAAAGAAAATCATTCAGTTTCTCTATCAGTTTCTTACATGGTACTTCATAATATGTATGCGTTAGAAAAATATAGACCAGCGAGAGTGTAAAAGCCTGATACACATTGTTTTTATTGTCATTGCAATAAGCAATGTCACAATACTTAGCAAAGTTCCAATCTGCATGTTTATCGCAAAGGAGTATTAGTGTACAGAGATAGTACGCAGTGTTGAAACACCTAAGCACACGTATCTTTCCATCAGCACTACTAAAGTAGTAGTTGGATATCATGTTGTCGATTATCAATTCCAGATCTTCGTTCTCCTCTGCAAAGTCTTCAAGACTTCTTCTTTCCTTGTATATCAGTTCTCGGGGTAATTCTAAATAGTCCATATCTTATTATCTTTAGCCCACAAATTTACAACTTTTTTCTGATTCCTCCAACAATCTCCGGAAAACAATTGTAATTATCTTCAACTTTTTAACAAAAATGATGGCGTCGCGAAATGCGACACCGTTAGGAAACAAAGGGAGTGTTCCTGAAATGAAGTGGCAGCATGTAGGCACGCTGTTTCTCGGTGTTAAGATGTATCATCCCCCTGCAAGCTCGAGAGCCATGAGGTTCATTTGCTGGCAGTCGGAGGCAGTAAGCGACAGGCGTTCGTTGGAGTGCTCCCAAGCGGAGAGTATCAGTAGGCGCCCATCGGCACAGGCATCGAACTGCTCTCCCTTGGGCTTGGACAACGGGGTGAAGCCGTTGCGGACTATAACAACAACAGGAAGATGCTGGTTAAAAGCCTGGCGCATGACTTCTTTTTCACCTGGGGATATGGCTGGGGATATGAGCACTGCACCATTGTGCGCAGCATGGATGTATCGGGCAGCTTCAGCTTGTAACTGCTGGCCAGTTATGCGTCGCGATATGCGGACGGCCATGCGACATGGAACGGAGAGCAACGCGCGGTTGCCGATGCCGTTGTAAGTATGGGAGCCATGTTTCAAATCAAAGAAAGGTTTTAGCAGTTCTGGGCGCTCGCGCTTCATGAGCAAGCGCCGGGGATTGTCGCGCAGATAGCGTTTCCAGCGCTGATACTCGTCATTGTCGCGTAGCACCAGGTCGTTGAAGCCTGGCTCAAAGAGTAGCCCGTGCTTAGGATGGCTTCCCTTCATGGTCCGTTGCGACTGAGTCGCAACAGGCTGTGGAGCTATCAATTGACGGTAATACCGCCCGCAGCCGGTCTTGAAGCCCCTGATGATACCACTTAGTCCGCAGCTAAGAGGCTCGCTGATGAAAAGGATGCCATGCAGATGGTCGGGCATCATTTGGAGCTCAAATATTTTGACTTCTGGATGGTAACTGGGGATGTTCCACCATTCATCTCTGACGGCGCTGCCCAGAGGGGTCAATTCTATACGGGGATCGTTGCTGCTGCCATAGACACGGCCAAACAAGTTCTTGCGACCTTCAACGGTAAGCGTCACCATATAAATTCCACGCCTGGTGTAGTCGTGTCCCGCAAAGCGCCGTTTCATAGACGGTTTCTTTTCGCCGGCAAAGGCTTTTCGCTTCTCGTAGGTATCCTTGTCCATATCTGCAAAGATAACTACATTTCCTCATATTTGCAACTTTTCCGCACTTTTTTCACCCTAAGAGGATTAATCGCTGATGGTGAAGTCGATTACGTATCCTTGACTTCGTCTCAGATACTTTCGCTCGAAAATAAAAAGAAAAACAAGTTTTCCTTTTGTATTTTGCTCGCTTATTCGTATCTTTGCAACGTAAAAGCGTTTGATATGACGACGATAGTCGAATGTATCAAGCTATTGAAGAAATGATGTACAAACGATAAATATACAATACTATGAATAAGAATGAGAAATTTGTTATCACCATTAATCGTGAGTTAGGTAGTGGCGGTCGCACCATTGGCGAGATTCTGGCCCACAAACTGGGTGTGTCCTTCTACGACAAGGCTCTCATCAAGGCTTTAGAAGAGAAGTATAACCTCACAGCCGAGGAAATTGAGAAGATGAGAGGACGCGAAATCAGATGGTGGGAAGGCTTTAAGCGCATCGCAGGCATCGGCGAAGGAATGGTTGACAGCAGATCGTGTCTTGCGGAATATGGTAAGGAGCCTGACGTGTTGACTACTGAAAACGTGTTTAAGGCGGAGACAGAGATTCTGCATGAGATTGCAGAGGTGGAGTCGTGTGTGATTGCGGGCCGTTGCGGTTTCTTCGTGTTCAGAAACCATCCTAACCATTTAAGCGTACTCGTTCATGCACCGATGGCTTACCGTGTGGCACGTGTTGCCGCCAAGAAGAATATCTCTGAAGAGGAAGCCCGTAGTATCATTGAGAAGGTGGATAAGATGCGCGAGAATTACGTGAAGCGATTTACTGGCACTTCCCGCTATGAAGCTCGTAACTACGACCTCGTATTCAATGCGGAAGGCAAGACCGAGGAGCAGATTGCCGATCAGATACTGGCGTACATTGAGTAGTGTACAGACTAGATAACTATGAAGAGAGGATGGGGATGAATAGCGCGATATTCCGGAGGAATGAGTTGTTACTAGGCGGCGAGACGATGGAGCGCATCGCCCAACAACGCGTGATTATCTTCGGCGTGGGCGGTGTAGGGTCGTGGTGTGCCGAGAGCTTGGTGCGCAGCGGCATCTGCCACTTGACCATCGTCGATTCAGACCTTGTGTGCATCACTAATGTCAACCGCCAACTGATGGCAACAACGCAGACCGTGGGACAGGTGAAGGTGGAGGCTCTGAAGGAGCGACTGCTCACCATCAACCCTGACGCAGAGATTACGGCATTGCAACAGATATTCTCGGAAGAAACGGCAGCGAGTTTTCAGTTGGAAACCTATGATTATATCATCGACGCCATTGACTCGCTGAAGGACAAGGCGACGCTGATTCTGCTGGCTTGTCAGACACAAGCCAGACTGTTCTCGTCGATGGGTGCTGCGCTGAAGCTGGACCCCACCCGCATCCAGGTGACGGAATTCTGGAAGGTGAAGGGTGACCCGCTGGCCCGTGCGCTGAGAAACAAGTTTAAGAAGGAGAAAGTGTTCCCCAAGCGCAAGTTCCTGTGTGTCTATAGTGACGAACTGCTGGAAAACCGGGGATGCCCGCCAGACGATGACGAGGTGCCCTCGACTTTCAACAAGCCACAAACCAACGGTACGCTGGCCCATATCACCGCCATCTTCGGCTTCATGCTGGCAGGTCTGGTCGTTCAGGACATATCAAAAAAAACTTAAAAACAAATAAACTATGCATCGTAACACGGCAGTTTATAGTTTATTTGCTACTTTTGCACCCGATGAGACAGCTATTGACAGGAACATTACGATGGTTCGCCCCACTCCTGCTTGCCCTGTTCACGGTGCTACCGGCACAGGCCCAGGATGACGACGAGGACGACATTGCCTACTCGTTGAAACTGAACGAGGTGGTGGTGCTGGCAGACGGTATGACCTTCGAGGAATACCTGCTGAAGCAGGTGCTGGCACATGCCAAGCCCCTCAAGGCACATGTCCAGACGCTGCGCTATTCGGTGACCTGTCAGCTGGAGAAAGACATCGACCTGAGCAAGTTTCCGCACCGCAGGACCATCACCTTTGCTGCCCGACTGGCAGGCTACGGACAGATACTGAGTGCGCTAAGAGAGCACAAGCACTTCGGCATCACGATGGCTGAGGACATCCTGTACCACAACGGAAAGATTACAGCATCGAACATCCGGATGGTGGAGAAGAAGCAGGAGCTGACACCCAAGCAGGAAGCCTCGTTCCTAAAGCACGACGGCATGATGAGTGCCAACGTCTATGACACGTTCTACAAGAAAGTGCGCGAGAAGGTGAAGGAGCTGCAGAAGAAATACAAGAAGAAACAAGAAACGGGCATGGAGTACAGTGGCAGCTATACGGCAGGCAACAGGACCTATTATGTGGTGAAGCTGGAAAACATGCGCGTGCACATTGCTGACGGCTGTTGGCAGATAGCTCGCATCAGCTATAGCGAAGGACAGAACCGTATGCAGTACGAGTTCAAGGAGATAAAGCCCAACCTCTTCCTGGCAAGCCAGGGAACGGCTAAGTTCTACCTCGACAAAGAGAAATGGCCCAAGGGATATATCTCCATGAAGATGAACTATACTTATCATTAAACCATGATCATGACAGGACGACTGGAATTTACCACACAGGAGAAAGAAGAGACGCTGGCACTCTACCAGAAGATACGCGAACAGATAGCCCCCACGCTGCAGGAGGGCGATGAGGAGCGTGTGCGCCAACTGGTGATGAATGCCATAGAGAGTCATCAGGTAAACCGCGACGTGTTTGGGCTGAACCCCATCCTGTTGAGTTTCCAGACCGCCCAGCTGGTGGTTGAGGAGATTGGCTTGCGCCGCGATGGAGTCATGGCGGTCTTGCTGCGCCCTAACGTGGAGCAGGGCTTGATGACCATCGACGAGGTGCGCACCCATTTTGGTGAATCCATCGCCCGCATCTTGCATGGCTTGCAGCGCATCCAGGAACTCTACCAGAAGAACCCCGTCATCGAGTCGGAGAACTTCCGCAACCTGTTGCTGTCGTTTGCCGAGGATATGCGCGTCATCCTCATCATGATTGCCGACAGGGTAAACCTCATGCGCCAAATCAAGGATGCCAATATAGAGGTCAGAGGTCAGAAGTCTGAGGTCAGAGAAAATAGCAGGCGCGAGGTCAGTCAGGAGGCCGCCTACCTCTACGCTCCCCTAGCCCACAAGCTGGGTCTTTACAAGTTGAAGAGCGAGTTGGAGGACTTGTCGCTGAAATACCTAGAGCACGACGCCTACTACCATATCAAGGAGAAGCTGAGCGAGACCAAGAAGAACCGCGACGCCTACATCCAGCGCTTCATCCAGCCCGTCAGCGACCGTCTCTCGGAGGCGGGTCTGACATTCCATATCAAAGGGCGCACCAAGTCCATCCACAGCATCTGGCAAAAGATGAAGAAGCAGAAGTGTGCCTTCGAGGGAGTCTATGACCTCTTTGCCATCCGAATTATATTAGAGGTAAGAGGTGAGGGGCTAGAGGTGAGAGAACAGCACCGGCGCGAAATCATGCAATGCTGGCAGGCCTTCGCCATCGTCACCTCGATGTACCAGCCCAATCCCAAGCGTCTGCGCGACTGGATCAGCGTGCCTAAGACCAATGGCTACGAGTCGTTGCACATCACCGTACTGGGTCCTGAGCAGAAATGGGTGGAGGTGCAGATCCGTACCGAGCGCATGGACGAGGTGGCTGAACGCGGCGTAGCAGCCCACTGGCGCTATAAGGGTGTGAAGAGCGAATCAGGACTGGACGACTGGCTCACCAATATCCGCTCGATGCTCGAGACCAGCGATGGTATGGAGGCTATGGACCAGTTTAAGATGGACCTCTACGAAGACGAGGTGTTCGTGTTCACCCCCAAGGGCGACCTTTACAAATTTCCCAAGGGAGCCACCGTGCTCGACTTCGCCTACCACATCCATTCCAAGATAGGCAGCTCGTGTGTGGGAGCCCGCATCAACAACAAGGTGGTGACGCTGCGCCAGGAGCTGCAGAGCGGCGACCAGGTGGAGATTATGACCTCTGCCAACCAGAAGCCCAAGCAAGACTGGCTGAACATGGTGAAGACCTCGCGTGCCAAGTCGAAGATACGACTGGCGCTAAAGGAGACGCAGGTGAAGGAGGGCCTCTTCGCCAAGGAGACGCTGGCGCGCAAGTTCAAGAACCGCAAACTGGAGATGGACGAGAGCATCATGCAGGTGCTCATCCGCAAACTGGGCTTCAAAGAAGTCAGCGACTTCTATCGCCGCATTGCCTCCAGCGAATTGGATGTCAACACCGTCATAGACCGCTATGTCGAAATACAACAGGGCGACCAGCCCGTTACGGGTAATAATGTGGCAGAGAGTGCCGCCAACTTCGTGTTGGAGAACGCTAAACTCCCAACGCAAAACTCTCAACTCTCAGACGACGTGCTCGTTATAGACCGCAATCTGAAAGGCATCGACTATCAGCTGGCCCGTTGCTGTCAGCCCATCTATGGCGACCGAGTGTTCGGTTTCGTCACCGTCAGCGGTGGCATCAAGATTCACCGTGAGGACTGTCCCAATGCTGCAGAGCTGAAGAAGCGCTTTGGCTACCGCGTGGTTCGCGCCATGTGGAGCGGCAAAGGCTCCAGCCAGTATGCCATCACCCTGCGTGTCATTGGCAACGATGATATCGGCATTGTGAACAACCTCACCAGCATCATATCGAAGGATGAGAAACTCGTGCTGCGCTCCATCAACATCGATTCAAACGATGGACTGTTCAGCGGTAACCTCACCATCATGATTGACGACAACACGCGACTGGAGGGACTGATGAAGAAGTTGCGCACCGTGAAGGGCGTGAAACAAGTGGAAAGAATATAAGGCGGTTCGCCCTAGTGAAGAGTGAAAAGTGAAAAGTGAAAAATTTGCTACCGCATTGGAAAGTGAAGAGTGAAGAGAGTAAAAAGGATGTAGCACTGGTGCTGTCCAGTGGTGGTGCCAGAGGACTGGCCCATATCGGAGCTATTGAGGAACTGGAGTCGCAAGGCTATCATATCACCTCGATAGCAGGGTGTTCCATGGGTGCCCTCATCGGGGGAGTCTATGCCGCCGGCAAGCTCAAGGAATTTCAGGAATGGATGAAGACCATCGACCGCAAGAAGATGCTGGAGCTGACTGACTTCTCCCTGTCGCTGAACCACCTGGTCAAAGGCAACCGCATCATCAATGCCATCATGGAGTTCGTGCCCGACATGCCCATCGAGCAGCTGCCCATCCCCTATTGTGCCGTGGCAACAGACCTGAAGGCAGGCAAAGAGGTGGTATTCAGCAAGGGCAGCCTGTTCGAAGCCATCCGTGCCAGCATATCGCTACCCTCCTTCTACGAACCCGTTCAGCGCGACGGCATGATACTCATCGACGGCGGTGTGCTCAACCCCATACCCCTGAACCATGTGAAGCGACATCCTGGCGACATCCTCGTAGGCATAGACGTGAGCGGCCATGACTACCTGTCAGAATGGGAAGAGGAGCATCGGCTCAGCAAGCAGAAAAAGAACAGCACCTCGCTAAAGGCGAGAATCCTCGACAAGCTGATTCCCGACAACCTGGACTTCAACTACCTCACGGTGCTCTCACGCGCCAGTTCGCTGATGATACGCCAGAACTCCATCCTCATGGCAAAGCTCATCAAGCCCGACATCCTCGTGGATATCCAGATGAGCCGTTATGGCACTTTCGACTTCGACAAGTCAGAGCGCATCATTGCCGTCGGGCGACAGCGTACTGCTGCGGAGATAGGGAAGTCAAAGCCTTAGTTATGCATAGGAATGCATACCCCCCAAGAAATAGTTCACACCAAAGTAGGTCATGAGAATGGTCAGAAAGGCCAGCGTCATATAAACATGATAGTTCAGACGTAGCCGCTGGTGGGCAGGAGCCGCATAGATCATAAACGTGATGAGCGCCCACGTCTCCTTCGGGTCCCACGACCAATAAGTTCCCCACGACACATTAGCCCAGATGGCACCGATAAAGATGCCGAAGCCCATGAATGTCAGGGCAGGAAAGAGCATCAGTTGCGACAACAGCTTCATCTCCTCGCTTTTCTTAGGCATCAGGAGTGCGGTGAGTGAACTGATGAAGGTGAGCGACAACAGCGCATAGGCCATCATGATGACAGACACGTGAAGGGTCAGCAACGGCGAATCCAGCACCGGCATGAGGTGCGTCATCTGCGGGTCCATCTGCGAGATATGGCTCACCAAGAGGAAGAAGCCTGCCAAGAGGAAACCAAAGGTGAGCATGATGGGAAACCGGCGACAGGTCACCATCGTCAACAGCATAATAAGCCATGCCAGCGTGAGCATCGTCTCGTAACCATTCGACATGGGGATAGTGCCAGTCACCACCCACCGCAAGGCGAGGCAGCAGCTTAATGCCAGCCATGAAAAGAGAAGAGTGGTCAAAGAAAAGTGCGCCCGACCCTTGGCCCAGGAAGGGCAGAAGATATCCATGAGAAACAACAAGAACCCGACAGTGAGACACACCATAAACAAGATAGTGGCAAAGGGCACCTTGTTATAGATTCGCTCCGCATCCACCCGTATCTTACTGGGCAGCGAGCGTTGTCCGAAGGTCTGCTGATATTCCAGCATCTTGTCCAGATACTGATTAGCCACCTCGAAGCGTCCCGCCTGAACCTCACCATTCAGCAGGGTGAACACATCGCGGATATACTTCTGGCGTTCCTCGTCCATCGTGTTAGGCAGCGTACTGGTGGGAGCATACCACGTCACCTTGGCGTGTTCCGCATAGGGGAACACCTTGAGTGGCGTGCCTTGGTGCAGTTGCATGATGAGCATCTGCTTCTCCTCCATCTTCATCGGCTTACTCTCCTGTTTCAGAGGTTCCTTCACCCAGTCGTCAAAATAGAAAATGAAACCTGTAAGCACCTGTTCGGCTGTAAACTCCTGATAATGACGCTTGCCATAGAGTTTCTTGGTGAAGTCAAGGGCATAGGTCTGCATGGGACACACACGATCGTTATACACCACGAAGAGCTGTCCGAAGCGTTGCGCCGTCTCCTCCGGCAACACACGCGGCGAAGCACTCGCTGGCGTTGCGTTTGCTATCCCACAGCAGCATACAAGAGCAACGGCTGCACGACGCAGCAATTGCCGATAGGCACCTTTGGGATCTACGAGCATCCAAAGGAGTGACACGAAGAGCAACGCATAGCCAGCATAGGTTACAGGGATGCCCCACGGGTCGCTGTTCATGGCGAGGATGCTGCCATGCAGGTCTTCATCGTAATTGCTCTGATAAAGGCGTATGCCGTGATACGAGGCTATCTGGTTCATCGAGATGGTAAACGGGCGGTTATCCACCACGACCTGCGATATGTAGTCTGACGGTGCCTCCGTTCCCTCATGATAGGTTATCTCAAACTGCTTTAAAGTGATGCTGAAGGGCAAGGGATGCTCCTGCATATCAGGCGTCAGATAGGTGTCAACGGGAATGTCCTGGCGCAACACCACCACGCCACGCTGGGCTGTCAGGTGGGTTAACAAGGCACCAGCCAGGATAACTACGAACGAGAGGTGGAGCAGCACCACAGAAGGACGGCGCACCCTCCGCCGAATGAAAAAGAAAATGCTGACAGCCGCAAGCAGAGCCCACAATGCTGAAAACCACCAGGCACCATAGATATGGTCAGCAACATACTGGGTACCTTCGTATTTCTCAACAATCGTGGCAGCTGCCATCACGACAACCACCACGACATACATAAAAATAACAGATGTTTTCATGTTTTTATGAACGGAACATAGGAGCCATATATTATATGGATTCTATAAATTTTATCACAGCCTGACGGTCGGCTTTTTCAAGATGGTAGAACTTCTCGGCAGCCCTGAAGCCATCAGACTGTCTGGAATAGCCATGCCACATGATAGCCTCCAGCACGCTACGTGCACGGCAGTCATGCAAGCGGTCGTCAGCACCTGTCAGACGACGGCTCAGTCCCCTACCCCATAGTGGAGTAGTGCGGCACCATCCCGTGCGGATGTCGTTCTCCATGAACAGACGGTGTTGTACCATATCAGTGTAGGGCCAGATGGTCTGGTTGGGATACTTCGGCAGCAGCTTGGTATAGTCGCCGTCCTTTGCCAGCCCGTTGGCGTCGGCGTATGCCTTGGTGGCAGCGTCCACCCACATGTTGTCGGCACCTGTCTTCCACGACGGGCGGTGACACTGGGCACAGCCTATCTGCGTGAAGAGCTGCTTGCCGCGCTTCACGTCGGCATCGTCCAAGTTTCGGGCAGCAGGAACAGCAAGACCGCGGTGCCACACCATGAACTGGTAGTACTGCTTGTCCGACATCTCCTCTTCGCCTTTGTAGTATTCATCGTTCAAAAGATACTTCTCAAACGTGCTCTTGAAGGCCACGCTGGGCGTGTTCAGCACCTCGTAGACGCGCTGGCGGATGCCTTCGTCCGTACCGTCGGCATAGTAGGGATGCAGGATGCTCAGAGGCGACTGTCCGTGCTGTTTGATGTAGCTGATGACTGCGGCATCCTCGCTCTGTGCCTTGGCCCAGGCTGTGGTGGTGTAGAGCCAGTGGCGGTCGCTGCGGGTGACATTGGTGATGTTCCAGATGGCGTTGGCACCGGCACCGTCCTGCAACGAGCCACGCGTCATGGCGTAGGTGAACTTCTTGACGATGCCCTTGCCGTTGTTATGGTTCTTGGTGTCGTTGTAAGGGGCACTATAGTAAGCCGTAGAGGCAAAATCGTTGGCGGCCTTGTCCCACATGGCGGGATTCAGGTTGACATAGGGAGCTTCCTTGCGGTATTGCTCACGCATGTCATCATCGCTGATAGCATCAAGCAGACCAGTACCATAGACACCGATGGTTGACTCTAGGCGTACCTCATAATTAGTAGGTACCGGATTGGTGTTAAAGGCGGTGGCAGGGATGGTCACCTCAGGATAAATAAGGCTGTACTGCTCACCATCAGGGAAAGTCATCGAGAGACCGCTGGGCATCTCGGTGACATTCTTCCATTCTATTTTAATCTGACTTTCGTCGATAGGAGCCTTGAAGGGCGACATGGCCTGCGTCTGCGGCATACCCGTCACCTCAGAGATGTAGCTCGATGGAGCAGTGGTATAGCGCACGCCGTCCTCGGTGTAGGCTTCGTTAGGATGATAGATGACCAGCAGATAGCCGTTGCCGATGGTGTTGGCACGGTATTCCGTCTGGCGCTTGCCGTGACCGTACGAGGGGTGACAGGCTATACAGCCGTTGCGCACCCATGCCGGGCCCAGTCCTTTACGGGGAGCCACGTCGAAGGTGTAGAGGTGCTCGAAGAAGTCCTCACCCGTGTTGAAGTCTTCCTCCATGCCACTGATGTTCTCCACCGCTGGTGCGGCTGCCGAATAACTGGCTTTCTCGGTGGTTCCCAGCTGGCCGCCGGGGTACCACTCCTCAGCAGTGAACACGTCGTTGGCCTTGCCGAAGCCGCTGTCTGAGGGGGTCAGCTTGCCCAGGTCCTGCGTGTTGTCGCTACTGTCAGAACAGGCTGTCAACATGCAGGTGCACGCCAACAGCCCGATAAGGGTTTTCTTTGATAGTTGAATCATAAAAATATAGTTTGTTTGTTTTTTAGAGTTATTCCTCTACTTCCCAGTCCTCGTCGTCCGTGAACTCAATGTTCCAGATGGTGCTGCAATACTTCACGAAGGGAGCAGGCATGGCACCAATCTTGCTGATGACATCGTTGAAGGAACCGGTGACGCTGGTGTTCACGGCGCTGGCACCTACGTTCTGGAAGAAGTTGTAGAAGCTGACGCTGGCAGGGCTACCGTTGGTAGAGCCGTACCATACGTTTCGGATAGAGCGGATGTTGTCCTGGAAGTCGGTGATGGAGTTGTAGCTATAGGGAGACTCCACATACGAGATGTCACCTGCGGCAAACGGGTTGGCAATCTTGGCAGTACCAACCTCATTGGCAATACCTACACACGAGCCTTCATCGTCAGACAGCACCTGAGCGATAGCCTCCTCGATGGTGGCGAAGGTGCTCTTGCTGCCTGCCACACCGGCCTGAATCAGGTTGTCGCCATAGTTGAGACCAGCCTCGGTGGTAATGTCCAGACCGGCAGCCTTGACTACGCTAACGCGGCTGGCATTCTTCTCACCCTCCCAGGCTACCTGCAACTGGAAGCAGCGCTGCTTCAGCAGGGTGCTGATGGTCTGGGCGTACTTCAGCTCCTGGGCACCGGTAATCTTCTCGAAGTTCTTGTAGGTGTCGTAACCCTGGAACTCGGCAACCTTACGAGGCTGGCCGTTGCGGAACAGGATGAACTCCAGGGCGTGGAAGCCCAGGATGGTGGCATCCTCCAGCATCTCGGGCTTCATGCCGCCCTGAAAGTAGCTCAGCAACAGAGAGCGGTTCAGGGGCCAAGAGTCGATGGTGGGGTCGATGTCGAAGTCTGAGGCGGCACCCATCAGGAATGCCTCAGAACGCTCCCAGTTCTCGCGGGCAGCCTTGAAATCCTCGCAGGCCTTGTTAATCTGTGCCTGCGTGATATTGCTGGCGGTTAGACCGTTCAGTGTCTTCTCCAGGTCTTCCACATCATCAGCCAGCTTGGTATAGGTGGGTACGATGACGTTGCTCACCAGACCGGAGAGCACGTTGCGCAGATAAGCCTCCTGTTCTACATTCAGTTCAGACGTAGCAATGGTCTGGTTGGCAGCCTCAAAGTTGGTGACCACATCACCGCAGGCTTTGATAGCTGCCTGTCCGTAAGTGGGATCCTTGTACTTAGCATCCGTGCTGATGGTCGATTCGCTGTTGTCTTCCGGCGTGTTGTTCTTATTATCGTCACTACTGCAAGCGGTGAAAGAGAGGCTCATCATGAGAGCCAGTGAGAGATAGATAGTCTTTTTCATTGTCACTAATTTTTTTATTATTACTTATTACTTTTCAGCTCGTTCAACTGGCGTTGCAAATCATTGATGCGCTCGTTCAGACGGTTAACGTCAGCTTGTTCCTTCTGGATCATCTGGCGGTGTCCCAACTGGAAGAAACCCTCGTAGGCCACTCCGATATTCAGCGAGGGCTCGTTGTTATACAGGTTCTTCAGGAAGCGCTTCGAATATTCAGCCTTGATGACAATCTCCTTGATGGGGTGGTAGTTCAGACCCAGCGCCATACGCTTGATGGCGGTATAGTCGTAGCTGGTGTTCTTGGTGGCGCTGGCGTAGGGGTTGTAGGTCTCAAAGCGTCCGAAGAGGTACATCTTCTGGTTATGCTTGCGCAGACAGTCTATCTGCGAGAAAATATTATAACCCGCCTCTATACCCACGGCGTATGCATTGCCGCTGACAAAAGCCGAATGCTTGTAGGGAGACTTCGAATTCAGTCGGTTATACATATACTTCAGCTGGTCGGCATCACCCAGATAGCCATAGTCTGCCTGTCCGCGGACAATCCAGTTATGGGCATTATACGTAAAGTCGATAGACCCTATCACTACCTTACCTTTATACGTCGCACCAATACCGTTGGCATCGTTAGGATAGCTGTTGCCGATAGAGTGACCATAGTAACCGCTCAAACCGATGCGCAGGCCGGGCACCGTGTAGTTATCCATACGCAGGGCTACACCGTACTTGTTGGCAATATCGAACTCCAGTGGCGACTTATGCCCCTTATGAATCCATCCCACGTTCGTAAACTGGTCGGCATTCAGACCAGCCAGGAACTGTGCTTCGTAGCGGAAGTCACCATAGCGTCCCCAGAACGATACACCCGTCTGATGCCAGGTGGAAGGCAGGATGGTATTCTCGCCCTCAGGACGATACACCGTAAAGAAGTTCAGAGGCTCGTGGTGAGCATTGTTCAGACCCACCGGCACCACGATGTGTCCGGCGCGGATGTTGGCCCAGCGTCCGAACGACTTCTGCAGCCAGAACTGCTCCAGCTCTACCTCGCCGCCCTTCTCGGTCTCCTGTTCCCACTCGCCGCCTTCCTCGTCTTCCTTCTCATAGGCTATGCCGTTGCCACCATGTTCGAACTCAATCTCAGTGCCTAGCGACCAGCCCTTGCCAAAGTCGTAACCTAAGTATATCACAACATGGGGTATGTCGAAACGTCCATGGGAAGGGTCGTCCTTGTGTGCTTCGGGTTGACTGTAGCGGCTCACATGGTCGCTGTAAAAGTTACGCGTATAGTTTGCTTCACCATATCCTCCTATTCTGAAACGCGAAGCCGTCGTGGTCATGCTCGTACTGTCGGCAGCGCTCTGCTGTGCCTGTCCGTTCAGCCATACAGCCATTACTAATAATGTAAATACGATTCTTTTCATCATCTGTTTTTTGTCGAATAAATTTCGAGTGCAAAGGTAAACAGAATCAAAAGAACCCACAATACCTAAAATTCGTGAAAAAAAACTCCGCTCCCCCATAGCAATAATCATTACTAATGAGGAGCGGATAAATTGTTTATTGGTTATTGTTCCGACAGCATGGTGACCTCGATGCACCGATGGGCGTTGAGCAGACGTTGTGCCATCTGCTGCACCTGACGGGCTGTCATCTGATTGACCATTTGGCAATAGTTGGCATCGAAGTCGGCATCGTCCTCCAACTCATGCCACAGCACGTAGTCCCAATAGCCATCGTCTATAGCCAGCTGGTCGTACTGTTTTGTAAGATACTTTTTCACCTTATCCATGCTGGTGGGCTCTGGTCCTTTCTCGGCAATGTTCTTCAACTGCTGGTAGATGATGGGGTTGAGCTCGTGATAGCGCTGGGGGTCTGCATTGTATGAAATCTTAAGGGTAGCGTTAGGCTGGTCGTCTTTATCCAGGTCGAAGGCCACGCTCACACCGTATGTGCCTCCTTTCTCCTCGCGTACGGAATCGGTGTAGGCTATGGAGAGGCATCGCTTCAGGAAGTCCAGTTCCAAGTCGCTCTGTGGCGAGAAGGGTACATCGGCGGTATAGACGATGCTGACATTGGCCAGGGGTGTGGCCATCTGCTTGCGGAACACATGCGTTCCAGATTCGTTGACCACACGAGGCAGACGGTCCCAACGGGTCTGCTCATGGGCATGGGTAGCTGGCAGCGTAGCCAGATACTGGCAGAGAAGGGGTCGCAGTTCGTCGAGTGAGAAATGACCTACTATCACCGTTTTGAAGTTGGCAGCATCGGCAAACCGCTCCTTATAAATCTGGAAGATGCGGTCGTAGTCGGCCTTCCTGACCACGTCCTGGGTGACAGGCTCCATGCGTGGGTGGTGTCCATAGAGGATGGCCTTGATGGAGTCGTTATAGTCAACCTTGGGTGATGCATTACGATTGCTGAGGAAGGAGAGCGTCCGGTTCATCAGGCTGTTGAATGCCGTAGTGTCACGACGGGGCTGTGTGAAGTAGAGGTAAGTCATTTCGAAAAGTGTCTTCATATCCTTCACGGAAGCGCTGCCGCTGATGCTCTGTCCTCTCGAGCCCACAGAGGGTGAAATGCGTACGGCCTTCCCCGTCAGCATCTTACGCAGGGTGACGGCATCGAATTCGCCTATTCCTGCTTCGGTGATGCTGCTGGTGATGAGCGAGAAGTTAGGGATATCCTCGTCGCCATAGAGCGAAGTACCTCCATCAGCCTTCATCGTCATCTGTACCTGGTCGGCGGTGAAATCGGTGCTGCGGGCATAGACCTTCATACCGTTGGAGAGTGTCAGCTCAGTGAAGCCATGCTTGTAGGGTTTCTCGCTGACAATGCTTCCCGGCTTGGGCAGTTTGGCTATCAGCCTGTCCGCCAGTTTCTTCTCAGCGTATGCCTTATACTGCTGTTGCTGGGCATCAAGGATGGTCTGCTGCAACTGCTGTTCGGTAGGCAGCACTACACCGTCCTTATCAGGTCCATAGAGCACACATACCTGGTTCTGGTCGGTAATCAACTGGCGTACAGCATGATTGACTTCCTGCAGTGTGACGGTCTTATCCAACTGCTGTGTCATCTGCAGGTCGAAATCCTCGGAGGTCAACGGTTCGGCTGTAAGGAAATGTTGCACGCACTTGTTTACAAAATAGCTGTTACGACGCTCGTTGCGCTCCTTGTAATGGCGCTCAGCAGCGGTGAGCATGATTTTCTTGGCACGATCCAACTCGCTTTGTGTGAATCCATGCTGGCGCACACGCTCGGTCTCAGCCATGGCAGCCTGCAGTCCACCCAGGATATAGTCGTGCTTACAACTGACTGACAGGGAGAAAGCCTCCTTGGTGCGGCTGACAAAGAAATGACCGGCACGCGCAGTAGCACTCATGAAGGGCGGATTAGCCTGTTGGCGCAACTCGCTCAACCTTCCGTTCAGCATGGAGCTGATGAGTCTATCGACATAATCATCACGCAGGTATTTCTCGTTGTTCTTCGCATGGTCAGGAGTGGCATCACGCTTCATATAGACATGAACCATCGTGATAGGCTGTTCCTTGTCCTTCTGGATATTGACAATCATCTGGTCGTTGTCGGGAACGGGGTAGTAGATGCGCTGGGCAGGGTTCACCGCCTTGGGAATCTGCGAGAAGAGCGCCTTCACCTTCCGCTCCACCTTGTCAACGTCAATATCGCCTACTATCACAACGGCCTGCAGGTCGGGACGATACCATTTCTGGTAATAGTCGCGCAAGTCCTGATAAGGGAAATGATCCACGATATCCATCGAGCCGATGGGCAGGCAGTCCTCATACTTCGACCCTTTATAGATATAAGGCAACGCGTCTTCCTGAAGGCGCTGCATAGCCATTCCTGCACGTCGTGTGCGCCATTCCTCATGAATGACACCACGCTCCTTGTCTATCTCCTTATCCTCCAACAGGATGTAATGGCTCCAGTCGTTGAGCACCAACAGACAGGAGTCGAGGATACCCTCGCGCTTCAGGGGTGCTGAACCGATGTGATAGACCGTCTGGTCAACAGAGGTGTAGGCATTCAGGTTGGCACCGAACTTCACGCCGATGGTCTCGCACCAGGGTACAATGCCCAGTTGACCGTTCTTGCCGGGAAAGTGCTTCGTACCGTTAAACGCCATGTGCTCCAGGAAGTGGGCCAGTCCGCGCTGACGGGGTTCCTCCAGAATGGAGCCTACACGTTGGGCAATATAGAAATCAGCCAGTCCCGCCTCTTTCGCATTATGGCGGATATAATAGGTCATTCCATTGTCCAAACGTCCCACTCTGAACGAGGGGTCTTGTGGCAGACCCTGGGCTACTGCCATGATGGTCAGCAGCACCAGAACCGACAAAGCATATATTTTCTTCTTCATCATCATTATTATTTCTTCATCGACGGCGTTTGACGAGCCACCATGTCGTTCGTAGAATTATTGGTATCAACATACTTGCCTGCAGAGTCCGTCTTGCGCTTGATGGCAGTACCACGCTGGGTGGTATCCTTCGAGTTGGCACGGCCTGCCACCCATCCGGCATCCAGCTTCTCGGAGATGACAAACCAGCCGAAGTCGTCCTCAGTACCCAGGTTAACGGCATCGAGCACCCACTCGTTGGGCACCTGCACCTGCTTGCTCTCCATCACCTTGCCCGTCGTGGCGGTATAGGTAGGCGTCTCGCTATGGTTGGCTATGAAGGTCTCCTTATTCTCCTTCATACGGGCAATGGCATAGCTGCGGTTCTGTTGTACGGAGGGCAGCCAGATGGTCTGCGTATAGCAGTAGATGTACTCCAGGTTGGGGGTGTCGTAGTCGGTATCCATGCTGTTGCCACCATTGTCGAGGAACACCTCGAAGTCGGCACCCGTCAGGTCGTAGGAATTAGCGTTGACGGTGCGATGATCCATGGCGTTGTTGGCAATAACGATGCGCTCGCCTGGCTCTACAGGATGGTCAGTACCATTGCCTGGAATCATAAAGACGGCACCGGCAGGGATGGCATACGGACGTACGTCGGGGCTCCAAGGCTGGTTGCCGGAGCTGCCACTCTGATACTGCGACTCGATGAGTGCTATGCTGTCGGCATAAAGCACCACGTCGCTGTTGTTGGTAATCACGAAGTAGGCATCGTAGTTGTAGTTCTTGTTCTGAGGAGTCAGCGTACCCGTGGTACAGATTTCAGAGAACACGAAGCCACCCTCAGCCTTAAATGAGTTGACAATCATCTTGGTGGAGGTGGATTTCTCGTTCAGCGCAACATCGTTTGAGGCTACCTCGAAGTCGGTAGAACCAGCCACGCCGTCCTTCTTGAACGAGATGTTACCCTTAGCCGTGAGGTTGTATTTTCCCTCTGTCAGACTGGGGATAGTCACCACATAGTTGGCACCACTCTTGACGGGCATGGGCAACTTGGTCACCTCGCCACTCTGCACATTGGTGGCAGTACCTTCGAAGCTGTTCAGCACCACATCGGTCACATTGATAGGCATCTCGATGGTTACAGAGCCATTCTTTACTACATACGGTTCATCATTGTCCTTGCTACAAGCAGTAAACAGGGTGCTTGCAGCCACGAGCATCATGCTCACGAATAAAAGCTTTTTCATTTTCATTTTGTTTTAATTAATATAATATAAGTTTCGTATTCACTAAAAAACAATTCCTACCGCCAGGTGCACATTCGCCTCGTGCGCATGCTCAGAGCAGAACTGCCACGCAGTAGCCACCCTTCCGAAGCAACCGACAGGCCACCCCTGAGGCTGGTAGTCGGCACGCACACCCGCCTGGGCCTGTGCATAACTGGCTTTTTGGTATTTGTAGTTGTGGTTCACATAGTCCTTGATGCTGGCGGACATATTGGCATAGGGCATCACGATGGCATGGCTCACATTAGCAGCATAGCCACCCTTGGCAAACACGTTCAGCCGGAGGTGGTCACCCACCCTTTTCAGCCACTGTGCCGTCAGTTCTCCATACACGCGGGCATATTCCATCTTACGTTCCACATATTCATATTTCTCACGCTGACTCAGCCAACCCGCCTTCAGTTGGAAGTGCCAGTTGCCACGACCATAGAGCGCAGAGGCTGCCACATCCCAGCGATGCAGGTGATACATGGTCAGGTCGGTCAGTATGGGATAGTCCTGACCCGACGCCGTTCCCACCACGTGTTCATCATTGGCACGCTTGTCGTAGGAAGCATGCAGCAGCAAGGCTTTTTCATCTGTTGCCGTCTGTTGTTTCCACCCCATCATCAAGGTGGTCTGCTGGCGATACAGGGTGGTCAGGGGCAGCGAGTTATACTCATCGGAAATACGCTCATACTGGTGGATGGCATGCTGCACATGAGCCATCCATCCACACGCTCCCTCCGGTTGCAGGTCGAGGGCCAATGCCCCACCCTTTCCTTCATAGAATATGTCGCGGTTCGAACCAGAAAAGCGCACATAGCTCGTTCCCAGTCCTGTCATCTGCAACTCGCCCATGCCGTTCTGTTCGCCATAGAAATCGACATCGGCGGTCTGGCGATAGATATTCCCCTCGGCAGAAAGTCCCAAGCGGTAGTGCCCTACCCTACGGGCTGCTCCTGCCTTCAACGTCAGGTCTGAGACAACGCTACGCATACGGGGATCGTAAGTGCGGTATTCCTGTTCGGCACGGAACTTCAGCTCGCCTCCCAACATCCATTCCTGGTGCGCTATGGCATAGCCTCCAGAGAAGAGGTAACGCTCACGATGGGTGTCACCACCCAGACTGTCGGCTACCACATCGGGATAGAGCAGTTGGAAATCGGCCACATTATTATATTCCTTGCCAAAAAACTTACCATTGCTATAGGCTGCCTCACCCCACACCACGGACGAGGGTGTCAGGCGGATATACGACTGGACAGCCACCTCGGGCAGCAGGAACCCCTTGCCTTCCTCCACGCGGAAGGCATCACTCTGATGACGATAGTCGCCCTGAAGGGTCAGCTCTGTGAATGGTTTCAGATAAGCCTGTGTCATCAAGGCTGGATTCTGCAATGCCTCGCAGACGGTATGACGCCAGAGTGAATGGCGATTAACGTAAGCGGAATCGGTGTCTGTCGCCTTCACTGGCAACAGCAAGACCCACAGGCAGATGATGATATATCGTGTTCTATTCATTTAATCTAGGAATATGATGTTCAATGTTGCCTCGCTCCTGCCACTGGCTACCAGCTCCACATAGTCGCTGACAGCACGGAACGAGCGCAGGAAATGCTGACCTTTCCGGTCGGTATAGCTCACAATGCCTTCCACGTTCACCTGGTAGGAACCACGCAACAGTTCTATTTGCAGTTCTGCACCCGTGAAGTCAGCACTACTGACCACATGGCGCGTATTCAGGTTGGTCACATGGGCCATGGCCTGTACGCGTTCTATCGTCAATGTGTCGCCACCATCCAGTCGGATGGAAGCCAGCGTCATATAGTCGTCGTTGTCCTGATGACAGGCAGCGAGTGCCATTGTCATGGTCATCACTAACAAAGTCAGTATCTTCTTCATATAATCACGTTCATTTCAAGTCCGAAATAAGGTTTGGTATGACGGCGGATGGTCTTGCCGTAACTCTCGTAGTCCGGCGAGCAGTCCCATATCCTGTTGCAGAACAGGGCCACCTTCAGACGGTCGTTCAGCAGTTTCTTCGTCACCTTCAAGTTCAGGTTCATGGCAAAGGGTACCGTGCTCTTCGTATAATTGGTCGAGGAGCGTATCAGCCACTTCAGATAAGGGTCCGAAGCACATGCCGGAGTCCACTCGTGAATGGCACCCTGCGCATCCATATAGGCATCAGGCTCGCTGCTCAGCGCATCGTGTTGTGAGGAGGTGTACCATTGGCATTGTGCTGATACCGAGAAGCCCAACTTCAACTTAGGCACATCGGTATCGAGCATAAAGTTGGTATTGGCCATCTCGTTCACCACACCCTCCTGGTCACGGTATAGTCCTACATACTGCAGTCGGCTACTACCCACCACCACGCTGGGGCGTTCCATGATAAGTTGTGAATTACGATAGGTGGTGCGGAACCATGCCCCTGTTATCGTAAGACGGGTGTAAAGATGTGGGATGCGCTTCGATGCAAAGGTCAGCTCCACACCCTCTTTCTTCGTCTGACTGCCATTCTCGTAGTGCGAATAGGCACTCAACTCTGTCAACAGCTGGTAGGGCATTCCGTCGAGTGAGGGAGGTGCCGTCAAGGTAGAGGCGTCCACCCCTGATGCATCGTATTTCTTATACTCGTAGGGCTGATAGTTAGTCTGACTGCGGAATCCTGATGTCATGTTCTCATGGAAGTAAGTCACCGTCAGTCTGTTGCCTCCCACGTTCAGGTCGGCAGTCACCTCCCACTTTTTGTTGCGGGCAGCTCCCAGTTGTGCATTCAGTCCAGGGATGATATAGGTGCGCTGGTTGATACGACTGAGTTCTGGATTGATATTGTAATACTTCAGTTGTAGCAGGTCGATATAGGCAGGATCTGGGAACAACTGGTCGATGGTGGGCATCTTGGTATGCTGTCCGACACCTCCTGAGAGACGTATGAAAGAAGGTTGTGCAAACATGGTGAAACGGGGAAACGTAAAGCCGATGTTGGCGCGAGGGTCCAGATACCACTTTCCGTTCAGCCGATAGTCGGCAGGCACATTCTTCGACCTAAAGGTACGAAGCGACCCAAGGTCGAGCATCATCTGCAGGGCACGCACACCAGCCATCAGCTCCAACTGACAGGCTCCGATGGGCATCGTGGCTTTTTCTTCTGCATAGAAAGAGAGTGTATGGTTGGCAGGTTTCTCCGACAGTCCGCGCATACGTATCTGAGCCGTGGGATAGACAGGGCGCTCAGCGTCGAACACCTGTCCCTCGCCATAGTTCTTGTCCATGTTCCAGTCGGCACCCACCAGCAAGGTGTTAGCCACCCTCCTACTGGGAATCTGCAGACGGGCATTCATTTTCAGGAATACATTCAGCGGCTTTCCATCGACATCTTGCGTCGCCTCATATACATAAGGTAATATCAACAGGTCGTATTCACCCTCTTCCGTATTCATCACAGCTCCAGTCATACTCTGCAGACTCACCGTTCGCGTTCTCGAAATCCTGTCGTGCTCATAAGAGGCAGCAGCCATCATCTCGGCACTTTTCAGCCAGACGGGCCTTTTCATCTTCAACTCCCATTTGGTGGAGAAAGCCATCCTGTTATAGTTCGACTTATACCTGTCAACAGCACCCTTGTTCAGGTCAGGGTCCTGCTTCTCACCATCAAACGACCCCGTATAGTCCAGATTAGTGCTCATCAGCAAGTCGTAATGGGCACGCTGCCAGGTATGTCCCAGACGAGCAGAGAACGTCACACGCGAATAGTTGTTCAGCGGATTCCTCGGGTCAGCCTTCGAATTCAGGTAGTCTGCGCTGATGTTCAGCGTCGTGCGGTTCCTCAGCGTGGTGAGCGTATCAGCGGCATGGTCCCATTCGAAAGCCTTCGCCAGATAAAAGAGCTTGGAGCCCATGTCCGACTTCAGACGGGCGTGCAGGTCGTGCCCGCCCTTGCGGCGTTCTATCTTTACCAGACCACTGGTCAGGTCGCCATATTCCACCGAAGGAATTCCCCTGACAATCTCCACACGTTCTATATCATCCGTTGACAGGGTGCGCATGTCAACACCCGCATTCGTGTTGTCGCGGTCACTGGCAGCCGTCTCCCATGCACCACTCACATACTGCATGTTGGCATTGGTGGAAATACGAGCCCCATCCACCAGAAAACTCGTACCCAGGGATGAAGTAGCATAGTTGCTGCCCATAGGACTGGCTTCACGCAGACGGATGTTGTTCGTAGCATTCAGCACAGGGTCTTTGCTCACACCACCAGGCAGCAGTTCCAACAGGTCGGCAAAACTCGAAGGCTGCAAATGTTCCATCGCATGTTTCCCGATAGTCGAGGCACTTGTCAGTCCATGACTCTCCTGAGCCGTTACCACCACCTCGCCCAGCTTGCTGATCTCAGCCTTCAACAGGTATCGCCCATCCTTTCTGACAGCCGTCACCAGGGGAGTATATCCCACATAGCTGATTTTCAGCCTTGTCTCATTATTTTTAGGTATCTGGAAGCGTCCATCTACATTCGTCACGGTCAACGCCCTACCCTTTGCCGCATCCGTTATCGTGGCTCCCACAATGGGTTCCCGCGTTTCCGCATCCATCACGATACCCTTCACAACCTCCTGAGCATCAGACAATTGGAATGCAAATAAAAGCAATAACAAAAACAATAGTCGTTCTTTATACATCTGTTACAATAATTTAGTACAAAGGTACTACGAACAGTAAACTGTCGCAATACCTAAAACACGTGATTTGACATTGAATTACAGATGCATAAAAAAACTTTCGCAAGCATCCGCTTACAAAAGTTTCTTTTCATTTTTCTTTGGTCGAGCGTGCCCGGCCTACGGTTACTCGTACATAATCAGGGCAGACTGGGGATGGACTGTGACCTGAGCGGCATAGATCTTGTTGGTGGACTGCTCGTTGATGTGTCCGTCCTCGCAGACGATGGTGTAGGTGGCCTTGGGGACGGCTACCTGCTGGGCCTGGCGCGAGGCGTTGAGGATGACGATGATGTTACGCCAGTCGTCACGTCCTGCATAGTCCTTCAGGCGGAAGGCTACGACACTGGGGGGTGTCTGCAGGAACTCGAGGTGCTTGCGCACGAGGTGGGCATCGCCCAAGCGGAAGGCGGGATGGTGCTTGCGCAAGGCGATGAGGTCCTGATAGTATTTGAACACCTGGGGGTAACGCTGCAGGTTGGACCAATCGAGGTGGTTGATGCTGTCGGGCGACTCGAAGGAGTTGTGGACACCTTTCTTGTCGCGCAGCAGCTCTTCGCCACTGAGCATGAAAGGTACGCCCTGCGAGGTGAACACGGCAGTCTGCGCCAGCAGGTCAAGACGAACCAACTCGTTCATTTGACTATTGGACAATTGACCATTGGACGGTTTCAAAGTGGGGATGCTGGCCTTGAGACGATCTACCAGACACATATCGTCGTGACAGGAGACATAGGACATCATCTGGGTGGGTTCTAATGCCCAGGGGACTTTCGAGTAGTTGACCTTGGACATATCGACCTGCGGATGGAGGATGGCACCGGCAATGCCGAACTTGAGGCTTTCCTCGCAGTCGGGAGCACCACCCAGCCAACCGGGCTTGGTATCGTCAGAGAAAGGTCCACGGAGGGCATCGCGAATCTCGTCGGAGAAGGCGGCAATGCCCGGCATCTGCGGGATGTTAGCCTTCATACCGAGCTTTTCGACAGGCAGGGCACAGGGACCAGCACTCCACCCCTCTCCATAGATGAAGATGGAGGGGTTGATGGCATCGACCATCTGACGAATCTGGTTCATGGTCTCGATGTCGTGACAGCCCATGAGGTCGAAACGGAAGCCGTCGATGTGGTATTCCTCTATCCAGTATTTCACGGACTCCATCATGAAGCGACGCATCATGGGTTGCTCCGAAGCGGTCTCATTGCCACAACCCGAACCGTTGGAATATGAAAATTCATCGTGTGCATCATTTCTCATTTCTCCTTTCTCATTTCTCATTTTTCTATAGAAATAGTCGGGATAGGTACGCTGGAAATTGGAGTGGTCGATGTCGTAGGTATGGTTATACACCACATCGAGGATGACGGCAATGCCTGCCTGATGGAGGGCTTGCACCATCTGCTTGAACTCAAGGATGCGGGCTACGGGGTTGTAGGGGTCGGTGGAATAGCCGCCCTCAGGAACGTTGTAGTTGACGGGGTCGTAGCCCCAGTTGTACTTATTATCGCTGAGTCGCGTCTCATCGACGGAGCCGTAGTCGTAGCTGGGCAGGATATGCACGGCATTGACACCCAATGCCTTCAGGTGGCTGATAGCCCATGGCTCGGTGAGAGCCAGGAACTTGCCCGGATACTTGGCATCAGAACGGGCGATGGAGAAGTCGCGATGGTGGAGCTCATAGACGATGAGGTCGGCAGGCGACTTGACAACAGGACCACGGTCGGCATCCCATGCATCGGGAGAGGTCTGTTCGGCATGGATGATGGCTCCACGATGACCATTGACTCCCACGGCTTTGGCAAAGACGCCAGGGCACTCGCCACGCCCCATGTCGAAGGTATAGAAGCGACCCATGAGGTCGCCCTTGACGGTGGCTGTCCACAGTCCACCGGCATAGGTCATCTTGACGGTCTTCAAGGCCTTGCCTCCTATGCCGTCCTTATAGATTCTGACCACTACCTTCTTGGCGGTGGCAGGGGCAAAGAGACGGAAGGTGGTAGCCTCTGGGCTGTAGGTCATCTCGTTGAACGAAAAGTCCTGGGCAATGCATAATTCATAATTCATAATGCATAATGTTAGCAGGACCATTCTCTTTATATATTTCTGTATCATATTTCATTCGTTTTTTATTATGAATTCTTCGACCTAAAGGTACGAAGCGACCAAAGGTCGAGTGATACGAATTATTTTGCGATTAGCGAAACGGCAAAGCCACCGCCAGGGGCCTCAGTAAGCTTGAGGACATCGCCGTGCTTCACCACCCGCTTGGTGATGGTGTAGGCCTGGGGATTGGTCTCGTAGTGGGCATCCTTGGCGTCGGCATAGATGGTGCAGTCGTACTTGCGACCCTTGTCGAGGAAGTCGAGCTTGATGACACTCTTGTGCCCATTCTCGTCGCACTTGCCACCAATGAACCAGTTATCGGTGCCCTTGGCCTTGCGGGCTACCGTAATATAGTCGGCAGGCTCGGCTTCGAGGTAGCGGGAGTCATCCCAGTCGCAAGCCACATCGCGGATGAACTGGAAGGCATCGTCGAACTTCTCGTAGTTCTCGGGCAGGTCGGCAGCCATCTGCAGGGGGGAATACATGGTCAGGTAGAGCGCCAGCGAGCCGGCAATGGTGATGCGCGCCCATGAGGTGTTCTTGCTCCACTCTGACAACTTGGTGACGAAGATACCAGGGGTATAATCCATCGGACCGCCTTGCAAACGTGTAAAGGGCAGGATGCAGGTATGGTCAGGACGGGAACCGCCAAAGGCCTCGTACTCCGTGCCGCGTGCCGACTCGTTGCCCACCAGGTTAGGATAGGTGCGGCAGAGTCCGGTAGGACGGGTTGCCTCGTGGGCATTGACCATCACGTGGTGCTTGGCAGCCTGCTTCACGACATAGAGGTAGTGGTTGTTCATGGACTGCGAATAATGGTGGTCGCCACGGGGAATGATGTCACCCACATAGCCTGTCTTCACGGCATCGTAGCCATACTTGTTCATCAGGTTGAGGGCATCCTCCAGATGGCGCTCATAGTTCTGGGTGGATGAAGACGTCTCGTGGTGCATCATGAGCTTGACACCCTTGGCATGGGCATAGTCGTTGAGCATCTTGATGTCGAAGTCGGGATAGGGTGTCACGAAGTCGAACACGTCGCGCTTCCACAGGTTAGCCCAGTCTTCCCAGCCTACGTTCCATCCCTCTACGAGCACCTGGTCGAGGCCGTTCTTGGCAGCGAAGTCGATGTAGCGCTTCACATTCTCGTTATTTGCCTTATGGGTGCCATTAGGCTTCACCTTCGTCCAGTCAATCCGGTCTAGCTTGATGCTGGGGAAGTCGTTGGTATAGTGCCAGTTGCCGCGACCTACAATCATTTCCCACCACACACCGCAATACTTGGTAGGATGAATCCACGAGGTGTCTTCCAGCTTACAAGGCTCGTTGAGGTTGAGGATGAGGTTGTTGGACAGCATATCGCGGGCATCGTCGCTCACCATGATGGTACGCCAGGGGGTCTCGCAAGGGGTCTGCATGGCACCCTTCAGACCAGTGGCATCGGGGGTCAGATGACTCACGAAAGTATAGGGAGCAGGCAGGGGGCAGCGGGCTGGTGCCGGATGGGGGGTATAGGCATTGCTGCCTCCGCCCAGCTGGGTCGTCAGCTGCTTGGTAGCGGCATCCACCAGCTCGAGGTGCATCGTGGCATAGTCGGCACAGGCGGCCTCATGAATGTTGATATACAAGCCATCGTCGGTCTTCATCTGCAGGGAGGTCTGCACACCAGTCTCAGAGAAGACGGCAACAGAAGAGTTGCCCCAGTTGACGGCTTCCTTCATGCGTCCGCGAATCTCCGACAGCTTCGACTGCTGGGTCTCCTGCTCCTGCGTGTCATAGTCACCAGGCAGCCACCAGGCGGTATGGTCACCGGTCATAGCGAACTCGGTACGCTCTTCCTGAATCAGGAAGTAGTTGAGGTCGGACTGCTGGGGGAACTCATAGCGGAAGCCCACTCCATCGTCATAGACGCGGAAGCGGATGATGATGTTACGCTGGTACTTACGGGGAGCCAGACGAGGACCGCCAGGGGTGCCTGGCAGACGGTCGAGCCATTGTTGTGACAGGGTGACGGCATACTCGTTGTAATGATTACGGATGGTAGCGGTCTCACCCCACACAGGGCGCCATGTCTCATCGAACGTCGTGGTTTCCTCCTTGGCGATGGTGAAGCCATCCAGGAGGTCGTGTTCACGCATACCCATCGAGGCGTGTTTGTCCTTGGCCAACTCTAGACCGAGGTGGGAGGGCTTGATGACGGGACGACCCTTGTAGGTCACCTCGTAAACGGGCTGTCCCAATTCGCTAAGCGAGAACTTCAGCGAAACGTTTCCATTTGGCGACTGTATGCTGGTCGCCAATGAGAAATGCACAATGAGAAATGAGAAATTTAAAAGCAATAATATTCGTTTCATCTTCTTCCGCTTTGTTTAACTAATGTCTTGATAGTTTCATTGAAATCGTCGCTCTTCAGCAACTGTTCGATGGTGAGGTGCATGCGATAGCGCCAGTAATGACGAGGATTAGCAGGGATATTGATGCGCTCGGCATTGGCATCGGGCAGTCGTAACTGCTCATCAATGGACAGCCAGTCCTGAAGCGACAACAAGCATAGCATCGAGGGTGACGTCAGGTGTCGACTCACAATATCTTTAGCAAGCCATCCTGGTAACGGATGAGGTGCCGCCCCGCCACGATAGAGCATCGAGTTGAAATAGTCCTGTGTACGTTCCTCATCTTCATCCCACCACTGACGCAGTGTAGGCATGTCGTGGGTGGATATCGTGCAGACTGAACGATAAGGATTACGTGACAAATGACCAAACCGGACCTTGTCGTCCTTGGGCATCGACTGGATTTCGAGGGAGAGGATGCGCAACTCGTTCATCACCCAGGGCACACAGTCGGGCACCATGCCGAGGTCTTCAGCACAGCACAGCATACGGGTGGCCTGTGTCAGACGGGGTAGCTTCTTCATAGCCTCCTGATACCAGAACTGGTTGTTGCGACGATAGAAATAGTCGTTATAGAGGCGGTTGAAATTATACTTCTCGCCATCATCCAGTCGCTCGTAGTCTTCGGTATATTGCACGGCAATACGTGGATGCCAACGGTCGGCACGCTTGTGATCAACAAGGAAGAGCTCCATGTGGTTATAGACGCCATAGCCCTCTATCTCCTCACGACTCATACCCAAGGCGGGAGCGAACTGACCCTTCAGACCGGACGTCTCAGGAACGGGAATCTCCCAAATGCGGAAGAAGCCCAGCACATGGTCGATACGATAGGCATCGAAGAACTGTGCCATCTTACGGAAACGGCGCACCCACCACTGGCAGCCATCCTTGAGCATCTCGTCCCAGTTGTAGGTGGGGAAGCCCCAGTTCTGACCATCGGCAGAGAAAGCATCGGGTGGCGCACCAGCCTGTCCGTTAAGGTTGAAATACTTGGGCTCTACCCATGCCTCGACACCATCACGGGAGATGCCGATGGGGATGTCGCCCTTGAGGATGACACGATGGTCGCGGGCGAAATCATGGGCAGCATGCATCTGCTGGTCGAGGTTGAACTGCACGAAATACCAGAACTGCACTTCCTGATTGGTGCTCTTGATGGCTTCCACGGTAGCCTCCTTAGGCCATTGGGAGAAGACGGCAGTACCATACTGGTCGCGATAGTAGCAGAAGGCAGCATAGGGCACCAGCCACTCCTTGTTGTTTTCGAAGAACTCCTTATATGCCTTGGTGACCTTGACATGATTCCACTCCTGGGCAAAGAGCTCGCGAAGGTAGGCTATCTTGGCCTTGAACATGCGCTCGTAGTCTATCTGAGGCAGGGCGTTCAGCTCCTGGCGCAATGCCTCGAACTCGGCACGCTTGGCCTCATCCTTGATGGCTGGCAACTGACGGAAGTCGGTATATTGCGGATGGAGGGCATAGATGCTGATGGAGTTATAGGGATAGCTGTCCTGCCACGTGCCGGTCATATTGGTATCGTTGATAGGCAATACCTGCAGGATGCGTTGGTTGGTCTTGTCAACCCACTCCACCATCTTCTTGAGGTCGCCAAAGTCGCCCACGCCAAAGCTGCCCTCGCTACGCAGGGAGAAGACGGGGATGACGGTGCCGGCACCCTTCCACGGATAAACGGAGAAATAAGCCTGTTGCAACTCATAGACGACAACTTCGCTATTGCCTATCTCGGGCATAGAGATGGTACGATTGCCACACTCCTCCCACATCGGAACGTCGATGCCCAGAAGCACGAACTTGAACTCGAAGGTCTGGGGCAGCTTGTCGGCATCGAGGCTGACCACCCACTCATGATAGTCGTGCTCGAACATAGGCACAGCCTTGACAGGGTCCCAATTGCCGAGCGCATCGCCAGGACCTACGATACCCAGCTGCTCGCCAATGCGAAGCTGAGGGGCACGAACCTTCATGCGCACGGTGCGGTGGTAGTTGGTATTAACGCTCAGCTCACGCTGGTTGACCATGATACAGTCGGTAAATGCGGAGCTGTACATATAGGAATCCTCGGGAATGTCTATCCAATGGTCGTAAATGACATAACGATTAGCCTTCTCGGCAATAAACTCCAGGCGATGGGCTTGCACAAGCCACTCGTGGCGGGACTCCTCGTCACCGTGCATCACACTATAGTAATAGTCGATATATGTGCCAAGCTTGGCAGGTCTGTTAATCTCACAGAACCAATGCTGTCCGTCGTTGGCAGTCATCTTATAGGGTGAGTACTTTCCGTCATCACCTCCATTCTTGATGTTCAATACCAGTGCCTCACCGAATGTGGTCTGGTACTCTAAGTTAAATAGTAGTTTCATTGGGCTGTATAGTTAGTTATTATCTTATTTTGTTTTTTCACGAATCACAGAAACGCAGAGGGCTCCGACGACCAGGAGTACACCAGAGACAATCATCATGGTAGATTGGTGATGACCTACCACGGAGAGCACGATGCCACCACAGAGGGCTGCGATAATCTGGGGAATGCAGATGGTGCCATTGAACAAGCCGAGATAGGCTCCCATGTGACCATAACCCTGCAAGGCATTGGTGACAAAGGTGAAAGGCATGGCGAGCATGGCAGCCCAGGCGCATCCGATGAGCAGGAAGGGAATGAACTGCATATACTGGTCGTGGAGGAAGGGTACCATCGCAAAGCCTACGGCACCCAACAACAGACTGGCAGCATAGGCTACCTTGATGTTCTTGAACTGGGGAAGAACAGCTGCCCACACCACAGAGCCGATAGCCTGAACGGCAAAGAGCACACCTACCCAGTTGCCTGCTATCTGGAAGTTTTCTGAAGCAGGGTCGGTAGTGTCCCAAACGGTCTCAGCAATAGCGCCGGTGGTATAGTTCCACATATAGAGGAATGCTGCCCAGCAGAAGAACTGCACCAGTCCGACCTTCCAGAAGGTGGAGGGGGCTTTCTTCAACAGGGTGAACCAGTTGGCAGAATCTTCCTCATTAGTCCCATTGGTCTCATTAGTCCCATTGGCCCCATTAGCCCCATTATACTCCGCATACTCCTGAGGATTCCACTCTTTCACCTTCGAAGTGGTATAGATGACACAGAGTATCAGGATGGCAGCACCGATATAGAACGACCAGATAACGGAATCGGGCACCACACCCTTCTCAGCGACATTGCTGATGCCTATGAAGGTGAAGATGAAGGGGAAGAGATAGCCTGCCACAGAACCAGCATTGCAGAGGAACGACTGGATGCTATAGGCCTTGGCTTTCTGCTCTTCGTTCACCATGTCGCCCACCAACATCTTAAAAGGCTGCATCGCCATATTGATGCTGGTGTCGAGGAACATCAGCGCTATCAGTCCGAACATCATGGCAGCACTAACGGTAAGCCCCAGCGAACCGGCATTGGGCAACAGGCACATCACGAGCACGGCTACTGCGGCTCCTATAAATAAATAAGGTACGCGACGACCAAAGCGCGTCCACGTCTTATCACTCAATGTTCCCACAATGGGTTGCACCAGAATGCCCATCAGCGGGGGCAGTATCCAGAAATAACTCAGCGAATGGGGGTCAGCTCCCAGTGTTGCAAAGATACGGGAAATGTTAGCCGACTGGAGGGCATAGGCTATCTGCACGCCAAAGAATCCGAAGCTCAGATTCCACAGGCTCCAAAACGGTAAATTCGGTTTTTGTTTCATGACTACTATATTTTATTTTTGTTTTAACTACAATTTCTTGTGGTTTTTAACGACAACTTAAACAATCTACCTCGTTGTCCCTCTTATCACCAGGCGCGTTCTCACCACGCGCCGTTCTGCCTTGTCGCGAGGCAGGATACCCTCCACCTGGTCTATCAGGATGTCAGCAGCCTCCTCGCCTACCTTCACCCCACGCTGTTCCACGGTGGTGAGCATAGGATCGCAAGCCACGGCACGCTGCCCGTTGGTGAATCCGCAGATGGAGATATCGTCAGGCACACGGAACCCCATGCGCTTGGCAGTATATAGGATGCCGATAGCCGTGTCGTCGTTGACGGCAAAGAAACCATTGGGGATATGATCACCCTGAAGCAATTCAGGCGTGACAGCTTCCGCATCAGCACGATTGTCGCAGATACGCGTCAGGTTCTCGTCATACGGCAACCCATGTTTCAACAGAGCGTCCTTATAACCGTTAAAGCGGTTCTTGGAAATCTCCAACGTAGGGGCTGATCCATAGAAGGCAATGCGGTTGCAACCGGTCTCAATGAGATGGGTCACAGCATTGAAGGCTCCCATATAGTCATCAACCACCACCCTACTGGCATTGACTCCCGTACAGATGCGATCGTAGAACACCAGTGGCAGACCAGCGTCCATCAAACGCTCGAAATGGCCGTAACGATGGGTATCCTTGGCTTGCGACACGATAATTCCACAGACTTTATTTTCGTAAAAAGACTGACAAATGCGCACCTCGCGCTCATAGCTCTCACCACTCAAAGCCACCATGATACGATAACCTCGGGAAGAGGCCTCCTCCTCAATGCCTGCCAGCACTGAAGAGAAATAGAAATGAGTGAACTCGGGAATGATGACACCTATCACCTTCAGGGGTTGAACCTTCGAGTGGCGCAACGACTCTGCCAGCATGTTGGGTGTAAAATTATGCTCACGCGCAAACTGCTGGATCATAGCCCTTCGTTCTGCTGAGATACGGGGGGAGTCTTGCAGAGCACGTGACACCGTTGACACGCTGATACCCAACTCGCGGGCGATGTCCTTCATTGTTAATGGAGCCTTCTCGTTCATAATGGTTCTTAGTTCTGAGTGCAAAGATATTGAAAAGTTTTATTCGCTATTCCTTTACCTTATTTATTTATTAAGAAACACGAATGCAAACGTTTGCATTAACCTTATAACGCATTTAACTCAAAAAAAGTATCAACGTATTTAAAAATCTCTTACTTTTGCACTTGATTCAAGTCAATACTATCGAATTTCGAGAACTAATAACAATTATACTAACTTTAAAATTCAAATGATGAAGCAATTAAACATTAAAACTCCGTTTAGGATGTTTGTCCTCATGCTGGGACTCTTCCTATCCGTAGGTGCCTTTGCTCAGATTGACGTCAAAGGCCATGTGAAAGATGCTCAGGGCGAACCCATCATTGGTGCTACAGTACGTGTGGCGAACACACAAATCGCTACTGTAACCGACTTCGACGGTAACTTCGTCCTTAAGGCAAACCAAGGTGCTGACATCACAATCACGTATGTCGGATACCAGGAACAAAAAGTGAAGGCTGCTCCTAATCTGGAGATTACACTGCAAGAAGATGCTACAGTCCTCAGCGATGTTGTCGTAATTGGTTATGGACGCGCTAAGAAAAGTGATTTGACAGGTTCTGTAACAGCGATGAAACCTGATGAGATGTCTAAAGGTATTACCAACAATGCCAGCGATATGCTCGTAGGTAAGATGGCTGGTGTTGACGTCATCACAAGCGGTGGTGCACCTGGTGCAGGAGCTCAGATTCGCATTCGTGGTGGTGCATCAATGTCTGCATCGAATGACCCTCTGTACGTTATCGATGGACTGACTATTGACGGAAATACTGCTAAAGGTATGTCTAACGTCTTGGCTATGATTAACCCGAACGACATTGAAACCTTCACCGTACTGAAAGACGCTTCTGCTACCGCTATTTATGGTAGCCGTGCCTCTAATGGTGTTATCATCATCACAACCAAGAAGGGAAGAGCTAATCAGAAACCTAGTGTAAACTACAATGGAGACATCACAATTTCTACTATTGCCAAGAAATATGACGTATTGGATGGTAACCAATATCGCGACGTGGTAGCAAATACAGAAGGATTGGATGCCTCTCTGTTGGGAACAGACAACACAGACTGGCAAGACCAGATTTTCCGTACTACTGTATCAACAACTCATAGTTTGTCTATCAGTGGAGGTCTGAAGAACATGCCTTATCGCATCAGTGCCGGCTATAACCACAGCGACGGTATTGTTATGAACAACTACTTGCGTCGTTTTAATGCATCTGTCAACCTTGCTCCTTCTTTCTTTGACAAGCACCTTCAGTTAAATGTCACAGCTAAGTATATGTTTGAACACAACCGCTATGTTAGCGATGGTGGTGCTATTGGTGCAGCGTTGTCTATGGATCCAACTCGTCCTATTCACAGCGACGATCCCAACTTCCAATTCACTGGCGGTTATTGGCAGTATCAGGTAAACGCTTCTTCTTTCTCAGATCCTAGCTGGACCAAGAACGTTAACCCTAATGCAACCCAGAACCCTGTCGCTCTGCTTCAGACAGAGATGATAAAGGCTAATTCGCACGACTTCTCTGGAAACTTTGAGGCCGACTACAAGATTCACGGATTCGAAGATTTGCACGTACATGCTAGCCTTGGTGCTCAGTATACAGACTCTCACCAGAGAACAAATTACTCGCCCTATTCATACAACAACAACTATTATGGTTGGAATGGTGAGGATTTCTATTGGAAGTACAACATCGTAGGTAGTGCCTACCTGCAGTATATGAAGGAAATCGGTATTCACAATATCGACATCATGGCTGGTGCAGAACAGAGTCACTACCATCGTTCAGGTTTCTCAGAGGGAGCTGGATGGGATTATTATAAAGCTGAAGAGCACTCTCCTTCAACCCGTCAGGACACAGAATGGCGCACCCACAACTCTTTGGTCAGCTACTTTGGCCGTTTGAACTATTCATTGCTTGACCGATACATGCTGACTGCAACGTTCCGTGCCGATGGTTCTTCTCGTTTTGCTGAAGGAAACAAATGGGGTTATTTCCCCGCTGTCGCACTGGCATGGAAAATCAATGAAGAACCCTTCTTCAAAAACGCCACTTGGCTGGATGAATTCAAACTCCGCCTCGGTTGGGGTAAGACAGGTCAGCAGAATGGTATCGATGATTTCTACTATTCACCATTATATGTGCGCAGTAACGCCTATGCACAGTATCCATTTGGCGACACCTATTATTATACAACCCGTCCAAACCGTTACAATCCCGACCTGACATGGGAGAAGACGACTACTTATAATGCAGGTATTGACTTCATGGTATTGAACGGACGCTTCGGTATCAACATCGATGGTTACTATCGTAAGACCACCGACCTCTTGGCTACTGTAAACATTCCTGCCATGATGAACTTCGGTGACATGCTGATGAAGAACGTTGGTTCTTTGGAGAACTATGGTCTTGAGATGGCCTTCGACATTAAGCCTATCGTTACCAACGATTTCACTTGGCAGCTGACTTATAATGTTGGTTGGAACCACAATAAGATTACTGAACTAGACGCTGGTGCCCAAGATTGGGTATGGACTGGCGCACGTCTGGGTATGAGTGGTTATCTGCAGCGCAACAAAGTTGGCGAGCCCGTTAACTCATTCTATGTATTCCAGCAGGTTTACGACGAGGCAGGCAAGCCTATCGAAGGCCTGTATGTAGACCGTAATGCCGATGGTCAGATTACAGATGCCGACCGTTATTACTACAAGAGCCCCGCAGCTGATGTGATTATGGGTGCCACCACTAAGTTCCTCTGGAAGAAATGGGATCTGAGTGCATCGTTCCATGCTTCATTAGGTAACTATGTATATTATGACTTCCTGGCAAGCCGTGCACCAGTTGGAACAAATCTGTATTCTAATGCAAACTTCCACAACACTACTGCCGAGGCCGTAGCACTGGGCTTCACCGGTACCAGTGTCACTGCCGACCTTTATAAGTTTAGTGACTATTTCGTTCGCAACGCTTCCTATTTGAAGTGCAGCAACATCACGCTGGGATATTCTTTCGACACATGGGACAAATACCTGAAAGGACGTATTTATGCCACCGTACAGAATCCATTTATCATCTCTAAGTATGACGGTCTAGACCCAGAGGTTGCCAGCGGATACGATAGCAACCCCTATCCACGCCCCATTAGTTTCCAACTTGGTATTAACATGAATTTCTAAAATCGTCACAATTATGAAGAATATTTTTCTAAAAACAGCTATAGTCGGATTAATTGCTATGGGAACTGCTTCCTGTGCCGACGAGCTGAATATACAATCCATAGATCCAAAGACATCACCATCGTTTGATGATATGGAGCTCTTGGCCAAGCAGTATGCTACACTCGGACTGACAGGTCAAATTGGTGGCGCTGGTAACAGTGATATCAGTGGTGATGAGGGTGAAATCGGTTTCATTCGTACAACTTTCAATCTGGAAGAGCTTTGCACGGATATTTGTGCTTGGGCATGGCAGGACAATGAGGACATCAAGCCATTGACCAACATCCAGTGGACCTCAAGCAGTTCACGTGCATATTGGGCATATCAGCGTTTGGCTTATGACATTACCCTTTATAACTCTTATCTGTCTCAGCAAGGTGGCCGTAGTGACGGAGAATACCCTCATTATTTGGCTGAGGTACGTTTCTTGAGAGCCCTCCATTATTGGTATTTCTTGGACCTTTTCCACAAAGCTCCATTTAAAACGGACTTCTCTATGAGCGAGCTTCCTATTGAAAAGGGTGGAAAAGAACTCTACGACTGGATTGACCAAGAGTTGACAGAGATTGAGCCACTATTAGCTAGCATCGGTTCTTTCAACAACACCCAGAACTTCGGTCGTGCTGACCAGGGTGCAGCTTATGCGTTGCACGCTCGTCTAGCTCTGAACTCAGAGGTTTATACAGATGGTCAGGTTAAGGACTATCAGAAAGCCATCGACTATTGCGATAAGGTGATTGCCGGTCCTTATGCTCTTTCTGTAGCATCTAAGAACGGTTTCACTGGTTATGAGCAGGTATTCATGGGTGATAATGACACCAATCCTCAGGCTATGAAAGAGATTATCTTTGCCATTCGTCAAGATGGTAACAAGACACAGTCTCACGCTGGAAGCACCTATATGGTCAGCTCTTGCCGTGTTGCAGGTATGCCTTACAGCTATACTGATAACTATTGGAGCTGTAACTTTGCACGCAAATCTCTTATCGAGAAGTTCTTCCCAAATGTAACTGACTGCAAGATTCCTTCTGAGGATGCTGTTAAGAAGTACATGGAAGACCATAACCTGAAGAATTTTGAGAATGAAGCAGACGTGATTGCTGCCGATGCAGAATTAGGTGGTTCAACAGCCGACATCATTAAAGCAGCAAACGATGATCGCGCCATGTTCTACGGTGGTGTAGGTGGTGATTCAAAAGAGAATATCCGTAAGTACACCATGGAAAAGAACATCAAGAACTTCTATGATGGTCTTAGTATTGTAAAATGGCAGAACCGTCGTTCAGACAACTCATCTCCGAGTCCTACCATATTCTCAGATACAGATATTCCTGTATTCCGTCTGGCAGAAATGTACATGACTCGTGCAGAGGCTAAACTCCGTCTGGGCAAAGCTGGTGCTGTAGACGATGTAAACGTCATCAGAGCTCGTGCTCATACCAACACATTGAATGCTATTGAGCTGAAAGACATGCCTGACGAATGGTGTCGTGAGTTCTATTTCGAAGGCCGTCGTCGTAGTGATCTTGTACGCTTTGGTCTCTTTACTTCCAGTCGTTACGTATGGCCCATGAAGGGTGGTACGCCTACAGGTACTGGTGTTGACTCTCATTATAACATCTATCCGATTCCTGACAACGACTTGGCAGGTAATCCGAATATGACCCAAAATCCTGGTTACTAATCTTTAAATGAGCATACAAATATGAAAAAGATATTATTCAGTCTGTTAGTTCCCGCACTTTTCATGGGGTTAATGACTTCATGCGAAACAGACAGGGACAGCAATCCGACACTGGATGTCAGCAAAGCCCAGGAAGGTTTCCATCTGAACGTTCCTGCCAATGCTGTTAACAACACATACGACTTGTTAGCAGGCGAAAAGCTGTGGATCACAGCTGAGCAGCCTAATTACGGTGGTCTGCCTTATATGACACGTTATTTTGTACAGGTGTCTAACGAAGAGGCTTTCACTCAGTTTACAGAACTGGCCACTTCATTCACTACAGCAAAGATGGGTGTGGATACCTACGAGATGAACCAGGCTATCGTAGCCATGTTCAAAGAGAAGAATCCTGACCTAGATTATCCCAACTTACCCGCTCCCGTTTGGATTCGCCTCCGTGCCATTATTGATGGTTACTCCTATGGCGAAAGTTTCTCCAACATCATCAAGTTGCCTAGCGTACTGGCTAACTATCAGGCTCCGAAGGCTACCCTGCCTACAGACATTCTGATTGTAGGTTCTTCCATCCAAACTGCATGGGCCGACTGGAAGCCATTAGCACCTGTCTATGACAGCCCAGGCAAGTTCTACACCATCGCCTACTTCCCAGCTGGTGGACAATTCAAATGGGGACTTGAGAAGTTTGATTGGCGCGGATATGATCGTATTAAGAATTATGACGATCAAGCTGGTGCTGGTATCCATGAGGCTGCTAGCGACGGAAACATCCAGATTGACAATGCTGGTTGGTATGGCCTGCTCTTCGATGCCGAGATTGTTGGAAATAACATCCAATACACACTGCATGTTTATCCTGCTGCTGCTTACGTTATTGGTAATGGTACTGGTACGTGGGACGACTCCGCAGCTGAATGGGCTCTGACTGCTCCTGCTGATGCCAGCGGACAGTGGGTATCTCCTGCATTCACAGGATCTGGCGAGTTACGTGCATACATCAAGTATCCAGGCATCGAATGGTGGCGTACTGAGTATACGCTTTATCAAGGAGAACTGTACTGGCGTACTGTCAACATCATTAGCAGTTGGGCAGACAATGTTGGTGCCGAATACTCTGTAAATGTAAGTCCTGGTCAAAAACTCTACGTTGACTTTGACAAGAATACTGGTGAAGTAAAATAACTAAAAAATCACAGAAAATATGAAAAAATTATTATATAGCCTTTTTGCAACAGCGAGCTTCGTGCTCGCCAGTTGCACAGGCGACTACACCGACTGGGCTGCCCCACAGGCATACAGCCAAGAAGAAGCTGCTGCCAAATATGGCATTACTTTCGCTGCTGGTCCTGACGCAAACATTGTCATGCCTGTAGAGGAAGATGAGATTAAGCTCGTACAGATTAATGCTCAAAACGATGACATTGCTGGTTACACCATTAAGTCCATCACTATCGATGGTCATGAGATCCCTGCAAATACTAACGGAAACTACATCACTGTTTCTGCCAAGGATCTGAATTCACTCATTGAAGAGTTGAACAATTCTCGTGCATCTGTTCAGCGTGCTTATACCCTTAAGACTGTTGTGTCCATCAACATGAAGAGCGGTGAGTCTGTTACCTTTGAGACAGAAGCCAATATCAATGGTAGTCTTACCCCTAAGGCAACTCCTTCTATCGACCCCAAGGGCTATTTCATCTTGGGAGGTTTTGAAGAGAATGCTAATGATAAAGGAGAGGGCTGGCAGCCCAACAAGCCCATCTGGATGACAAGTAACGGAGATGGTACATTTAGCGCAGAAGTAACTACTCTTGCGGAAGGTTCCAATTGGTTCAAGTTCTATGAAGGAAGCAACTACGTAGCTGGTGACTGGGATTCTATTAATAAAGGTGAGATGGGATGTGCAGTTAACGGTGATAACTCTGTTAATGGTTTTATCATTACAAAAAATGACTATGTAGCTGTTCAGACCCCAGTTGTTGATGGTGAGCCAGGCAACGTATACAAGATTACCATTGACATGAATAATCTGACCTATAATGTTGCACGTGTACCCGTTAACCTCTATTTGGTTGGTGGTACTAACGACTGGTACTCTTCTGCCGTCAACAAGACTGTGAAGTTTAATCAGGCTGATCCAGAGAAGGCTGTTTACACTTTAACAATTCCAGCTGCTAAGGGCGACACTTGGTTTGCATTTGGTGACGACAAGGCTTGCGATGCTATTGCCAACAATAACGACTGGAAACTGCTCTATGCTACAACGAACGGTAATGGTAAGAATGGTGAAAGCGGAACATTTGTCCGTCGTAACAAAATGCCAGAAGGCGATGATGGTTCATTTATGGTAGCTGCAGGCCCTGACCTTATCGAGATTACAATTGATCTGAATAAAGCTACCTATGTAATCAAAGGTATCGAACTTTCACCTCTTTACTATGTAGTAGGTGCTGTTCAGGGCTGGAGTGACAAGAACAAGACTCACATCTTCACTCCTCATTCTAAGAAAGTGCTCTCTTATACAACAAAGTGGACGGGCGCTTGGGATTTGAAGTTCTGGAACGCAAACGACTTTGGTGACTGGGGCAAGGCTTATGGATGCCAGGTTGATGGTGACAGTTCACCCAGCGGTGCTATTATCGGCAGCAATGCCCAAGCCATCTCTGCTCCTTCTGCAGAATTCTATACCTTCACCATTGATATGGATAATATGGTATACACTTGGACCAAGCTGGACAACCAGAGTCCCACCGAGTATCAGTACATCTCTTTGATTGGCGAGTTCAATGGTTGGGGTGGCGACTATGAGCTGACACAAGTTGCTCCACACAACTGGCACTGTGTATTCACACAGGAGAATGCTGGTATGCTGAAATACCGTGCTAACCACGACTGGTCAACCAACTGGGGTTATGGATCGGACGGTGATTGGAATGTAGCAACGGCTATTGATCACATCGGTACAAACGGCGGTGGAAACATCTATGTTCCAGCAGGCACATACGATGTCTATCTGAACGACATCACGAGCTCAATGCTCTTTGTTCAGCAATAAGCATAAAGATCTTTCAATATTCAGGCGGACACCTACCCTAGGGTGCCCGTCTGTTTTATATTAAGGAAAAATATTGCTACCATTAATGCTCGCAATTGTTAGACTTAAATGTAGCATTTTTATTATTTAATACGCCAGTTCGGGATAAGTATATGACTTATGCTCTGAAAAATATTTTTAATAACCCTGCCTTATTTTGGAATAACCCTGCCTTATTGGACAATAACCCTGCCTTATTCAAAAATACTTTCGGAGTATTCCCAAAAACAAAGGCTTTAAGGGTATAGGGTATCTAGAGATGTAAAATGCAACCGATTGCACATGCTCTCAAAAAATTTCCACAACATTGTAGTTCACCCTATTTGTAAATTTTGTATCTTTGCAAAGTAAATCTAACGACTAACGATTATGAAACGACTTTTTACCTCATTATTGATTACGTTGACCACCCTAACAACGATGGCACAGGGATGGCCCGCAGAATACAAAGGTGTGATGTTGCAAGGATTCTATTGGAATGGTTATGCAGATTCCCAATGGCCATTACTTGAAAGAGATGCAAACAATCTGGCCACAACATTCGACCTGGTATGGGTACCCCAGAGTGCTAACTGTGGAGGACAGTCTATGGGCTACGACGACTTGTATTGGTTCGCGAATTACAACAGCTCGTTTGGAACAAAAGAAGAGCTGAAGTCGATGATTTCCACATTTAAAGCTAAGGGTATCGGCACGATAGCCGACATCGTGATTAACCACCGTAAGAATGTTTCGAACTGGGTGGACTTCCCCAAAGAGACATACAAGGGAGTGGACTATGAGCTGAAATCGACAGATATCTGTGCTGATGATGATAAATACAAACAAGGAAACACATGGGTTTATCCCACCAAGGATTGGGCCACACAGAACGGATACCAACTCTCGACAAACAACGACACAGGTACAGACTGGGGTGGTATGCGCGATTTGGACCATAAGAGTACGAATGTGCAGAACAGCGTCAAGGCTTATCTGAAGATGCTGTTGGAGGAGGAGGAATTTGGCTATATAGGCTTCCGTTACGACATGGTGTTGGGCTATAGTGGAGCATACACCAAGATATATAATGAAGACGCGAAACCAAAGTACTCGGTAGGTGAATGCTGGCATAGCACAAATACCATCAAGGACTGGATAGACGCTACCGGCAAGACCAGTGCCGCCTTCGACTTCCAGTTCCGTTATACCGTGCGCAATGCTATCAACAGTCAAGACTGGAGGAAATTGGCTGATAAGAATGACGGTAACTGGCCATTGGTGAGCAAGGAGTATTATAGTGGAAGCTATCGCCAGTATGCCGTAACATTTGTTGAGAACCACGACACGGAATATCGATCATCAAAGGAGCAGCAGGATCCACTCCGTAAGGACACGTTAGCAGCCAATGCCTATCTCTTGGCTATGCCTGGAACACCCTGTGTGTTCATGACGCACTGGCTGGCTTACAAGCAAGAGATTGCCAACATGGTGGCAGTCCGCAAGGCTGTGGGCATCAGCAATATAAGTATACCAACAGAAGTGGGTAGTGTCAAGGACTACTATGCCGTACAGGTAGAGGGCAGTGGTAGCAAGAAACTACTTTGTGTGGTTGGCACGAAGGCAAACAGTTATACTCCTAACAACAGTAACTGGAAAAAAGTGATCAGTGGTTACCACTATGCCTACTATGTACAAGGTATTGAACCCGCAGATATTACTTTGCCAGAAGTGAAAGAGGACGGGAAACCGAAGGATGGCGTGTACGATGGCGTACCCTCGTTCTGCACCATTGAAGAAGGCGAAATCTGTGCTTTCTTCGAGGCTCCTTTGACATGGGGCGCGCTGACATATACTTGGGCATGGATGGATAAAGGTGACGGTAAAGACTATGTAGGCACAGACTGGCCTGGTGTCGGTGCAAAGCTAATAGGTACTGCCGACAATGGCAATAGAGTGTTTAAGTGGGTGTCTACCAAAACTACAGCCCCTGACAACATCATTTTCAGTGGTGCCGAAAACAAGACTGCCGATATGGTATTCACCAACGCAGGCTATTACACCAAGGACGGAAAACAAGCCGTAGTAACGGCAACCGGCATTGAAGCCGTTCGCACTACCCCATCAACAAAGGACAATGTCATCTATGATCTGCAGGGTCGTAAGGTAAGCAAAGAACAATTGAAGAAGGGCTTGTACATCGTAAACGGCAAAAAAGTCGTGATAAAGTAAAAGGTACGATGAAGCAGCGACTTCTCTTTGTCTGCCTGGGAAACATCTGTCGTTCACCAGCCGCTGAAGGTATTATGCAGCGACTGGTGGACGACAGAGGTCTATCTGACCAGTTCCACATTGAGTCGGCAGCTATCGGCCCTTGGCATATCGGTGATTTGCCTGACAGCAGGATGCGCCGCTGTGGCAACAAGCATGGCTATAACTTCAACAGTCGCGCCCAACAGTTGGACAGCTCGTATTTTGACCACTTCGACCTCATCATTGGAATGGATCACGAAAACATAAGGGCCATTTCTTCCAAAGCCCGTAATGAAGAGGACAGGCGGAAAATCAGGCTGATGGCCGACTATCTGCATCACCACCCCTCGCAAGCCACGATTCCAGACCCTTACTATGGAGTGGAGCGCGACTTTGAATTGGTCATAGAGCTTTTGGAAGATGCCTGTGAAGGCTTACTGAAAGCTATCATAGAACAAAAAAAATAATGGAATAATAACAAAATAGACAGAGACTCAACATATGAAGAAAGTGTTATCAGCAACCATCTTATTCCTCTTTGCGCTGTCAGCAATGGCGCAGATGATGGATCCAGTACACTTCACGACTGAACTGAAAAAATTAAAGGGGAACGAGGCAGAGCTCGTTTTCTCGGCAACGATTGACCCAGGATGGCATGTATATTCCACGAATCTGGGTAGCAACGGACCGATCTCCGCTTCGTTTAACACGGTAAAGATGGATGGTGCTGAACTGGTGGGCAAGTTGCAGGCACGGGGTCACGAAATCAAGAATTTCGACAAGCTCTTCGACATGGAGCTGCGCTATTTTGAGAAGGCGGTGACATTCGTACAGAAAATCCGTTTCACCAAGCCACACTACTCGATTGACTGCTACGTGGAATATGGAGCCTGCAATGACGAGGCTTGTCTGCCCCCCTCTGAAGCTACGCTGAAAACGAGCGGAGAGAGCCCTGTGGCAAGCACTGAGAATACCCAAGAAATTAAAGAGGAAAAGGTGGCTGAAAAGACGGATGCTGACACGATAACGGCGCAACATGATTCTTCATCCGTGGCAGTAGCAGCAGAGGCAGAGAATGACCTTTGGCAACCCGTCATTGAGGAACTGAAGACAATGGGTGGTAGCGACAACATAGCAGACCATTCCTTGCTCTATATCCTGCTGATGGGATTCATTGGCGGTCTGCTGGCTGTCTGTATGCCTTGCATCTGGCCTATCATCCCCATGACGGTAAGCTTCTTCCTGAAACGTGCCATGACGGACAAGCGGAAAGGCATTAAGGATGCAATCATCTATGGACTGAGCATCATCGTGATATATCTGGGCTTGGGATTGCTTGTGACGGCAATCTTCGGTAGCGACACGCTGAACGCCATGTCAACCAATGCCATATTCAATATCTTCCTATTCGTGCTGTTGGTGGTCTTCGCCCTGTCATTCTTTGGTTGGTTCGAAATCAAGTTGCCCGATAGCTGGGCGAATGCTGTGGATACCAAGGCTTCCACGACTAGTGGACTGCTTTCCATCTTCCTGATGGCCTTCACCCTTGTGCTCGTTTCGTTCTCCTGTACAGCTCCTATCATCGGTCTGCTTTTGGTAGAGACGACAACCAGTGGGAACTGGCTGGCACCAGCCTTGGGAATGTTCGGTTTTGCATTGGCGTTAGCCCTACCCTTCACACTCTTTGCACTCTTCCCTGCATGGCTGAAACAGGCTCCTAAGTCAGGATCGTGGATGAACACCCTGAAAGTCGTGCTCGGATTTATTGAGTTGGCTTTCGCCTTGAAATTCTTCTCCGTAGCCGACCTTGCCTATGGCTGGCATCTGTTGGACCGTGAGGTGTTCCTGTCGTTATGGATTGTCATCTTTGCCTTGTTGGGAGCCTACCTCTGCGGATGGCTGAAATTCCAGAGTGATGTCCTACTCACCATGAACCAAGAACCATTAACCGTGAACCACAAACCCATGCCTGTGGCCTGTATCATGGGCGGACTGTTATCACTGGCCTTCGCCATTTACATGGTTCCTGGACTCTGGGGAGCTCCCTGTAAGGCTGTAAGTGCTTTCGCACCACCTATGAACACACAAGATTTCAACCTGAACACAAAAGTGGTGGAAGCCAAATTCACAGACTACGATGAAGGAATGGCTGCTGCCAAAGCACAAGGAAAGCCCGTGCTCATTGACTTTACAGGATTCGGATGTGTCAACTGCCGTAAAATGGAGGCGGCGGTATGGACAGACCCAGAGGTGGCTGATATGTTGACGGACGACTTTGTGCTTATCTCACTCTATGTGGATGACAAGACACCACTCAAGGAACCCATAGAAGTGACTGACGCCCACGGCAATACCAAGACGCTGCGTACCGTAGGGGCAAAATGGAGCTGGCTACAGAGTTCCAAATTCGGAGCCAATGCCCAACCGTTTTATGTCGTGCTCGACAACAACGGGAAACCACTAACTAATAGCCGTGCCTACGATGAGGACATTGCGGAATACATCAAATTCCTGAAAAAAGGTCTTGAGAAATATAAATAACCCTCACGAGGGTGAGAGTTCTCTACACTGTAACGATAGTGGAAGTGGAGGGAATCGTAATCGACCTAAGTCGCTTTTACAAAGCGGAGCGACTAAAAGAACCCTCACGAGGGTGAGAGTTCTCTTCACTGTAACGATAGTGGAAGTGGAGGGAATCGAACCCTCGTCCACACGAGGAAACCATACGCTTTCTACATGCTTATCTTGGCCTTCATTTTCGTGCCGTGACAAGACCCAAGCCACCAATCACGACCTTATCCTCTAAATTTCATCAGACTATCGAGGCCTAACCTGACTATTCCCGATTTACCTGCACCGCTTGACCCTCAGATTCGGGACTACATCCTTGGAGCGATGTCTCGTTCTCCTACCTTGTAAGAGAATTAGGCCAGTAAACTACTGTACTTCGTTTAGGCAGCGAGAGCGTACTTTGTTTCGCCAATTAATTTTCCGACCGACGTGATTATGGAGTCCACAGCCGTCACTCCGCATGCTTACGTACCATCTCGGCTCGCTGTCAAATCCAGTCACCCCCAAGATAAATATCGTAATTGGACTGCAAAAATACAACATATTTTCGATACAACCATCGTTTTCTCGGAAAAATTAGTTAATTTTGCACAATATTTAGCACGATAACGTGTTTTTATATTATTAATGCGCACGAATATGAAACGAATAAGTACGATTATAATCGGTCTGCTGTTGGCAACAGCCTCAACATGGGCCCAGTCCGGCATGACCGATAACCAAGTGATGGACTATGTCATAGAGCAGAACGCCAAGGGAGTTTCACGCCAGCAGATTGTTACCCAACTGATGCAGCGCGGTGTGACCATCGAACAGATACGCCGTATCCAGAAGAAGTACCAGAAACAGATTAAGAACGGTTCGCTTGGCGCAGAAGATATTACCGCTGGCTCCAAAACGGTGAAGTCTAGAATGCGCGAGGCCAACGGAGAATTGCGTGAAGAACAGGCAAAGAAAGACAAGCAGAAAGCTTCGCAGTTCCGCATCAAGGACAGCAAGATGGAGTCTTACAAGAAGCAGAAGCATACTTACAATGAAGACGACAAGGACTTCGTAGAAATGGACGAGGCCATGGACTTCATGATGCCCGACTCGCTGAAATACTTCATGGAAGAGAAAGAGGGTAAGCGCAAGATATTCGGTCACGACGTGTTCAACAACAAGAACCTCACTTTCGAAAGCAGCATGAATCTGGCTACTCCACAGAATTACCGTCTGGGACCTGGTGATGCCGTCAATGTAGATATTTGGGGTGCTTCGCAGGAGAGTGTTACAGAAATCATATCACCCGACGGAACCATTACCATCGAAGACATCGGTGTCATCCAATTGGGTGGTCTCTCTGTCAGTCAGGCCAAAGCACGCCTGAAGAAAGTATTAGGTCCGAGGTTTCAGGGATCTCAAATTGACCTGACCCTAGGCCAGACCAGAACCATTACGGTTAACATCATGGGTGAGGTGAAAGTACCTGGAACCTATACTATGTCGGCTTTTGCCACTGTTTATAACGCTCTCTACATGGCAGGAGGTCCTAACGAGATTGGTACCTTGCGAAATGTCAAGGTGTTCCGTCGCGGCAGACAAGTAACCAGCGTTGATGTTTACGACTTCCTGCTCAACGGAAAGCTGACGGGCGATGTACGTCTGCAAGACAACGATGTTATAACGGTCGGTCCATACGAAGCCCTGGTAAACATTACGGGTAAGGTGAAGCGTCCTATGTTCTACGAGATGAAGAAGACGGAAAGCGCCGCTACCCTACTCCGCTATGCAGGTGGTTTTACAGGCGACGCTTATACAAAGGCTATCCGCATCAACCGCAAAGCGGGCAATCAGTATTCCGTGTTCAGCGTTGGCGAATTTGACATGAGTCAATTCAAGCTGATGGACGAAGACTCCGTCAGTGTTGACTCGACGCTCAACCGCTATCAGAACATGGTTGAAATCAAAGGTGCCGTATTCCGTCCTGGCATGTACCATGTAGGCGAAAACATCAGCACTGTCAAGGCATTGGTAGAGGCTGCAGCAGGCCTGACAGAGGGTGCCATCTCGCAACATGCCGTCATGCACCGTATGAGAGCAGACCGCACGCTGGAAGTATTGAGCGTGGATGTTCGTGGCATTCTGGAAGGCACTACACCCGATGTCCCCTTGCGCAACGAAGATGTGCTCTACATTGCCAGTCGTGAGGAGAAAGTAGAGAAGCAAACGGTAACCATCAATGGCGAAGTACTCTATCCTGGTACCTACAAATATGCAGCCAACGAGAGTGTAGAAGACCTCATCTTACAGGCAGGAGGTCCTACCGATGCCGCTTCATTGGTAAAAGTTGACGTGTCGCGCCGCGTCAGCAATCCTAATGCCACAGAGGCCGGCGACCAGATAGCACAGACCTTCAGCTTCAAGTTGACCCCCGACTTCAACATTGCCGATCAGCCTGACTTCAGACTGATGCCATTTGACGAAGTCTATGTACGCCGCAGTCCTAACTATACCGAACAGCAGAACGTTACCATTGAAGGTGAAGTACAGTTTGAAGGTACTTATACCCTATCCAATAAAGGTCAGCGATTGAGTGATGTCCTCAAACAGGCTGGTGGACTGACCAAACGAGCTTACCCCGAGGGCACCAAACTTCTCCGACTGATGACTCCCGAAGAACGCGAACAGATGGAAGTAGTGCTTCGCACCGCTCAGCGTAACTCTGGACGTGACTCCATTGATGTCAAGAAGCTCATGACTAATGCCAACTACCCCGTAGGTATTGAACTCGACAAAGCCTTAAAGAATCCTGGTTCTGAGGACGACCCCATCCTGCGTGAAGGCGACCGCATCGTTGTCCCCCGCTACGATGGCACTGTCAAGATCAATGGTGAAGTGCTCTATCCCAACACCGTCTATTTCAAGGAAGGGAAAGATGCCAAGTATTATATAGAACAGGCTGGTGGCACCACCTCTAGTGCCAAAAAGAGTCAGACCATCATCATCTACATGAACGGCATGGTGGCCCGTGCCGACCGCAAACACAAACCACGCCCTGGTTGCCAAATCGTTGTACCCACCAAGAAACAACGCCGTGGCCTGGGCCTGCAGGAGTGGCTGAGTATAGGAACCAGCACCGCCTCATTAGGTACGATGATTGCCACTATTGCTAACTTGACGAAGAAGTAAGAAAGTATGGAAGAGATGAAGAAAAACAGACCTGAGGTTATTGACATACGTATCATCTTTAAGCAGATACGAGACAATAAGATTTTGTTCTATAAAGTATTGTCAATCGTTTTCGTACTATCGTGCATATATATACTCGGTATTCCCCGTTATTACACCTCTGATGCAAAGCTGGCTCCAGAAATGGGAGGTTCTTCGACAGGAAGCATCGGATCTATTGCTTCTGCCTTCGGATTTGACCTGAGTAATATGGAAACTGCCGATGCCATCTATCCGACTTTATATCCTGACCTGATGGAAGACGACGGTTTTGTCACAGGTTTGTTTAACATCCGAGTTGTCAGCCAGGACGGCCAGATCAACACGACTTACTACGATTATTTAAGGAAACACCAGAAGAAGAGTATATGGAGCTATCCCATAACTTGGATTAAAATCCTATTTACCTTTAAAAAGAAAGACCAAGGTAGCAAAGAAGGCAAATTTGATCCTTACAATCTGTCAGAACCAGACTACGATATTGCGGAGTCTATCAGGGGTAACATCATGTTCAATTTCAATGAAAAGACTGGTATAGTCAGCATCAAGACCAAAGCACAAGACCCTCTTATCTGTAAAACACTGGCCGACTCCGTTATGGCCCACTTACAAGATTTCATAACAGAATATCGTACCAACAAGGCACGCATAGACTTTGATTATTACAGGCATCTGGCTACCAAGGCCAAAGAAGACTACGAGAAGGTTCGCAGGGTGTATGCCAGTATGGCCGATGCCACGACAAACGTATCATTGAAGAGCGTCGAATTGAAATTGCAAGATATTGAGAATGACATGCAACTGAAATTTAATGCCTACACAACCGTCAACAATCAGTTGGAAGCAGCCAAAGCAAAGGTTCAAGAGCGTACCCCGGCTTTTACTACGCTGAAAGGAGCAGCTGTGCCCCAAAAACCTGCTGGTCCCAAAAGAGTATTCTTTGTACTCTTTATGCTTATTCTTTCATCAGTAGTAACGGCAGCTATCGTTTTACGTCACGATATAATTAAAACACTACCAATGAACTATCATAAAGATTAGCTTGTGGAAATTGCCTTTTCTGACAAAATAAGTATTTCTTTCAAAAAAGATATTCTGCTCACCCCCATGATATACGTGGTATGGGCATATATGGCTATTACCTATTTGAGAGGTATTTTTTTGCGCTTGCCCGTTATTAAAGACAACGTAGAGATTGCCATAATACTTTATTTTGCCTTTCCGGTTATTCTGGCAATTCCGTCATTGTTTAACAAATTCTGCTTGGGAGACTACCTCTTTTATTTAGCCAATGTCTTGTTTCTGTTGTCAGGTTATGTTTTTTTCCCTGAGAACACTGAGTATTTAAATGAAAACATACTGACATGTATATTCTGTATTTTCCCTTTTTATTTCCTCGGACGGATAATCGAAATAGAAAAGTCATTTGATGCATTCCTTCTCCTGTCTGCAGCTTGTATTCTGCTTGACCTGTTCTACTTCTTAGTTTACGCCCAAAACAACAAGAACATGGAAGAAGTTGCCGGTCAGGACAATATGTTTGCAGCATATCAGATACTTCCGCACGTTGCATTTCTTCTATGGGCGACCTTGAAAAAGTTCCGAATCTGGAAAATTGTTACCACGTTTCTTGGCATATTATTCCTCCTTTCATGTGGAACACGAGGTCCCTTGGTATGCTTGGGATTTTTCACCATTATATATTTCTTCTTCTATATGAATTTCAAAGGAGCTGTGTATGTCAAATTTTTCATCCTTGCTATGGCAAGTATTGTGATTGTGAATTTGCAAAGCATTGCCATAGCTCTGGCCAAAGTATTTACTGGACTACAACTTAGCACACGTATCCTTGAGAAGTTTATTACCGGAGAGCTTGGAAATGATTCTTATCGGAGCGTTTTACGTGACAGGCTTTATGAGGTTCTGGACAGCGGAAACCATTTCTTTGGCCTCGGGGCTTTCGGCTGTCGCAATTATGACATCGTGTATCCACATGTCTTGCATCTTGATTTTTTCTGTACATACGGCTATCTCGTCGGAACCGCACTTTTAATATTACTTTTCCTTCTTATCGGATGGGCATTTTGGCTTTCCCGAAATACGAGTGAGCAAGTGTTCTTGCTATTCCTGTTTTCGATCACCATCATAAAACTCCTATTAAGTGGCACCTTTATTCAAGAACCCTATTTTTTTCTGTTAATTGGAGCATGCGTGAAAGTATTTTTAGATAAACGTTCTATACTCTATGATAACAGGTAACAAGATAGTCAGTTCTTTTATTTGGAAATTGCTTGAAAGATTTTCATCACAAGCAGTTTCTTTAATGGTAACTATAATTCTTGCACGCCTTCTTCTTCCAAGCGAGTTCGGAATAGTAGCCATCATTACCGTTTTTATTGAATTGGCTAATGTCATTATAGACGGAGGGCTTAACACGGCATTGATACAAAAGAAAGAAGCCGACAACCTTGATTTTTCGACTATCCTGTATTTCAGTCTCGCACTGTCTTTTGCTCTATACATAATACTTTTTTTTGCTGCCCCCCACATCGCCTCTTTCTATGACAACACGATATTAACACCCGTATTACGAGTTCTGAGTATTAATCTGTTTTTCAACACTATTAATGCCATCCAGCGCGCATTCATCGCAAAAAACATGCTTTTCAACAAATTGTTTTATTGCAATTTAGCAGCTATCATGACCTCTGGCTGCGTGGGAACAATCATGGCATATGGAGGCTGGGGCGTGTGGGCTTTGGTCTTTCAGCAAATTGCAAACCAATTTATACTCACGGTGGTTATGTGGTTCACTGTCAAGTGGCGTCCTATCTTGAGATTCTCCATGGAACGATTCAAAGGGCTCTTCGACTATGGATGGAAGATTTTTCTCACCAATCTAATCATTGCAATATATGAGAATGCAAGAAGTCTGATTATCGGCAAAATATACCATCCTTCAACTTTAGCTTTTTTTGACAGAGGAAAACAAATTCCCAGTCTTGCCATCACCAATTTCAGCGTATCTCTTCAGACCATCTTATTGCCTGCTTTTTCCGATATCCAAGATGACAAGATGCACGTAAGACAACTGATGACACACTCCATAAAACTAGTCAACGCCATCATTCTGCCCGTACTCGTATGCCTAGCTGTTTCGGCCAAACCACTTGTCATTCTTTTGCTTACAGAAAAATGGCTGCCTGCAGTACCATTCTTGCAGATTTTTTGTGTGGCTTATATGTTGATTCCTATCCAAAGTGCTAATATGAGTGCCATCAAAGCTTTGGGATATAGCAATATCACGCTTAAGATAGAACTCCTTAAGAAATTCATAGAAACAATTATTCTCATTGTCAGTTTCCTCATTAATGCCTACGCCGTTGCTTGGGGTATTGTGTTATATAATTTCATAAGCATAGCCATCAATTCATATCCATGCAAAAAAATCCTTGATTACGGTCCTAAAGAACAGACCATGGACATTCTCCCATACATACTCATTTCATTCCTCATGGGAGCAATCATCTATACTTTTTCCTTTATCAAGATGCACCCAGGAATTCTTCTCACATTGCAAATCAGCAGTGGTTTTATTATATACATCATACTGAATATAGTTTTTAACACAAACGGTTATAAGTATGTAAAGCCCCTCATCAAAGAAAGACTACATTCAAATCATCATTAAGCAAGTCAAATGAAACGTGTAATGCTAATCTTCGGCACTCGTCCTGAAGCCATCAAGATGGCTCCATTGGTGAAAGAACTTCAGAAGCATCCCAAGGCTTTTGAGAGCCTAGTGTGTGTTACAGGACAGCACAGGGAACTACTTGATCAAGTTCTTAGAGTCTTCGATATCACACCTGACTATGACCTAAACATTATGAAACAGGGACAAGACCTGTATGACATCACATCCCGCGTCTTGACAGGCATGCGCGAAATTCTACAGAAAGCCAAGCCAGACCTTGTACTGGTGCATGGAGACACAACCACATCAACAGCCTCAGCCTTAGCAGCCTTCTACCAGCAGATTCCTGTAGGACATGTTGAGGCAGGGCTTCGCACCAGAAACATATACTCACCATGGCCAGAAGAGATGAACCGCCAAATTACAGGGCGTTTAGCAACCTACCATTTTACCCCCACCACACTCTCCAAAAAGAACTTGCAGGAAGAATGCGTTCAAGGTAAAATTATCGTGACAGGCAACACGGTTATAGATGCACTCCACATGGTGACAGACAGGCTTTCCCAAGATAAGGTTTTGGCCAAAGAACAGGAAGCCGCCCTATTAAAGGCCAGCTATGATGTCATGCGCTTGGACAATGGTCGGAAGCTGATTCTCATAACAGGACATCGGCGCGAAAACTTCGGAGAAGGTTTTATCAATATGATAACAGCCATCAAAGACCTTACACGAAAGTATCCTGATGTTGATTTCGTTTATCCCATGCATCTTAATCCTAACGTCCGCAAGCCCATACATGAGGTATTTGGTGAAGATTTAAGCTGTTTGGGGAATATATTCTTCATCGAACCCCTTCAATATCTAGAGTTTGTATATCTGATGGAGAGAGCACATATTGTACTTACTGATAGTGGGGGCATACAAGAGGAAGCCCCTGGCTTGGGTAAGCCAGTTCTCGTGATGCGTGACACCACAGAACGCCCTGAAGCAGTAGAGGCAGGAACGGTACACCTTGTGGGAACTGATTATAACCTCATTATTAAAGAAGTCAGCACGCTGCTTGAGAACCGGGAAGCCTACCAGAAAATGGCAAAAGCTGTCAATCCCTATGGAGACGGGAAAGCCTGTAAACGGATAGTAGAAGCACTTATTGAAAGTTTAACGTAAGATACTAAAGTATGCATGCACATATCATATACAATTACCTTAAGCCTAACGGAGTGGGCATTTCCATAGGTGGTGTACAAACTTACATTACCAATCTCATCCCTTTATTGAAAAAGAGCGGATACAGCATTACCATCTATCAAGTTTCCGATTTGGACTTCCACCAGGAATTTGCTGACTATGACATATATGGACTAAAAACAGATGAAAGGAAGCAAACTGCTGCTGTGTTATCAGCATTTGCATTTCAGCACATCAACCCAACAACCGACTTGTTAATATACGGAACAGACTTCCTAATCCATAAAAAATCACCGTGCCGCTCCATTGCCATACAACACGGAATTTCTTGGGACATCCCGTTTGACAACTGCTCAAAATTGAGATATTTAAAGCACTACTTAGGAAAATGCAAAGATGCATGGAAGACCATTCAGCGAGTGAATAAGGTTGACCAATTAGTATGCGTTGACTACAACTTTGTCAATTGGCACAGGGCAACATCTCCCTATTCAAAAACACGACACATTGTCATACCTAATTTTTCTGCCATTCCAGCATTTCAGCCGCAAAAAAACAATAAAGACATCAAAATAATATTTGCAAGACGACTCTTCGCCTATCGTGGAACCCGTCTTTTTGCAGATGTAGCAGAAAGGATATTAACGGAGTATAAGAATGTCTGTGTTACGATAGCCGGCACCGGACCAGATGAAGACTATATGCATCAGAAACTGGATAAATTCTGCAATGTGGAATTCACTACATACGAAAGCAAAGACAGTCTAAGAATCCACGAAGACAAGAATATTGCCGTTGTGCCTACCTTAGGATCTGAAGGTACATCTTTGTCTCTCTTGGAGGCAATGGCATCAGGATGCGCTGTAGTATGTACCAATGTGGGAGGAATGACTAATATCGTACTAGACGGATATAATGGACTTTTGGTCAATCCTGAAAAAGAAGATCTCTATCAAGCACTTCGGAACCTGATAGAAGATATTGCCACAAGAACAGTACTACAAGCTAATGCATATATGACCGTCAGCAAAGCCTTCTCACTGGAAAAATGGCAAAGGAGATGGCTAACACTACTTCAACGACAATAAATAAGAAAGAAATGGAAAAATTATGTTGTTTCTTCAATTACAACCCACTATACCGGTTTCCGATTTACAGCGAGATGTCAAGACAGCTTGAGTGCGATTTCTACTTCGGCGACTCTGTTTTCGAACCCTTAAAGCAGTTTGACCCACAAAAGCTGAAAGGATTTCAGAAGACATTGCATACCGTCAGGCTATTTAGAGAATACAAATGGCATAAGGGGGTGCATTCACTCTTGAAGGGATACTCTGCATATCTGATTACTGGCCAATACGAATATCTCTCTTACTGGGTTATTATCTTCTATGCAAAGCTAACAGGGAAGCGCATATATTGCTGGACGCATGGTACATCCCAAAAAGCCTTAGGTAAAACTAAAGAACGGCTTATAAACAAGCTTTTTTTTAAGGTCATGGATGGAATACTCATGTACAACAGTTACAGGATTCCAAACATGGAAGCTATAGGGATCAGTGCCAACAAACTTTTCGTCATCCACAATTCACTCGACAGTCCATTTCAAACAGATATCTATGACAAACTGCAACCCTCCAGCATCTATAGAGACCATTTCCATAACGACCTTCCAACTGTAATTTATATTGGACGCATACAAAAACGCAAGAAAATAGATTTGCTAGTAAAAGCCATCGCCTACCTTTATCATGACAACAATCCTCTTAATCTTGTCATTGTCGGAAAAGCCACTCAGGAAAACGATATTGAGCAGTTAGTTCTGGACAAGGGAATTGCTGACCATGTATGGTTCTATGGTCCCTGTTTTGAAGAGGAGAAAAATGCTGAGTTGCTTTACAACGCCGCAGTTTGTGTATGCCCTGCAGAAGTCGGTTTGACTGCTATTCACTCTCTGACGTATGGTACACCAGTTATTTCCAACAACGATTTTGACACACAAATGCCAGAATTTGAAGCCATCATCAATGGCGAAACTGGTTCTTTCTACCAGGCTGGTGATATTCCTAGCCTTGCTCAGGAGATAGTAAGATGGAGCAATAAGACAACAGAAGAGCGCACTGCCATACGTGCCCGGGCAAGGAAAGAAATCACAACATCATGGAGCATAAACTATCAAATAGATGTACTAAGAAACGTTTTTCCAGATTACAAATCATCATATAAGTCGAAATAGCTACTATGAGAGTATTATGGATCACCAACAGTCTCCTTCCCGAAGCTATTGCAAAGATTCGGAAGGAAGAAATCCAACAATGGAAAACGACAGGAAGTTGGATTATTGGAGCGGCCAATGCACTAACTAAAGAACAGAACATACAGTTGTATATGGTCTCTACATCTCAGCAAGTAAAGTCGCTAACCAGAATAGAGACAGCAGACATTGTGTCTTATGCCATTCCCTACGGGAAAGGTTGCGAGTCAGTTAATACAGAATACAACAAATACATGAAGGCCATCAATGATGAAGTAAGGCCAGACATCATTCATATTCACGGGACAGAATATTCACATGGCTGGGCGTGGATTCAAGCATGCGGTAGCCAACATGTCGTAATATCCATCCAAGGAATGACTTCGGTTTGTAGCCAATATTACCACGAAGGTATCAGCATCTGTGAAATCTTAAGCGCCATATCCTTCCGAGATATTATACGTGGCGGCATGCTACGAGGGCAGATGTCATTCAGAAAACGCGGCGAGTACGAGAAGAAGATGATACAGTCCGTAAGACATGTCATAGGGCGAACTTCATGGGACCATGCCCACGTTATGACCATAAACCCTCATTGTACATATCATTTCTGCAATGAGACTCTAAGAGATGACTTTTATACCGGAGAGAACTGGGAATACGGGAATTGCCAACCCTATACCATATTTATCAGTCAGTCGCTGAATCCGTTTAAAGGTTTGCATCAATTAATAAAAGCTCTGCCACATATATTAAAGTCTTTTCCAGACACACATGTCTTTGTTGCCGGTGAAGATCCTACGCTCGGATACGACATTTCCAATTGGTGGAGAATCACTGGTTATGGAAGATATCTTAAGCATCTCATGCGTCATTTGGACGTCAAGAAGCATATCACGTTTATTGGGAATGTCGATGCGAGACAAATGAAGGAAGAATTGTTAAAATGTAATGTCTTCGTTATGCCCTCAGCAATAGAGAACAGCCCTAACTCTTTAGGCGAAGCACAGATACTAGGTGTTCCATGTGTCGCATCCTACGTAGGAGGAATACCAGACATGATGAAGGGTAATGAGGAGAATCTATATAGATATGAGGAAACGGAAATGCTTGCCAGGCTGATTTGTCGTGTATTCATGGAAAAAGATCACCAGACTGATATGTCAACAATAGCAGCCTTGCGACACTGTCCTCAAAAAAATCTTAAGGATTTGATTTCTATTTATGAAAGCATTTTGAATTTATAACATAACAAGTAAAATAGCATGACTGAAGTTACGTTCATGAAAATAGCAGCAATACTCACCGTACACAATCGTAAGCAGAAAACACTCACATGTTTACGTCACCTCTTTGATGCAACCAACCACTATAACAACAAGGAGAAAGGAAAAATCAAATTGTCAGTCTATCTGACTGACGACGGATGTACCGATGGGACCGCCGAAGCTGTTATGAAATCTTTTCCTGGTCGACATATCCGTATCCTTAGGGGAACAGGATCACTCTTTTGGGCTGGCGGCATGCGTCTTGCGTGGAAGACTGCTATGGAAGAAAGCGAAGAATGGGACTACTATCTTCTATTGAATGATGACACCAATATGATGGATTCTGTCTTTGACGAACTGTTTGAAGCAAATAGCTATGTTCTCAAGCAGACAGGCAGACAGGGTATAATATCTGGTATCACCTGTCAACCTGGAAACAAGTCCCAAATCACCTACGGAGGACTCAACTTCGTCAACAAGACCAAAGGACGGCAGGTTCTTGTTTTGCCAAACGAAGTACCACAGCGTATAGATCTTACCCATGCCAACATTTTACTGGTTCACCACTCAATAGTAAAAGAGATAGGGATTTTCTACAGAGGCTACACCCATGGCTGTGCAGACATCGACTATAGCATGATGGCTAAGCGACATGGTATTCCAACTTATTCTACAGCAAATGTATGCGGCGAATGCGTTTACGACCACATATCACAGAAAGAAGAGGCTGAACACCTTACCACGATGACATTAACAGAACGTAAAAAATACGTCAACTCACCCACACATTGCGACAGTGATTACCTACAATTTGTATATCGCAATTTGCCATTGCGATATCCCTTGGCATGGCTATTGCGTACTATCCGAGTTTATGTTCCCTATTTATACTTACATATCACAAATTTCAGAGGTGTTTACAAATCATGAGCGTTTCTGTTATCATACCCACCTATAAGCCTCAGGAGTATTTATTCAATTGTCTTGATTCGCTATGCCTGCAAACGCTGAATAAAGACCAATTCGAGGTTATCATTGTACTTAACGGACCGAAGAATCCTTACTTTGACCTTATAGACAGCTACATCCAAACCCATTTTGACATTATCAACATACGCACTCTTTATAGTGACATACCTGGAGTGTCAAATGCCCGCAACAAGGGCATTGACGAGGCTTTGAGTAAATATATTACTTTTATAGATGATGACGATGTCGTAAGTAAGACTTTTCTTGAGGAATTATTAGCAAAGGCCCATGAAGATTGCTTGGTAATATCCAATGTCTATGGAATTGATGATACCACAGGCAAAGCTTATGAATATTTACTTTCTAAAGAATACAAAAAAATAGCCCGTATTGAAACGCCCTCATTCTTCACTGCCAGGAGACTCTTGTCACCTGTTTGGTGCAAAATAATACCTCAAAAAGTAATTAACGGCGACCGTTTTCCTACTGATTTTGCCTTGGGTGAAGATTCCCTCTTTATGTTCAACATTTCACGGAGAATCAAAGACATCCGAATAACTTCTCCGGACGCAGTTTACTATGTCCGCCATCGCAATGGTTCCGCATCCCGCCGCCATTATAGTTACTGGTTTCGCATACTTCTGGCATTCCGAACGACATTTCGGTATTTTTTCATCTACATAAGAACGCCTTTCTCTTACAACTTTCCCTTTTTTATGACCCGTATAGCAGCCACCCTACGAAAACTAGCAAGGAAAGCATACGAGACTGAATAGACCGTGACAAGGACAGTCTAGAGTTTAAACTCAAAAATCTTGTAAAGGAACTTCACACTAATCATCAGCGGATTGGTGTAGATACCATTCTCACGACAACCACGTACATCGTCCTTGATGAGCTGCAATCGGCTCTTTATATTGCATGTACTGGCACCACCAGTTCGCATAGTTACAAAATCAATAGGCAAATATTTCGCCTTAATTTTATAAACCATAAACAAACGGACCATCATCTCATAATCAGAACCTATCTTATAATCTATCTTATAGAGACCCGCTTTTTCGTACACTTCCCTTCGGCAATAAAACGAAGGATGGGCTGGCATGAAACCGAAACGGAGCCACATCGGACGAAAGGGCTTTGAGCTGTAATAGCGCACGATTTTGTCTGGCTCGCCGTCGTGTATAAAATGTATGTCCCCATATACTGCATCAATGTTTGGGTCGTCAAAATTAACTACCATTCGTTCTATCACATCATCGCCCGTAAAATAGTCATCAGAGTTCAAAATGCCTACGATGTCGCCCGTAGCCATCCGTATTCCTTTATTCATGGCGTCATAGATACCTCCGTCCTTTTCGGAAATCCACTTCAGACGGCCACTAAACTGTGGTTCATATTGATGTATGATATCCAATGAATTATCATGAGAGGCACCATCGACAATGATATATTCTATATCTGCATAGGATTGCGCTAGCACTGACTTTATTGTCTCTTCCAATGTAGAAGAGCTATTGTATGCAACAGTTACTATTGATACTTTCATCTTTTTCATTATTTTTATAACGCAATATCTTTTTAGATATTGTGTATAATCCATGATTATATTACATCATGACAAGTCACTACACCTATCTTTATGCTAAAATAACATTAGAAAACAGCAATAGCCCAACAAAACACTTGCATATCTCAAGAAAAAGTCATACCTTTGCCAAATCGTACTCCAATTTAGGTCTAACTTACCTCCAAAACATTCAAGTTTCAGCCTCTTTTCTTGTGCGATTGAACTACGTTTGATATACGTTTGTTGTGCGTTCATAAATCGGACAACAATCGAACAACAATCGAACAACAATCGGACAACAGTTGGAGGAAGAGCGAAGGAAGGACGGGGCAAAGGTAGAGATGAAATGGAGTTCGGTTGGACAGTAATTATAGTAGAATTAGCGAACAATTAGATCATATTGAGGTATGAAAAGGAAAGGAACAGGAAAAGGACTGATGGTTGTTGGCAGTATGCGAAAGGACGGCATTACGACCTACATGAAGCAAGGCAGGATGATTATTCGGTCTGCCAACTCCATGGAGAAGCGCAGCAATACGCTGCCTCAGTTTATTCAACGGCAGAAAATGCGTCATTCCGTGGCGCTATGGAGGATGATGAAGTATTGTGAGCCGATGTTTACCAAAGGAACAACGGCTTATAACAACTTCCTGTCGCTGGCCAATCGGTTGCCGGTGTTGTATGTAGAAAAGATACTGATGGAGAACACATCGTTTCTGATGCCAGGCATACCCGTAAGTGACGGTAACCTTCCGAAGATTAAAGAGGAGTTGGGCGTGGTGGACGGAATGCCAGCCCTGATTACTAATCTCAAGCCTCATGACTGGGAACCTTGGACGAAGTTATGGCTTTATACCGCCGTTCAGACTGGTGAATACAGAGATCTTCACGTGCAGTTCAGCAAACGCGAAGTATCTTGGGAAGAGATGACGGTGGTGGACGGACATTATGTATTGAAGTGTAAGGAATTCTCCGATGAGACAAAAGGCTGGGCACTGGTGTTGGTAAAAGGGGAACGCTGTTCGCCACAGGCCATTGTTACACGTTGTACGCTATACCAAAAGTACATGACAGAAGAAGCCTTAGAGAAAGCAGCAGACAGCTATGGCGGACTGACTGACACCCCGTATCTGTCACCAAGTCGATAAACTTGAAAAAACAATGTGAATAGACACAATAAAACGTAATAATGGCAGTTATATAATATAACTGATAATTGCATATGACGATATATCTACTTATTGCATTTTTATTAAGTATGATTTGTGGGCTAATCTTCACGCCCCTCATCTTGGATTTCTGCAAGCGGAAGAAGCTCTACGACATACCCAACGAGCGGAAAGTGCATAAGAATGCCGTTCCTCGGTTAGGTGGTCTCTCTTTTTTTCCAAGCATGATGATGGCATTCGTCATCGTACTGGTTTTCTTCTCATTCAACAGGCAAGGTGACATCCCCATAAAGACGTGGAGCATGAGCTTCATTACAGGACTGGCCATCATCTATTTGATAGGCATTATTGACGACTTGATAGGACTGAATGCCAGCAGTAAATTCATCGCCCAGATAATAACAGCCTGCTTGCTGCCGATTTCCGGACTGTACATCAACAACCTCTATGGACTTTTTGGTATCTATGAACTTCCTTATGCTGTAGGCATTCTGCTGACCATTTTCATCATTGTTTTTATTGACAATGCCATCAATCTCATAGACGGCATCGACGGACTGGCAGGCAGTCTGTCGCTGTTGGCTTTAGGTGGTTTCCTTGCATACTTCGTACACAACGATGTATTCGTACATACCTACAACATTTTAGTAGCTGGTATGATGGGAGCATTGGTCACTTTCCTATACTTTAACATTTTTGGGCGGACTGAGCGAAACACAAAGATTTTCATGGGCGATTCCGGCTCATTGTCTTTAGGATTCACATTAGGATTTCTCTCGATAAAATGTATGATGAACAACATCGCTGTATGGCCAGAACGGTCTGATGCCCTATTGGTGCCCATCTCGCTGTTGTTTGTGCCTACAGCTGACGTCGTAAGGGTCACCTTACATCGACTGCGCCATTGTAGCCCTCTGTTTCTTGCAGACAAGAACCACATCCACCACAAGCTCTTGAGAGCGGGGTTGTCACAGCATCAGGCGTTAGCTGCCATTCTGGTGATGGCTATTGCCGTCATCTTGCTGAACTGGCTACTCTTCCCTACTCTGAACACATTGTGGATAGTGGCTATTGACACTGCCATTTACTGTCTGATCAACGTATGCATCAACCAATGGATAGACAGCAATTATTTGAAACGGGCTTTCGATGTGGTCCTCTCGTGTATGTGCCTCATCTTGTTTTCACCCTTGATACTCATTTGTTATCTCATTATCAAGATAGGAGGGGGACCCGCTATCTACAAGCAAGAACGTATCGGCAAGGGAGGTCGGCCCTTCTATATCTACAAATTCCGAAGCATGACGGTTGATGCAGAGAAAGAGGGCGAGGAACTGCTGCAACTGGACAACGACCCACGACAGACAAGAATCGGACGCATCCTTCGCAGTCACCATCTGGATGAACTGCCTCAGTTATGGAACGTCCTTTGTGGCGACATGTCCTTTGTCGGACCTCGTCCGGAACGCAAATACTACATCGACCAAATCATGGAACGTGATTCTCGCTATGAAAAACTTTATGCCTTACGTCCAGGTGTCACTTCCTATGCCACGCTGAAAAACGGCTATACGGATACCATCGACAAAATGCTGGTACGCCTGGAAATGGATTTATACTATCTGGAGCATCAATCATTATGGACTGATATAAAAATCTTAATGAAAACTTTTGGAAACATCGCATCTGGACGGATTTTCTGTATAGCCTTCGCAATCCTATGTGCAAACAATCTTCAAGCACAGGATTCGCTACAGACTCGCATTACCTACGACCTGACAACGGAAGCTGCCGTAGGAACGGGCGACTTTACAGCCTACCAGTTGACTACCAATCGACACCATGTGCTTGCCACCCGTCCTAACACGGCTTATCTGCGGGGTGCGGTCAACATAGAGCATGCGTTCAACGAAAACTGGAAATTGTCAGGTGCTATCGATGCCATCGGTTCCCTGCATGCTGACCACAAAGCCTACCTGCAGCAGTGTTATGCCAACCTGAGTTGGAAACAGTTCTTCCTGGAGGTGGGTAGCAGGGAGCAAGAAATGGTGGTACGTGACAACCTGCTCTCCGTGGGTTCGTTTGTCAATGGCATTAATGCCAAGCCTATTCCACAGATACACGTCGGAACCAAAGGCTTCTGGAATGTACCTTTCACAAAAGGCTGGGTACAGATAAACATCGACTTCGGCTACGGAAAATTCCTGGATAACAGCTATCGTGAGAAACAATATTTTGATCATCAGGATGTCAGTTACCAATATGCCACAGGAGCCTATTATCACCATAAGCACCTCTATATCCGAAGCAATCCCGAGAAGCCCGTTTTCATAACCGTAGGTATTAATCATGTTGCACAGTTTGGTGGTACCAATAATGACTATCGAACAGGAACCCTGATCACCAAAAGCAAACCAGCCAACTTCAAGGCTTTCTGGAAGATTATCTTTCCGGCTGGAGACAGCAACTATTTCGAGAACGAGTCAATGGAAGACTGGGTATATGGCAATCACCTCGGCTTGTTAACTTACCAAATTGGATGGAACATCAACAAGAACCATCAGGTGCAGGCCTATCTGGACAATCCTTTTGAAGATGGCTCAGGTATGCGTAAGGGCAACGGATGGGACGGACTATGGGGACTGCAGTATAGCAACAAAACGCCCGGCAGGCAGTATGTGCGCGGTGCTGTCTTTGAATATTTCCAAAGCACCAACCAGTCTGGTCCCTTGCATTGGGACAGTGGTGATTATCCGGAACCTATCCGTAGCCAGATTACCGACTTAGTGACGGGTAATGACAATTATTACAATCACTCGTTCTATGGTAGTTATGCTCACTACGGCATGACGCCAGGCATTGGCCTGATTACTTCACCTATTTATAATAAGAATGGGTTCAATGAGTTTAGCAACAATCGTGTCAAAGCATGGCATCTGGGTGTCAATGGCGAGTTGACAGACCATCTGTCCTATCTAGCCAAAGGCTCTTATCAGGAAGGATGGGGCACCTATAGTGCTCCTGCACCTCAAAAGCTACACTCTTTCGATGCCCTGTTCCAAGGCAACTACAAGCTGGGACCTTGGCAGTTCTCTGCTGCCTACGCCTTTGATGCAGGCAACATCTATGGTCACAACAATACGTTTAACATTAAAATCGGTTATCATGGCAAGATTTTTTAAATATTTTCTCTTATCACTTTTCGCTATTCACTTTTCACTTCTCTTCTCCTCGTGTCAAGAAGGAAGAGAAGCCGGTGATTTGCTAGGCCAGTGGCGCATGGATCATACCGATTCCAAATACATCAGTTTCTCTGGTTCACTTGTTTGGATCAAGGATCTCAATATGGGTGCTGTTAACGGAAATTTCCAACACACAGGCGACAGTTTGTTTATTCAATGTTATTCGGAAAAGGCAGAGAAAAAAGACACCACACTCCTTGAAGAATCATTTGGTTTCAAACCCTTCAATAATATCAGGGTAAAAATAGCTGCCTTAGATAATGACCAGCTCGTCATTACCAAAGGCAGCCAAACATGGAGTTTCCACAAATACTGATTTATTTCTTGATGCGGTAGATACGGAACGACATGGCGGGCAGTTGGTCATTGATGACCGACTGTTTCTTGCCTGTCTCGACTGCTACACTACCCTTCTTGGGTGTGATGAGTTCAGGCTGCTGGATACTATTCTCGTCATCCAGGCCCTGATGACTCAGGGTAAGGGTCTGTGCCGTTTCTGTAGCAGCCATATCTTTCAGGTTCAGCGTGATGGGCTGCTCGCTCTTCGATGTATTAACCACCTTGACAATAACCTCATTGGCATTCTTGTCAAAGGCGGCTGAAGCGAAGAGTCCGTTTTGACCTTCCTGGTTAGCAACAGGCTGGGGCTTGCCCTTCTTCGTCTTAGCCGGTGTAGTCAGTGACAGCACATGGGTACCCTTGTTGGTGGCATACATCTGCTGAACATAGTAGCTCACGGTCTTGAACATCTGTGTCTGGTCGTACCAAATCTGGTCGGGACGCCACTGCCATCCATCGACATGGGCGAAGAGAGGAGCGGGAGTCGTCATGTGAACAATGTCGGCATTGCGCTCAAAGCCCGTCATGTGACCAGCCTCCAAGATAGCGGCCTCGTAGTGGTTCCACTTCTTGCCCTTTCCATGACAAGCATACTCGCCGGCAAACACCTTCGGACCCTTGCGGTCGTAAGAGTCGTAGCGCAGACCATGACTCAGAAACCATGCCTCGTCACGATAATAGTGCTCGTCGTAGAGATCCACCTTCAATTCTTTCATGCGGGGCTGTAGCAGGTCGAAGTCCCATCCCTCAGAATTTGGACCAGTGGTACCAATCAGCTTCAGCGTCGGGTATTTGGCACGCAGGGCATCGCTGAACTTCTTCAGTCGCTCAGTAAATACTGGACCAAAACCGCCATGAGCCTCGTCGTAGTCCCACTGCTCGTTACCGACACCCAGGAACTTCAGGTTAAAAGGAGCAGGGTGTCCCATATCGGCACGTACCTTACCCCACTTCGTAGTTACATCACCATTGGCAAACTCCACGAGGTCGAGAGCATCCTGAATATAAGAATCCAGGTCATCAATGGCAACATGTACGCCAGGCTTGGTTGGGTCAGGGTTCTGGAACTGACAGCTCAGTCCACACGAGATAACGGGCAATGGCTCGGCACCGATGTCCTCAGCCAACTGGAAGAACTCAAAGAAGCCCAGTCCATACGACTGATAGTAGTCTGGATAGTAACGGAAGTCAAAGGTATGTTCCCAGCGGTTCTGATTCAGCGGACGGTTTTCTACGGGACCTACCGAGTTTTTCCACTGATAACGAGTTGCCAGGTCGGTACCCTCCACGATACATCCACCAGGGAAGCGGAAAATGCCCGGATGCAGGTCTTCCAAAGCCTGTGCCAGGTCGCGACGCATACCATTCTCACGGTTCTTATAGGTATTGACAGGGAACAAAGACACATGTTCCAGACATACTTTGTTAGCACTGTTCAGGAAGATGCGCAGTTTGGCATGCTTCAGTGTTTTCGTAGCGGTCAGCGTAACAGTGTATTTCTTCCATTCCTTGGAGGTGATATCCAGTTTCTGCTCGGCAAACTCCTGCTGCTCATCCATTGAATTCTCCTGAATCAGCTGGATGCGAATGGCAGAATTACCCTTGGGAGCCTTCGCCCATACTGAGAAGCGGTAGTTCTCACCCTTCTTCACACCAATGCCGAAGTAACCTTCGTTCACCAGACCAGTGCGACGGTCACGATGGCCAGGGTCGCTCAGTTCCACATAGTGCGGGCAACGCTCAAAGGGGCCATCATCTTCCACATCGACACGGCCAAAAGCCTGCCAGCCCATCAAGTGCTGAGGGAACTCAAAGGAGCGGTTCTTTACCAGTTCACCATACAATCCGCCGTCAGCAGCATAGTTGATGTCCTCGAAAAAGATACCATACATGGTCGATTGGATGGGAGCACCCAACTTCTTGGCACTTACATCCATCGTCATTTGTGCCATAACGACAAGGGATGTACCCATGACGACAGCCAATGATAATAATCTTTTCTTCATTTTCTTAGGTTTTATAAAGTTATACAAATAATCATATTATTCTTCCCAACGAAAAACAGCCCCATTGCGACGGGCTGGATCTGCCCCTGCGAAGTCCATAGAATAAGGACTGCCCGTAGTAGGACTCTTGCCGACATATCGGTGGGTACGCATCGACATGAGCATAAACTCACGGTCGAGATAGTCCTGCCACATAAACACTTCTGCTTTCGAGGCATCAGTGGTCAAACGGACATCACCGGCAAGACCGTAGCCAGCACAGAAAACGTAGCGACCATCCTCGCACTGGAGGATAACCTGTCCCTGCCCCTTGTCAATGATGCGAAAACGGGTTAGCTTGGAATTGTCCGTGGCATAGGTGTCGTGTAGCAAACCATGCTCCAGAGCAATAGCAGGACGACCTGTGGCAAGATTGATGATACGGAAACTCTTGCCGTAAGGAATATTACCCGAACGGTCAGCCTTGGGCTCTACGACAGTGAAATTGTCAAACTCTGCATAGCCACCCTGCTTGCCCTTGTGATTGAAAGCAAAGAGGGCGTGGCGCGAGCCTTGGAAGGTGATGAGCTGATAACTTAAAGGCATCTCACGGCCTATCTGACGATAGTCCTCGCCATTGAGCGAGTATTCATAGTGTGCCTGGTCATGGTCATAGTCACCTACCATGCGCAACCATACTTTTTTGATGATCCCGTCTGTTGCGGCGATACCTAAGGTCACAGTATCGTTGACAGCTTGTTCGAAACAGCGTAGATGCAGGCGAGAGTCATCCTTGGTGACACCAATCCACGAGCAGGGCACATTGATGTTACCCAGTCCGGCAACGTCGCCATCTTTCATACCTTGAACATAGAGTTCGACGGTAGCAACGCTGGTAGGACCAATGACGCGCTGCGTCAACGTGTTGCGAGCCCACATCAGCTGTTCTGCAGGCATCGATTGCAGGCGCAGACGTCCTTTCTTCAGGCTCCATTTGCTGTCATCGGGATTGTGGTTCCACTGCCATACACGGCCCAGCATCTTGCCGTTGAAGTTCTCAGAGCGCTGATAGGGAGCGAAGGGTGTTGCTTGCTGCTGTGGCGCAGCAACAGACTGGATATTTGGCTTGAGCCATGTACGTGGAGCTCGCCCCAGATTACCCTCCAGTCCCAACATGGGCCAGCCGTCTTTCCACGTAATCGGTGCCAGTGTCACCGTACGACCTATCGAGTGGAAGTCCATCATCAGCAAGGCCCACCACTGACCGCTCTGGTCTTCGACAATGCCTCCCTGATGAATATTGGTACAAGCGGTAGCATCCTTGTCAACTGCAGGAATACCAAACTGTGTTCCATCTTCACCAATGCGGTACTTCACATCACGAGGCACCTGTGTCAGTGAAGCAGCATGGTAACCGAACGTCTCGTCGGCTGTGATGGTAATCGTCTCGTAAGGTCCCCAGATACTCTTGGAACGCGAACAGAGGGTTCGTCCATTAGGTTTATAATCAGTAGAGATAAGGTAGTACATCCCATTAATTTTATACATGTGGTGTCCCTCCCCCACTGCATTACCCTCAGGAATGATGACACGCTCTGTTTCCTCTTTCGGTCCGCTCATGTCAGGTTTCAGTTCTGTGCACTTCACCTCTCCATAGCCATGAATGGCATATATCTTTCCATCGTCGTCGAAGAGCACAGAAAGGTCGTAGATACGACCCTGCATGTTATGATGCTTCCATGGTCCTCGGATATCCTTGGAGGTATAACATTGTAGCCCTTTACCGTTGATATTTGTAAAGACATAAAACTGGCCGTTGGCATAACGGATGGCGGGTGCCCACACACCCTGTCCATAAATCTCTTGATGGTTCTTCAGCGAGAAGGCATCGTCATCAAAATCAAAACGGTCAAAGCAGTAGCTGATGTTTTCCCAGTTGACCAGATCCCTGGAGTGCAGAATGACCAATCCCGGCACGCTGTGCATGGTGGTGCCGGCCAGATAGTAGTCATCGCCCACCCGGAGGATGTCAGGGTCCGAGAACTCGTCATAGAACAACGGATTCGTAAAGGTTCCATTTCCATTATCAGCAGTCCAAGACGTCTGAGCACTTGCTGTACTCAAATGAGGAATGAGCAATGAGAAATGAGAAATGAAAATGAGAAATGTGGAAATGATTAAACGTCTCATAACTATCAACTTTCAACTAACACTGGCCATCCGTCAGCCGTCCATTGTATCTTGCGCTGTACCAATATCGCAGCACCTTTATGCTCCACGCTATAACCATGACTGATATAGATGTCCTCACCATTCATGTTGTAAGCAGCACAGTGACCGATGGCTTCAAAAACCTTTTTATCGCCCTCTATCACCGGTGTGCCACCACCTTCGCGCATGTCCTCACCGTTGCGGTCAACATAGGGTCCATCCACCGTCTTGCTACGCCCCACTACTACGCGATAGGTACTCTTGCTGCCCATACAGCAGTAATCCCATGATACAAACAAATAATAATACCCCCCATGCTTCATGATAAACGGAGCCTCAACAGCATTCGTACCCGCATACTTGCTGGTGGGATTAGCCATGCGGTTATTATTTTTGGGAGAATAACGACGCGCTATTGTACGAGGTGTTTCTCCTTTGGCAATATGCATTGTCGTGTCCAGTTTAGCCAATTGTATGCCATCCCAGAACGAGCCCCACACGAGCCAAGGTTCATCGTTCTCGTCAATCACGAGATTGGGGTCAATGGCATTCCAATTGTCTCGTTTGGCTTTTGAAGTTACGATACAGCCCTCATCTTTCCATATAGGGAACGCGAGTGAAGGCTTACTGAGCAGACCGATAGCCGATCCGTTCTTACCAAAGGTCGAGCAACTGTAGGCAAGCCACCAGCGCCCATGCCATTTGATGACATCAGGAGCCCACACATGATGAGTAAAACCGGGAACGGAATCGCGAGTCCACTCCGGTATTACCGTCATTACCGGTTCAGGCAATACCGTCCATGTCTTCAGGTCCTTGGATGTCATCTGCTGGATGCCCATACCTGTACTATATATATAATAGGTACTGTCCTCCCAAGCCATTACGGGGTCGTGCACCATCGGGGCCTGTGTCTTGAAAGCAGCAAACGGACGCCGCTGTCTCTGTGCCGTCAACACGACACAGAGACTCACCAGCGTCAAACATACAATTAACCGTTTCATGGTCTTGATGTTATCCTGAATATATTTAGTGAATAAGCAGGTAATTCCACTTCTATGCGATTCTCTTTGGGAGAGAGTTCGTGATTGGTGGGATAGATGAGTGTAGGCTGCTGGAGCGTATTTTCGTCCATGCCATCATTAGCACAAAGGCGCACCAGACGGGCACCCTTCACGGCAAAATTGCTGACATCCAGACGAGCCGTTGTAGCCGCTGCCTGGGTGTTGACCACCTTGACAATAAGTTCGCCAGCAGGCTCATCGATAGTAGCACTGGAGAACACACCAGGCAGGACATCGCCCTTCAACACCGTGTCGAACACCAAGTCCTTATCAAGCCAGCACTTCAGGGTGTCACCAGCCATCTGCAACGTCACGTCATACCAGCGGCCAGCCTCAATCTTGCCGGGCTTAGTCTCTATCTGGCTTTTGCCACCGCCACTGATTCGTTCAATGCCATGCTGCGTATTGCCCCAACCGCCGAAGTTAATCCAACAGTAATGATCGGCATCAGTGTAGTTGAACACTACCATGAACCCTTCGTCACCACTATCTTTGCGAGCACGGAACTTAGCCGTATAGTGGTCGCCCACCTTGGCTTTGCACATTGCCACACAGTGCTCCTTGGTGCTGGTCTGCGACACATGACCTTCAGGAGCCAGACTCCAGTCGCCGCTGATAAATTCTGGCTGACCGGATTTGGGCAGTGGACTGGGATGTGTAAACGACGCCTTAGTGCCCCAGGTTGCAAAACCGATGCGGCTCTCCTTCGGTGTCACCTGAGTCTTTGGTTGCACCCTATACGGATTGTGCTGCTCAACCTTCACCACCTGCGTTCCCAGATGCTGTGGCATCAGCTGCTGCACGTAGTACGACGGTGTGCCCATGACACGGTTGCTGTTAAAGCGGATCATATCTGGACGCCACTTGGCATCGTTCTCGTTGACAAAGATGGGAGCATAAGAGTTCATGGGCACCATGTCCGAATTGTTCTCCATACCCATCATATAGACAGCCTCACCTAGTGCAGCGTTCATATTACCTAAGTTGCCAAAGCCCGAGGTGACGGCATATTCGCCGACATAAATCTTCGGACCACGGCGGTCGTAGGCATCATACTTGCGGAAAGCCTCGGCAAACCACGCCGGATTACGGTAGTAGTGCTCGTCCAACAGGTCGACAGGCAACTGGCTCTCCCACTTGGGATTGTCGTCACCCCACGCCACCACGTTACCAATGAGGTTCATCTTGGGGTACTTCTCCAAGATAGCCTTGCGGAACAAATCATAGCGGTCATAGTAGTGGTCGCTCTGCTGTTCGGGATTGGGTTGGTTGTTCTCGTTGCCTATTTCCAGATACTCAATATTGAAAGGTGCCGGGTGTCCGTTCTTGGCACGCAGGGCACCATACTTCGTCTTGACGTCACCATTGGCATACTCCAAGGCTGCCAGACACTCGTCAATCCACGGCTGGATGCTGTCCAACGGTGTCAGTCCACCGTGCCACAAACCTACATTTACCACATAGAGCGGCTTGGCCCCCAAGTCCTCTGCCATCTGCAGATATTCATGGAAACCGATGCCGTCGGTAGTGCGATAGCCCCAGTTGACATTCCAGTGTCCTGGACGCTCTTCAATGGGACCAATGGTACGCTCCCAACGGAACGCATTGTCTGGCGACACCTGTCCTTCGACAAAGCATCCACCAGGGAAACGCATGAACTTCGGATGCATCTCGTAGAGCATCTGTGCCAAGTCTGGACGCAGTCCATTCTCGCGGTTCTTAAAGGTCGGCGGGAACAACGACACGACATCCAAGTCTATCACCCCCTTGCCGTCCAACACCAAGGCAAACTGCGCTTTCGGGTCATTAGCCGTAGCCTGCAGCGTAGCCGTGTACTTGCGCCACTGCTTGTCAACAGCGAAACCTTCAATAGTCGTTTCGGCATATAACTTCAATCCGTCCTTACTGCACAAAGTAGCCTTGATGCCACCCTTGTAGGAGCCTTTGGCCCAGAAACTCAACCGATAGGTACGGCCCTGTACGGCATTGATACCCCAGTAGCCCTCGTTGACCAGACAGACAGGCTTTTGCGGTGTCGCTGCCACCGACAACTCCAAGGCGTGGCCCTGTGCATCGTTCAACAGTTTTACCTTTTTGCCGGCCTTGATGAGTGTAGCCTTCAGTTGCGACGGAGCCTCCGCATAGACAGACCATGCCTCCATGGTGGCAGGCTTGCCATATCCCTCGCCGTCCTCAAAGGAACGGTTGCGAATCAGTTCGGCATAGATACCGCCGTCGGCAGCGTGGTTGATATCCTCAAAGAAGATGCCATAATGTGTCGGGCTGATTTTAGGTCCACGCTGACCGGCATCAACACGGATTGTAATCTGTGCACTGGCGTTCATCACCGCCAGTGCACAGACAAAAGCCTGTAATCGCTTCATAGCTAACAGTTGTTATTCTCCTACCTTATATCCCCAGATGGTAACACCAGTCTGACTATCCAAAGCCGTAAAGCTTGGTGCCTTCGTATCTGTTGGCTCCAGGGTCTGAGGTACCATTACACCCTTATAGTCCGAACCCAGATTAATGGTGATATACGATGTACCGGCGTTTATCTTCCAAGTACCTTTGGCATCACCTGTGATGGTGCCATCGGCATTCAGCTTGATGTCAACAGGAACGGCATATTCCATCTTAGTCTGATCCAGTCCATAGCGGTGAGCCAGCAGTTTATAGTTGCCGGGGATGTCAGCCGTAGCCACCTTCTGAGCAGCAGCGATACCAGCGCTCTTGACGCCCTCGCCAGTGTACTCAAACGGAGCAGCTACCAACCAGCCTTCCTCGTTCTGATAGACCTGGTGAACACGTACCTGATGACCCTCACCCCAATTCTGGAAACGAGTATGGTAAACCAGATAGGTGCGTCCGTCCGGAGCAGCAATGATACTGTTGTGACCCTGAGCACGCTCGCCGGAAGCAGCCTCAGCACCACCCGTCAGCAGATTGCCCCACATAGAGTATGCACCGAAGATATTCACACCACGGTTACCATCATTTTCCGTAGGACCGAAGTTCAGTTGATAAGTATCATAGACTGCGGAACTACCCTTGCTGTCAACGTATGGTCCATCAGGATTCAGTGAACGGAACACACGCATCTGGTAGCCACCAGCAGCTTCCAAACCGCCATAGGTCATAAACAAGAAGTAGTAACCACCAATATACTCTATATAAGAAGCCTCACCCGACACATAATGCCCACCTGCTATTTTCTTACCAAAATATGGATCGGAGGTCTCACTCTCTGCATAAGTGACATCATAGTCACGCAGACCAGTCTCCTCATCGAGTTCCAGCATAAAGATACCACCGCTCCATGAACCATATGACATCCATAGTTTACCAGCCTCGTCATAGAATACACAGGGATCGATAGCATTAGGCCAGTGATTACCATAGTTATCACTTGGAGCATAGCGACTAGGCAGTGAAGCCTGCTCACCCAGAACAATCTCCAAATCGGTAGATTTATAAGAATCACCATCTCTAAATCCGCTCATAACGATAGGAGACTGATAACGATAAGGACCTGTAATATTGTCAGCAGTCAGCATGATGATGCTAGAATACCATCCGTCACCATTGATGCTAAGATACATACACCACTTACCCATTTTCTTGTTATAGATGACATCAGGAGCCCACATGTTACCATTGACATCGTATGAAGCACTACCGCGTTGAGACCAAGCAAGAGCGTTGAAGTTCAGGTTGTACTCTACTCCACCCTTCTTTACCTTAGTAACCTGAGGAGTAGTAAACGCATCAACATTATCAGCATTCGTGCTGGTTGCGGTAGCCCAAGGAGCTGTAAATGCCTCCCAAGACATCATATTGTTACACTTAGCGGCAGCTCGGTGCGAACCGAAGATATAATAGGTGCTAGTTGTTGGATCCCAAACTACACTTGGATCATGAACACTGACACGCTTCAATGCTGATGGCCCCTCTGTCTGAGGATCGTCTTCAGTAGATTCTGAAGATGAAGTTGTAAAAGATACTTCATCAGAATAAACTACGTCATAACTTGTCTGAACAAAACCACGAACGTAGTAGGTAGTGCTCTTTGCAAGACCGCCAATGGTCAGAACCATGTCCTTACTGGTAGAATATACTTTATCATCACTAATAGTAGGATTAGGTGAAGTTGAGTAACATACACCACGATGAATGATGTGCGAACCAGTAGCCGTCAAAGTCACAATAGCAGAGCTACCGGAAACAGAAGACACAGTGGGGGCAGTAACCGTCAGAGGAAGGTTTACCTCGTTGATGTCGTCCTTACAGGCTATTGCCATCATTACGATGGCAAACAGCGCTAATAGTTTAGAGATATATTTCATAATACAATTCTTTTAAATGATTATTCGAATACCAGATAACTGCTGTCGACAGTGAAGCGGAAATAGAAGTTATCAGGATCAATGGTATTGATGCCGATATAATCCTGAGTATAGTCAACACCATTGTTGCCATGCATCACAACCTTGATGTCAGCAGTGCCATCGCCGTTATTGACAATCTTTGCAGATACCTTGGCACCATTCATGGCAGGACGCCATGCTTCCCAGTCTCTTCCATCCTCCATCGTCGGAGTGCAAGCAGCATAACCATCACCCCAACCGAAGTTGTCAGCACGAACCACAGCATACTCAGAATTGTCTGCCTTACAGAGAACTATACAGAAGTTATTCCAGTTATTGGCACATGAAGAGTAGTTCATGAAGTTGACGGTACATACTTGATGTCCGATAACCTGGATATTAGGAGAGTGTGCTCCCCAGAATGGTGTTGAGCAATCAGAAGCACCCACTTCCTTATCGAATACGAGATGGCTGCCGTCAACGGTATAGCGGAAGTAGAAGTCGTCTGGATTAACGGTGTTGATTCCTTTATACTCCTGAGTGTATGTAACACCATTGTTGCCAACCATCACAGCCTTCACGTCAGCTGTTCCGTCACCATTGTTAGTGACATAGGTGGTCACTTTGGCACCGTCCATGGCAGGACGCCATGCTTCCCAGTCTCTTCCTTCCTCCATCGTCGGAGTGCAAGCAGCATAGCCGTTACCCCAACCGAAGTTGTCAGCACGAACCACTGCATACTCAGAATTGTCAGCCTTACAGAGAACGACACAGAAGTTGTTCCAGTTATTGGCACATGAAGAGTAATTCGTGAAGGTGGCTACCTTCGTCTCCTTCGGAGCAATCTTGATATTCTCAGTATGAGCACCCCAGAAAGGCGTAGAGTTGTCTTCTGCACCCAAGAGAAGTGGAGTGGGAACGACCACGGTCTGTGTAAATGCAGAGAGTTCCTTCACAACGCTGAACGTCTTACTTGCCATAATTGCCTTGTCGGCATTTAAGCCTTTGAAGGTCTTGTTATAGAGTACAATAAGTGTCTTTTGTCCAAGGTCTTCCATATTAGGAATAGCCTCGAATTGGAGATCTTTAGCTGTTACAGTTGCCGTAACACCTTCCTCGAAGGTCACTAATGCCGTAACATTGGCCATTGCCTCTTCAAGGGTCTGACCAACCAGAACCTCGCTGGGAACGCCATTCAACTCCATAGAAAGAGGTTGCTTGTCATTAGCAGAAGTGCGTCCACCGATAGGATCGATATTGGTTGAAATGAAGCTAACCAAAGAACCCTCAATACCAATTCGGCAAGCTAAGGGCATATCAGCCCCTGTTGAGGGGAACGAAGTAGTCTGAGTATAAGTCTTTGTCAAAACTCCATTTGTCATCTTGATAAAGAGACCACCATCAGTACGATCAACTGTCAGTGTAATTGTACCGTTCATTTTCTGTGAATTAGCATCAACATCATCATCTCCTGAAGAGCTGACAAAGTTACCGCTGACAAGACTACGGTCAATTTCTGTACCTGTTGTATTCCACTCTGAGTTCTTACCTGGATCATTGTCATAACGAATCACACCATATTCATCTCCAAGTTCTCCCGTTTCTGCATTAGTGCATGCATTTAGAACAACATAGAAATTTTTAAAATACTTATTATCAGGATTGACAGTCAGTTTAAATTGGGCCTGCCACTTTGCACCAGCTGGTACGACATAAGTCTTACCTAATGTCCAGAAACCAGAGGACAAATCTTCCTTTCCGATGTTATACACATCTTCCATCTGGCCAACGAGCTCTTCCTGCTCCTCCTCTTCTTCTTCGCCGCCCATTTCTGAGAGCCAGTCAGGAGCATTTATTTTGTAAAGATCAGCACCTTCACAACTTGCCAACGTCATGATGCCAAGTGTTGCGACAAAAAGAGCTGAAACAAATTTATTGAGATATTTCATAATCTTTATCTATTAAAGGTTTTATTGTTATTTGCTCAAATCAACTACAGGATGAACAGTCCAACCATTCTTGGTAAAGTACACAGAGTTGTCTAAATCTTTATTTGCAGAGTTACCCACGAGGCTAGAGTTCTTATTCAGATCGCCCTGATAAATGGGGAAATACTCATGACCCTTCTGGTATTTGTCGAAAGTACTCTCAACGCCAGAAGTACCATAAATAATCTTTTCCTTCACATCAGCAGCGAGCTTATAAGCACCATGCTCCTTCAACTGCTGCAAACGGTTGGTATCATGGAAGAAGCCCCAACGGATAAGGTCGTAGCAGCGACCTGCCTCACAACCGAACTCCTTGGGACGCTCGACATTGGCAATCTGCTCGAACAATTTGTCGGCAGAATTGAAATCAGAGAGTTTCAAATCATTCAGGTTAGCACGACGACGTACCAGATTAATCCAGTCAATAGCCTGCTGGGTAGGACCATTTACCTCGTTTTCGCACTCAGCAGCACGCAGCAATACGTCAGCATAGCGCATGATACGAAGATTAATACCACACTTCAGACCCGTAACCACTGAAGAATAAAGACCTGTACGGAAATTGGTGTATTTGGCAACGGGCAGACCACCATTAACTGTGTTAACAACAACAGGGGCATCATCAGACATCTTTGCTGTGTAGCACATATTTCCCAGACCGTCTGAATAGTTTTCCCAGTCAGTTTCATAAGTACCAATGGTCCAATACAGACGGGGATCGAGTTTTCCGTCCAGGGTTTTCTCACCATCCTTGAAGAGGTGATAGAGCCAGGGAGCTGCTGCCAAGTCCTGCCAGCTACCTGTACTTGCAGGTGCGAAATTGGCCTCTAAGGCATGTCCCTGAGAAGCATTCTTACTAATGTTCACAGGTGTCCACTCATCATCTGAGCCCTGAGTGCCATAGTCGAGGAACTGTACCTCGTAAAGGCTCTCGGCATTGTTCTCGTAGGCACTGCCCTCGCGGAAATTGTCACCATAGTTCTTCATCAACTCATAGTGACCATAGGTGCCTCCGATAATCTCCTTTAGCACGGCGAGAGCCTGGCTGTACTTGTGGCGCTGCATCAGAGCACGGGCATAGTAACCGGCAGCAGCACCGCTGGTGGCACGACCTTTGGCCCACTCACCACCTGCATCGCGGGTAGGCAGCAGAGTCATGGCCTCAGAGAAGTCCTTCTCGACCTGATCGAGCACTCTGTCATACTGCACATTAGGATCTGACTCACCATCCTCGTGATTGGCTGCATAAAGTCCTTCGAGAGAAGAGTATGAGTTGTAGTCCAAGATGATGGCAGGATTCTGATAGAAATTAGAAAGATTGTAATATGCCAGACCACGGATGAAGAGGGCCTGTCCCTTGATGCGCTTCATGGTCTCAGAGAGCACATTGTCATCTTCGCCACATTTGGTGATTACGAAATTAGCAATGTTAATAACATAGTACCAGTCGCGCCAAATCCATGCAACATCAGCATTGTCAATAGAAACATTCAGGTTGTCAGCAGATATATGATTCCATGACTGTGCTACGTTCCATACCTCGTCACCACGACAGCACTCCAAAGTATAACCTACACGGGCGTAAGTACCCTCCATACGGGTATGATGATAACAGGCAATGACCGCGTCCTCCAAGTCTTGGGTAGTATTGCCGAAAGTACTTGTAGTCGGATCGTTGGGGTTAATCAGTTCCAACTTGTCGTTGCACGATGTCAACATACCGATACCCAACATCAGGGCAAGTGATAATTTATATAATTTCATAGTCAACTTCAATTATTCAATTTTTAAATCTTTCAATTCTTTAGAATGAGAAGAGCACACCAGCCATGAAGCTACGGGCACTAGGATATGAGCACCAGTTGAAACCTGGAGTGAATGTGCCACCAGCATAGTCCACATTATAACCTTTATATTTTGTAAAGGTATGGAGATTCTGGGCAGAAACGTATGCACGTACGCCAGAGACTACACCCTTAAACCACTTGTCTGGGAAATTGTAGCCCAATTCAATGTTGGCAATCTTCCAATATGCAGCATTCTGAATCATACGATCGCTGAAGTAGTCGTTCCAAGCCTCACCATTAGCAACTATATAAGTACGAGGAACACCTGAGATATAGGTCAGGCCATCCTCAGAATAACGGTTGGCATCACCAACGGAAACACTCTTATTAGCCCAACCGTAGCTGGAGTTCAGACTGTTATAGATGCCATCGGAAACATGATAGTTCAAGGCACCAAAGGTTGAGATGCTCAAATCAAAATTCTTGTACTCCAAATGAGCACTGATACCAAAATTCACCTTAGGCAGACCACTGCCGAGAACGACGCGGTCTGAACCATTGATAATTCCATCGTTGTTCACGTCTTTGTAGAGACAGTCACCAATCTGTGCTCCTGTCTGAGTGACATGATTGCCTAAATCGTTGGTATGGTCGTCCAAATCGGCCTGTGTACGAGCAATACCCTCATAGACATAGCCATAGAACTGACCTACCTCCTGACCTACGAAGGTAGCATAGTCACCAGTGATATATGACTCCTCACCGAAACCAAGTTTGGTTACCTTGTTTTTCAGAGTGCTCAAGTTGGCTGATACCTGCCACTTCAGCGCGTGGTCGCGGTTACGATAGGTTGCAGAGAACTCGAAACCGCTGTTCTCCATAGAGGCAGCATTCATGGTCACTGACTCGTTTCTTACACCAGCGTTGGCAGGAACGGGAACAGAGTACAACAGGTCTGTCGATTTGTTTTTATACCACTCGGCAGTGAACTCCAGGCGATTGTTGAATAAAGCCAAGTCGATACCGACATTGGTCGTTGACTTCTTTTCCCAAGCAAGCTGATCGTTCACATAGTCTTCAATAGACGAACCATAAACAACATTATTGCCAAAGCTATAGCTCATATAGCCAGGACGATATACTGACTGATAAGCATACTCACCGATATTCTCGTTACCAAGTTCACCATAGCTAGCGCGAACCTTGAACATGTTGACGATGTTACGGTCGATGGGGAAGAACTTTTCCTTATCGAAACGCCAACCTACAGAAACTGACGGAAAGGTACCCCAGCGGATGTCCTTTGTAAGACGTGAGCTACCGTCACGACGAATGACAAACGAAAGCAGATACTTGCCATCATAGTCATAGTTCAAACGACCAATGAAAGATGTCAGGGCGTGTTTATATTCATACGATTCTGATTCACGCGTCTCGGCCTTCTGGGGATGGAGATAGTAGGGCTCTGTCAGGTTGATACCCCAAGCATTCAAAAGATGGGTATTCTCCTCCTCGTAGGTGATACCGCCTAAGAGATTGATATGGTGCAATCCGAAGTTACCATCCCATGTCAGCGTATTCTCAACCAGGAAGTCTGAATAGGTACGCTTGTTCTCTGTCAAACGCTCGTTGCTCTTGTCCAGATATACACGATTGCTCTGAATCCAGGCAGCAACCCATGTCTTATCCTGAGCATTGGTCTTACTGTATGAGAGATTGAGTTTGTAGTTCAGTTTATGACTCTTGGTATCCAAACCAATCATTTTCAAGAGGTTCACATCAGCAGAACCTGTAGCAACCACACGATCAACAATAGTGTTACGTGTCAGCATGTTGTTGACCAGCAAGGGGTTAGAAGCGGAGATGTCGCCATGAATATCATTATAATAAACACCATAACCATAGGCATCATAATTATAATTCTTGGCAGCAGGCACCAAATCATCCAAATACCATGTACTTTCATCGTATGCCTTGATAGTAGGCTGCATCAGCAGTGTACCACGCAGCACGTTGGTTACGTCGCCATAGAGGCCTTGTACATACTCATTGGCATTGGAAAGACCCATACCGTCCTGATTAGAGTGAGAATAAACGACACTGGTGTTGAACTGGATGAACTTAGTCTCCATCATGTTATTCACACGAGCAGTAAAACGCTTATAGTTAGGACCAGCACCTTCCAATGTACCTTTCTGCTGGAAATAGTCGAGACCTACATTATAAGTATTGTGTGCACCGCCACCACTCAGATTAACATTGTGGTTCTGACGTGTACCGGTCTTAAACACTTCCTTAAACCAATCAGTATTGGTGGCATCCATGAACTGATATTTGCCTGTGGCTGGATTAAGACTATAGCCACTGGGCAGGGGCGTATTGGAATTGGCAGCTGCTTGACCAAGATAGTTGCTATACTGGTCGGCATTCATAATGTCATAAGTACTGCTTGGAATCCAGTCAACACCAAAATATCCTTTATAGTCCACCTTTAAGGGCTGATCTTTCTTACCGCTCTTGGTCGTAATAATTACCACACCGTTGGCTGCACGAGAACCGTAGATAGCACCTGCAGATGCATCCTTCAACACTTGAATGGTTTCAATGTCGTTTGGAGAGAAGTCACGGATGGTTGTACCCATAGGTACACCGTCAATAACATACAAAGGCGCAGTACTTCCGAACGAACCGACACCACGGATACGTACTGATGGATCGGCACCAGGCTGACCGTCAGAAGTAATCTGCACACCGGCAACTTTACCTTCCAGCATCGTAGAGATGTTAGAGTTAGATACTCGCTTCAGTTCATCGGCATTTACGATAGACACCGAACCAGTCAGGTCGGCCTTTTTCTGCGTACCGTAACCCACAACGACTACTTGATCGAGCAGATGAGAATCGGACTCCAGCTGGATGGCATCCAAAATGGCACGATTGCGCACAGCCACCTCACGGTCCTTGTAGCCCACATAACTAATCACCAGTGTTGCATTGCCTGCAGCACTAATCTCAAAGTTACCGTCGAAATCAGTAACAACACCCGACTGGACACCTTTAACCCTAACAGTGGCACCAATCAGCGGTTCACCGTCCTGGTCAACAACCTGTCCCTTCACTTTTATGGTCTGTTGGGTCACCGTTGCGTTTACCGGCAGAGGGCAGACAGTAAGTCCTCCCGTCAGTCCCAACACGAGCATAACAGAGAATAAAGTTTGTTTTCTCATTGTTATTTGTTTTAAAGTTAGAAAATAATTAATAGTAATAATATGGCCGCAAAGATAGTTGTTTCGACAATTCGATGGGTGGACAAAATAACAAATAAAGTGGACAAAACACTGTTTTATCCACTGTTTACATAATTTATCTGCTATTTTATATTTATTTATCCACCAAAACGTCCTCTCCCGTGTAAGAACTTGGACTATTGCCATAACGACGGGTAAAACAACGTGTGAAATACTTAGGGTCATTAAAACCAACTCGATATGCTATCTCAGTAATATTCCGATTGCCTTGGTTTTCCAAAATCATTTTCTTGGCAACAGACAGACGATAATTTCTAATAAACTGTCCTGTGCTTTGTCCTGTTTCCGCATTCAAACGCTTAGAAAGGAGCGTACGACTTACCCCTAAAGCCTCTGCTAGTTCAGCAATGCCAAACTCGCTGTTCATGTAGTTCTGTTCCATCACCTCCGTGGCACGCTCCATAAACGATTTTTTGGTACGTAGAACCTCCTGCTTATCCGCTTCCACCGTGCGACGATAGCTTTTCTGGAGGCGTTCATGATTGTCCAGGATGTTCTGAATACGGGATTGCAACTGTTCCGGATTATCAGACTCATCCAATACACGTCGGATGGGCTTTAACAGTTTCTCGGCTTCCTGTTGACGCAACTTATCTATCCGCTGACGATAAATCCATATAGCCACTCCAGCCAGCAGCAGCAACAGCAAAAGGACAAACCACCAACTCTTCCAGAAATAGGGAGCCACCACAACTTGAATACTGATAATGCTTTTTTCGGCATCAATACCATCTGTATATTCCACCTCAAAGGTATATTTCCCAGGCTTTAGGGTCGTATAGCGTACCGAATTATCTGTAGGAACCAACACTGTCCACTCGTCGTCAAACCCTTTCAAGCGATAGCTGTAACGTCCTTGCGACTCGCCTCCGTAGGTCAACGTTGAGAAACTAATGGAGAACGACTTATTCGACTCATGAAGATTGATGCATGAAGCCTGAGAGATGTCGGCATCCAAGATATCACTATTGGCTGCCGTTACTTCCTGGTTATCTACCAACAGACGGGTAAAGGTCAGATGATTGGGATACCGGATATCGGTATTCTCCCCTTTTATCTCAGTCAGCCCCTCCAAACTACCCAAATAAATCGTACCGTCAGTCCCTTTCACTGCGGAGTTCCAATAAAAGCGCTGACATGGAATTCCATCACGTTGACTGTAATTATTAAAGGTACGTGTACGAGGGTTATACACCGACAGACCATTATCAGTGGTTATCCAGAGCCTTCCTTGCTCGTCTTCCACTATTCCCTTCACAGCGTTATTGACCAAGCCGTCGTCCGTCGTTAATACTTCAAAAGTCCATTTCCCATCGCCAGAAACCACCCTCTTGTACAAGCCATAACCATTAGAGCCTAACCACATGGTTCCATCGTTAGCTTCACAGAAGCAGCATATTTTATCAACAACCGGAGACTCGGGATTATTGAGTTTATTACGGAAAAGGCGATGAGAGAGTGTCGGAGTTTTCAAGGTGACCACAAAAGTTCCTAAGAGACAGCCTATCCACAAGTTGCCATCCCGGTCTATATGACTACCGATACAACCACGGATGGTACGATTTCCCTTAAAAGGATCTTTCAGCACGCCTGTCTTCAGGTCATAATAGAACACGCCATCGTTACTTCCTATCCACAATGCATCGTGATACTTGTCGTAGGCCAACGATCCTATATAATTAGTCAGCGGAGTCATGTTTTCCGGCATCGTCACATGATGTACCTGGTCATGGGCCGACAAAGAGATATAGTTAAGGCCTGCACCCCAAGTACCAATCCACAACCTGCCATGAACATCGGGCTCCAACACTGACACAGAATTATGCATAAGTCCCAAGTCAAACATCGACCAATGTGCAAACTCATCACTTCTATCCTTCTTTCGGTTCAGACCACCTTCCACAGTGCCAGCCCATAAGGAGCCGTCGGAGCCTGCATACATGGCATTCACAGGTCCACGCGACAGGGATGATTTCTTATCTGACTGATGAACGTAATGTTGCAGCATCAGCGGTTTAGGAGAAAGCTTCACCACACCTGCTGTTTCTGTACCTATCCATATCTGCCCCTCACGAACCAATAGGCAATGAACAAAATCACTTGGCATAGGCTCACCGGCTGTAGAAGTATTCCAGTGTTCAAAGACCCCGCGTTGTTCGTCAAAAACATCCATACCACGAAGTGTTCCCACCAACAGGCGTCCATCGGGAGCAATTGCTAAAGAGGACGCATGGTCATGCGCCAAACTGGATGAACTGGCAGTATGCCGGTAAGCCGAGAGTTTATTCTGTTTCAGATTATAGGCATAAAGTCCGAGATTGGCTGCAATCCAAACCGTCCAATCCCGTTTCAGCAGGTCCGTAATATACAGCCCGCGTAACTGTTGCATAGCCGGAGCCGTATTCTTTTTTATAAGTTTATCTCCAGCCTCTACAAGTCGATAGAGTCCATTCTCGATATTGATCCACACCGTTCCATTATGCTCTATATCACAGATGGTTATATCCGGAGTATCGCCATAGTACCGGCAACGGCTGATATGAGCCACACGACCGTTCTCATCGAAAGAATAACGGAATACGCTGTCACGAGTCACTTGCCAAAGGGCACCCTTCGAGTCGCAATAGACCTTTACAGACTGCTGGCGGAGCCTGTTCCCTATATGACTGTTACCATAAGTAGGTGTCACACGACTCATCGTGCGCATATCCACCACTACCGTTCCCTCGTCGAAAGCGACCCATAGCCGGTGATGTCCATCCTCTGCAAAGCCCTTGCTGGAATTGCTGACCATCAAGTCTTTTGCCTCCAAGCGAGTAAACGAATAGCCGTCATATCTCACGACACCACCGCCATAGGTTGAAATCCACATAAAACCCTGGCTATCAGCAAATACCTGATTTACATTATTATGAGGAAGTCCCGTGCTAAGATCCAGACACGTCATATTATATTGGTCGGTCAGCACATTCTGTGCTACCGACGTACCCACCCAAAAGGTCAGTATATAATATAAGAATAAGAACTTCTTGCTCATCCATGCAAAGTTACGAAATAATTATGAATTACACATGATTAATTGTGTTTTTTTCAAGACATTGTCAAATCTTTACGCTATTTTAGGGAAATTCCCCTCTCTGTTTAGGGAAAATCCTTTGCATAGCCCTTGTTTTCTTCCTAATTTTGCCGATGAAAATAAATAAACAGTCGAACATATTAAATAATAAAACAATATGAAGAAGATGATGATAGCCCTGGTAGTAATGCTGACAATGGCAGCAACGGGCAAGGCAATGAGTTACGAACAGGCTCGCAACGAGGCCCTGTTCCTGACGGACAAGATGGCTTACGAGCTGAATCTGACTGATGAACAGTATGAGGCTGCCTATGAGATTAACCTCGACTACTTGATGGGAGTAACGAGTTATGACGATGTATATGGAAACTATTGGGAGCGCCGTAATCTGGACATGAGCTATATTTTGCTCGACTGGCAATGGCGTACTTTCTGTGCAGCCACCTATTTCTATCGTCCACTCTATTGGAGTGACGGGTTCTGGCATTTTGGCATCTATGCCCGCTATCCACACCGTGACTACTTCTACTTCGGACGTCCCGTGTTCTATGCCAGCTATCGTGGTGGACATGCTTGGCATGTGGTAGGCGGACGAGGCTACTACTATGGTCGCCGCGAGCATTTCCGCCCTGTAGGCCGTTCACATTTCGGCATGCTAGACCGCTGGAATCGTGGCGATTTCCGTCATCATCAAAGACAGATTGGACATAGCAGGAATGGCTTCTCGGGAGGAATGCGCCACAGTTCTACCCGTACCACGGTGAATCGCCAGCATGGGTCTTTTCATCATGGATCTTCACAAAGCAGAGGCGGCTCTTTTGACAATAACAGAGGAAGGGGCTATACTGGCGGAGGCTCATTCAGCAATGGCGGTGGCAGAAGCCATACTGGTGGTGGCTCATTCGGAAATGGTGGTGGAAGAAGCCATACTGGTGGAGGCTCATTCGGAAGCGGCAGTAGCAGAAGCTACGGTGGCGGAGGCTCATTCGGAAGTGGAAGCAGAAGTCACACCGGCGGAGGCTCATTCGGCGCTGGCAGTAGCAGAAGCTACGGTGGTGGAGGTTCCTTTGGAGCCGGAAGTCACCGGAGCGGAGGCCAGGGCGGCAGCCACAGCGGAGGAGGCGGTAGTTTCAGCAGAGGCCGTTAAGATGCGCACCTCAGCGTTCATCATCCGCTGTACTTCACGCATCGGGCAGCGGGCATAGACTGCCAAGATAGCTTTATTCATAATTCCATGACCTACGGCCACCACCCTTTTCTCGGGGTAGGTGGCCAGTATATATAATAAGAACGCACGTGCACGAAGCAACAAAGCCTCTTCGCTTTCAATATCGTCGGGCCAGACTTTTCCTTTCAAGTCTGGAATAAAACATCCCGTAAACGAGCCCCAGTCGCGTTCTCGAAACAAAGGAGTGGTCGTTACCGACAGACCATGCTGTGCAGCAATATACTCTGCTGTCTGAATGGCACGATGCAAATCGCTGGCCACCACAGCATCCACCTGTTCTTCAGCTAACCGTTCTGCTACCTGACGAGCCTGTTCCCTTCCTTTTTCGTTCAGTTCGCCTTGTGTCTGTCCTTGCATAATTTGGCGAGCATTGTCAACAGTCTCACCATGTCTTACTAAGAAAATTGTTGTCATTTCGATGCAAAGTTACGAAATAAGTGAGAGAATTATAAGAAAAAACCATTTTTCTTTTTAATTCCGAGCAAAAAGTAACTTCGGTGAAACCAAAGTTACAATATTTTTCGTAACTTTGCATCGAAAACATAAAGAAAACCATTATGAAGATTTTTCAGAGTTCCATTTTCCGTGCTATATGTGCCATCGTAGTTGGTGCATTGTTGATTAAATATCCAGAAGATGGTGTAACCTGGCTGACCGTAGCCATCGGTGTTCTTTTCCTGTTGTCTGGTATTATTGCCGTGATAGCATATTTAAATGCCCGGAAACACGCCAGCGAATATACGATTACCGATCAGGAAGGACGAATTTTTTCCAACACACAGCCTACCTTCCCTATCGTAGGAGCAGGCAGCATCATTCTGGGATTGACACTGGCCTTAACCCCCGGCGTCTTCATTCATGGCTTGATGTATATTCTGGGAGCCATCATGATATTAGGAGGCCTGAACCAGCTGATGGCATTGATTTCCGCCCGCAGACTGGGTGAGGTACCCTATACCTACTGGATAGCCCCGTCGTTAGTGCTGATAACCGGACTATTTGTCGTGTTGAAGCCAATGGACAGTGCAGGACTTCCTCTGCTCATCTTAGGATGGTGTTCACTGGTTTACGGCATCACGGAAGTCATCAACTCACTCAAAATCCATAATCTCCACAAAAAAGCAGACCGCCAACGTGAGGAATTAGAACGTCAGCGGTCTGAAGAAGAGTCGAAAGTGGCAGAGGAAATCAGCTCTGAGATCAACAAGAAGCCAGAAAACAACACCCCTTCCGAAGAAGGAGACTATCCTGACTTCGTTGGATAAACTAGCTATACATTGGTAACGATTCCCTCGATAAAGGTCTTGAGAATATGGATTCCCGTTTTGTTCTCATGCCCCCAGGGGATGATTAAATCGGCAAATTTCTTAGTGGGTTCAATAAACTGCTCGTGCATGGGCTTGAGCACTTTCTCGTAACGGTCGAGCACCATCTCTACCGTACGTCCACGTTCCACGACATCACGGCGGATATTTCGGATGAGTCTCACGTCGTCATCAGTATCCACGAATATCTTCAAATCCATCATGTCGCGCAATTTCTTATAGTGCAGCGTCATGATACCTTCCAAGATAATCACTGGCTTCGGATCCACATGAATTGTTTCCGGCAAACGGTTGGAGAGAACATAGGAATAGGTAGGCTGCTCTATCGCCTCACCATTCTTCAACATCTTGATATGTTCCGTCAGCAGTTTCCAGTCGAAAGCATCAGGATGGTCAAAGTTTATGACACGGCGTTCCTCGTCAGTAAGTCCTGTCGTATCGTTATAATACGAATCCAAAGGGACAACAGCCACACAACGGGGATGCAGCACGTTAGCAATTTTCTTTACGACGGTTGTTTTTCCTGAGCCTGTACCGCCAGCGATTCCTATAATGGTCATATTCTTAAAAACGCCTTTCAACTTATTTATTTCTTTTCCTTCACCAGATAAACCAGTGTAGGCAAGTGGTCACTATAGCCATCGAGCCAGACGCCACCGGCATGGGTACGCAACGTACCTCCCTTGTATTTTCCCTCCTGCTGGAACAAGTAGTCGCGACGGAAAATCATGGGTTGATAGAACTTCAGTGTGGTACAGTCGATGCTGCTGGGCTTAATGGGCTTGCCGTCCTTCATGTGTTTATCCAGCAACGAGTGTGAAAGGATAATCTGGTCGAACAAGTTCCAGGCACCATCGTACATCAATGTTCCCGTACCGCTGGCATGAATATCCCAGAAGGGGTTATACAGGTCGCCCACCTTCTGAACATCCTTCATCTTGCGCTTGGCACCCAACGCCACCGACATAGAGGGGTCTTTCGGGTCGTCGTTCATATCGCCCATGATAATCAGCTTAACGTTAGGATCTTCAGCTATCAGTGAGTCCTTGACAACACGCAGTTGTTCGCCACCCAACTCACGGTAGTAGGAAGTAGCTCCACGCGAAGGCAAGTGGTTAACAATAACCGTCACATGCTCATCAGCCATCGTTCCACTTACTACGAGGAAGCCACGCGTTGCCCTGTTCTTTTTGATATCCTCCTCCAATTTATATACATAGGGTACGAGTTTGACATCACGGACAGTAAACAGAGAGGGATTGTAAATAAAAGCACAATCCACACCACGATGGTCAGGTCCTTCAATATGACAGAACTTCATGTTGCGAGCCTTCAAAGGAGGCTGGTTGCAGAGGTCTTCCATACATTTGGCATTCTCCACCTCCGACACACCGATGGCAGCACAGCCCATTGGCAACTTGTCTGTTCCCATCTCAGCAAGCACGCGTGCCATATTACGTAACTTATGGGTATATTTCAACCCCGACCACTTATTACGTCCCTCGGGCAGATATTCATAGTCATTATGGCCTGCATCATGACACGTATCAAACAGATTTTCAAGGTTATAGAAACCAATGGCATACAATGAGAACTTCTTCTCCTGAGCCTGTGCATTCAAGGTTCCTACCAGGAACATGAAAGCGGTGAGATAGAATAGTTTTTTCATATAACAAATTGTTTGTAGTTCAACAATTTATAGTTTTATGTTGCGAAGATAGACATTTTTTTCGAGAAAGCACTCTTTTTTTTCAAAAAAATACACTTTTCTTAAAAAAAACTACAAAAAAGATGCCTCACATTATATTTTATTTACTATCTTTGCACCATAAACTATAAATTCATTACTAAAATCTACTATTATGCAAAAGAAACTGAAATTAGCCGTGATTGCTTTCTGCTTCGCGCCTATGGCTTTTGCCCAGACTCCCGAAATTCCCGATTCCTTGGAATCGGCAGAACAGGAAGGGCAGACCGCCGTTGCCAGTGAGCAGACCTTCACCTTCACGGAAGCTCAGTTGGGCGAAGAAGACGACATGTCTCAGAACGTGACGATTATCTCGTCAAATCAAAACGTCTATGCCTCGCAAGTGGGCTTCACGTTCAGTCCTGTTCGTTTCCGCTACCGTGCTTTAAACCAAAAGTACAATGAGATCTACATCAACGGAGCCTCCATGAACGATATGGAAACTGGCCAGTTCCGCTACGCTTTGGTTGGCGGTTTGAACCAGCAGACTCGTGGTGTGGAAACTACATTACCTTTTGAGTTCAACAACTTCGCAATGCCTGGTATGGCGGGTTCCAACAACTACGACTTCCGTCCCAGCCATCTGGCTACAGGCCAGCGTATCACGTTGAGTGGAGCCAATCGTAACTACACCCTCCGCGCTATGTACACCTACAACTCAGGTTTGCGTCCTGACGGATGGGCTTTCTCTGCCAATGTCACCTATCGCTGGGCAAGTATGGGAACCTCTTACGTTGACGGAACGTTCTACAATGCCCTCTCCTACTTCTTCGGAGCAGAGAAAAAACTGGGCAATGGTCATGCGTTGAGCATCGTCACATGGGGTAACCCGACGGAACGAGCTGCTCAAGGTGCAGCCACAGATGAGATGTACTGGTTGGCTAACAGCAATTTCTACAATCCGAACTGGGGTTATCAGGACGGCAAGAAGCGCAGTTCCCGCGTTGTCAACGACTTCGCTCCCACCCTGATGTTGACATGGGACTGGGACATCAACGAAAAGACCAAGATGACCACTTCGCTGACGGGTCGCTATTCCTGGTATAAGAACACCAAGCTCAACTACAACGGCAGTGAGAATCCGGCTCCAGATTACTGGAAAAACATGCCATCGAGCTACTACGATGTATGGAATGAGGACGACTTCTGGGGACGCACTCCGCAAGGTTACGAAGACTTTGAGCATGCCCGCATCTACTTAATGGATGGCAAGGCTAATCGTCAGATTAATTGGGATCGCCTGTACTACGCTAACCAGCAAGGCAATCTCTCTGGTCGTGATGCAGCCTACTATGTACAGGCCAGACACAACAATAATTTCAACATTGCGCTTTCTTCATCCTTGAAGAAGGAACTGAGCAAGACCACCACATGGAATGTAGGTCTGCAACTGGCCCACAACACAGGCTTCCACTTCCAGACGATGGAAGACCTGCTGGGTGCCAACACTTTCCATAACATCAACACCTATGCCTTAGGAAAATATTCCCCCGCAGACCCACGCGTTCAATACGATTTGAACAATCCCAATGCTGAGGTGAAGGAGGGTGACCGCTTTGGCTATGACTATAACCTCATCGTCCGCAAGGGCCAGCTCTGGACGAACCTCCGCTACAACAAGGGTGCCTTGCACTCCTTTGTAGCCGCTCGTTTGGGTGGTGTCACCATTCAGCGTGACGGTAAGATGCGCAACGGTATGGTTGCCGACTTCTCTTACGGAAAGAGCGGCACGGCCAAGTTCCTGGACGGTGGTGCCAAGGCTGGTCTGGCCTATAAGATAGCCAAGGGTAACACGGTGACATTAGGGGCCGGCTTCGAACTGAAGGCTCCACAGGCTCAGGCTGCCTTCGTATCTCCTGAGATGACTAACGACTTCGTTGATAACCTGAAGAACGAGAAGATATTCAGTTCTGAACTGGGCTACCAGTTTGAGACCAGCTGGTTGAAGGCTAACGTCAGCGGATACTACAACTACCTCACCGACGTTTCTGAGTGGCAGAACTACTTCGATGATATCCAAGGAGCCTTCACTTACGTCTCTATGACAGGCATCAAGAAGGCCTACTACGGATTGGAATGGGGTATCAAGATCAAGCTCAACTCAGCCTTTAGCATCCGTACCATCGGAACCATCAGCGAGGCTAAGAACATGAACAACTCCACGGTACGCTTCATGAATTCTACGGAGGGAACTTATCATGATGATATAGTATATAATAAGAACATGCGCGAGGCAAGTACCCCTTTGTCAGCCTACAACCTGACACTGAGCTATAGCGCCAAGGGATGGTTTATCGATGTAGCAGGAAACTACTATCACCGCATCTATCTGGGCTATGCTCCAGTCTTCCGTTACGGAACGTCTCTGGATGCTCGACAGACCTCATGGACACAATTCTATGATGCTAACGGCAACCAACCTAACATGGGTAACGACCCCAGCAAGTATATCGTGACGGGCGAGCAGGTTTACTACACTGCTGCTCAGGCTGCCCAGGATCCAAGCGTTCAGGAACGCCAGCTGTTGCCAGGCGTTCTTGACCAGGAGAAGAGCAAGGGCGGTTTCATGCTCGACCTCTCTATCGGTAAGAGCATCCGCTTGAAGAAAGGTCAGCTCAGCATCAACCTCTCACTATCTAACATCCTCAACAACACCAGTCTCTGCACAGGTGGTTACGAGCAAGGACGTATGAACTTCTCAGGAAGCAGAGATGCTGATGGTAACATCAGCGTAGGCTCCGCCCGTCTCTACAAGTTCGACAAGAACCCGAGGAAGTTCTATGCTTATGGAATTAACGGAATGCTGAACATCGGTTATAGATTCTAAAACTATTACGATTATGAAAACTAAGAAATTTATTCTTTTCGCACTGGCTGCACTGCTCACCGCTTCTTGCCACGACAAGGGCAAATGGGATGAAGTAGATCCGGCTGTTGGTATGGCATCCGTTGGAAACCAGAACTTAATACCCTCCAACCTCAAGACTATCAAAGAGGTGAAGGAAATGTATGCCAGCGAGATAGCTAATGACGGTTTGGCACAAGTGACTGACTACATGCAGATACAAGGTATCGTAGTTGGCAATGACGAGGGTGGTAACATCTATCAGGCACTTTACGTACAAGATCCTACTGGAGCTATCAAGATCAGTATCTCACAGTCAGGATTGTATGGTCCTTTCTCTATTGGACAAGGTGTTTTGATAGAACTGAAAGACCTCTATATTGGCGGTTATGGCAAAGAACCTCAAGTTGGCACTTACTACAAAAATCCCAAGAACGGCAAAGACGGTAGCCCTCAGGTAGGGCGTATGAGCCGTTACCTGTGGCAACAGCATTATAAGCTGATAGGAACCAATCAGGGTATCACTATTGAACCTTTGGCCAACAAATTCAGTCTCAACGACTGGGACATGACAGAACAGAGTGGAAAACTCGTCACACTAAGAGGTGTTGAATTGAAAGATGCTGACGGAATGGCTGTTTTTGCCCCAAAAGATGCCAATGCAACAGGTGGTGCTATAAATCGTTCTATCAAGCATTTTAGCAATATGGTATTGCGTACCAGCACCTATGCCGATTTTGCAAATTCAATTTTGCCCACTGGACGAGTTGACATTACAGGTATTGTCACGCGCTTCGACAATACATGGCAGTTATTTATGCGCACTGAAGATGATATCAAGCCAACTATACTGAATGCAAGCGATTTACCACCAGTGACCGCACCAACCGGTGCGGGCACTAAAAACGATCCCTACAATGTCATCGGTGCCCATGAGGCCGTCAAGGATCTGGATTCAGGAAGTAACACAACACAAGACATCTACATCAAAGGATATGTGTTCATGATTGACAAGAGCAGTTATAGTTCTACCTATGGGAACATCAATTACTACATTTCAGACGATCCAGAAGGCAAGAGTAGCAGTTTCTATGTTTATCGCGGACTCGGGCTAGACAAGAGTAAATTCACATCCGTTGATGCTCTGAAAAATGGCGACCTTGTTGTTACGTGCGGAACTATTACCAACTATAATGGAGTAATTGAGTACACTCAGGGGAACTATCTTACCTCACTCAATGGGAAAACCAAATAACAATATTACAGAATATAATATAAAAATATAAAAATATGAAAAGAATTGCCTATTCTCTAATGATGTTGGTTGTGGCAACCTTCATTTTTACCAGTTGCGAGGATGTTCCCAGCCCATTTGGCACTGTTACTCCTCCAAACACCTCAACAGACTCTGATGAAACCACTGAAATTAAAGGAACAGGCACAGTGTCCGATCCTTTTAACATTGCTGCAATCATTGCTCAGTGTAACAAGTTAGCTAGCGGTGAAGTCAGCGAGCAAGCATACTATTTTAAGGGTAAGGTATCTGCAATCGCTGTTGACAAGAGCGGTAATGCCCAGAACTTCAACTATGGTACTTACGGCAACGCCTCGTTCTACATCTCGGATGATGGAACCACCACCAATCAGTTCTATTGCTATCGCGTCCTTTATCTTGGAAACAAGAAATGGACAGAAGGAGCTGGCGAATCACTTAAAGTAGGAGATGACGTTATTGTGTGCGCAAAACTCACCAACTATAACGGAACCCTAGAAACGCAGCAAAATGAAGGATATTTGTATTCACTCAACGGCAAAACTGAAGGTGGTGGTGGAGGTGACACCCCCAGTGGCGACGCAAAGGGTACTGGTACCCTGGAGGATCCGTTCAATGCAGCATCCGCGACGAACGAGGCTCTGAAGTTAGCTAGTGGCACTGTCAGCGACAAAGCATATTATATCAAAGGTAAAGTGGCTGAAATTGCCGTTGACAAGAATGGAAACGTACAGAACTTCGATTACGGTACTTATGGAAATGCATCATTCTATGTCTCAGATGACGGCACTACCACCAATAAGTTCTATTGCTATCGTGTCCTGTATCTTGGCAACAAGAAATGGGCTACAGGCTCTGGCGACGTGCTTAAAGTGGGAGACGATGTTGTAGTTTGTGCAAAACTCACCAACTATAACGGAACCCCTGAGACCCAGCAGAACGAAGGATATCTTTATTCTCTGAACGGCAAGACCGAAGGTGGTGGCGGTGGAGATGTTACACCTGGTCAGCCACAGGGTGATGGTTCAGAGGGTAATCCCTTCAATGTAGCAGCAGCAATTGCCAAGTGCAAGGATGCCGGTGAGACCGCTACTACCCAAAGCTACTACATCAAGGGTATTACTGACAATGACTATACCATAAGCTCCTATAAGAATTTTGAGGCAAATATCGTTGATAGCGAAGGCTCTTCCGAGACATTCAAAGTATTCCGTGTGAAAGACAAGGACGGCAAGGACCTTAAGGAAGGCTGGAAGATTGCCAAAGGTTCTACTATCATTGTCTATGGTCCTGTTGTAAACTACAAGGGCAACACTCCTGAGACGGCCACTGGCGCTTATCTGGTAAGTGTCAACGGCAAGGATCCTGAGCTTAATGACGGAACCGGTGGTGGTGACACCCCTGGTGGTGATACAGGCGGTAACACTATCTCGGCTGCATTTGGCGATTTGGACTGCAGCGACATCGCCAACATCAAGTTAAGTGATGGCACTATAATTTCCCTCACTCAAGAGGGTGGCAAAAATCCGCCCATCTATCACACAGGTAGTAAGATGATTCGCATATATGCCCAGAATGCCATAACTATCAATACTGGCAGCAAGAAGATTGCCAAGGTGGAATTTGCTTTCGACGGCACATACGGAGGCAACGATGCTATGTATGGCGAAGCAGGTAGCAACAAAATAACTCCTACGAAGGAGAACAACATTGCCACTTTTTCGAATGTAAATAATAGCACCTTGAAAATAGTGAACGACTTCGAGACAAATAGTGGAGGAACCCAGTTCCGTACTTCCAAGATTACTATTACATACGCTGAATAGTATTATTTCAAACTATAAAGGCTGCAAGACCGAAAGGCTTTGCAGCTTTTTTGTGCATAAGTAACATTCAAAATAACAACCTTCTTTACAACATGTCATTTATTCCCAAGGTGGGAACATTTTATTCCCAGGGTGGGAATATTTTGTTCCCAAGGTGGGAATATTTCTTCAGAGCATTGAAAAACACTTTTGGAGTAATTTTATTTTCTTTCGGAGTATTGGGAGAAAGAAGCCATAAGAATAAAAAAGATAGCCAAAGATTTGGATAATCGGAAAAAATGTCGCACGTTGAGACAGGTTTCGAAGGTACTTCCGTTCGAAAAAGAAAAATAAATCCAAATTTATTTGGTTTTTTTTCCATTTATTCGTACCTTTGCACCCTCAAAGTGTGAACTTACATACATAACATATTTAATAATAACAAGTAAAATGAAAAAAGGTATTCATCCAGAAAACTATCGCCCCGTCGTGTTCAAGGACATGTCCAACGGCGATATGTTCCTCTCGCGCTCTACCGCTAAGACTAATGACACCGTAGAGTTCGAAGGCGAAACTTACCCCGTGGTAAAGATTGAAATTTCGAGCACTTCTCACCCCTTCTACACTGGTAAGAGCAAGCTCGTTGACACCGCTGGTCGTGTTGATAAGTTCATGAGCCGCTACGGTAAGGCTGCGAAGAAATAAATAATTTCACGCCTAACAAGACATTGAAGGCGCGTTCGAAGGTAGTTGCATATGCCTTTTGACGCGCCTTTATTAGCTAACAACAAAAACATGGACAACTATGAAGACTAAGAACCTTTTTCTCCTTTTCGTCTGCTCCATCATGTTGGCAGCATGTGGAGGCGATGATCCCGTAGTAATTCCCAGAAACACTTTTCCTCCTATAGATGAAGACACAAGTGCCAACACTAATAAGAACACATCTGGTCCTACAGAGGCCCAGACGCGTTATGAATTTCCTAAACTGAAGGGTGGAACAAGCGATGTCATAGTCCATTCTACGCCAGAATACGGCGTCACCTATTCATTGGAATGGGACCACCAGAAGCGAGCTACTCGCTGGGTATGCTGGGAAGTAAACAGCACTAATCGCATAGAAAGATATAGCCGAAACCAATTATGGCCAAATGGCGATCCTTGGGCTTACGACCCTTCAGTCCCTCAAGATGAGCAACAGGCGACCTATAGCGAACTGAGCAAGAGCTACTATCCAGGTTACACCCCTGGCGTTCACAGAGAATCAGATTACTTATATCAGAAAGGACATATTTGTGCCTCTCAAGATAGAATTTACAGCAAGGAAGCAAATCAACAGACGTTTTACATGACGAACATCTACCCACAGGTAGGCAACTTCAATGGCAAGTTGTGGGCTAAGTTGGAAAGTCAAGTTCGAAAATGGGGACCAAATGACAAGGTTAACTTAATGTTCGTTTGCAAAGGCGGTACCATCGACAAGGAATCTGAAATACTTGACCGAACTATAGGCAATCATATTGTACCCAAATATTTCTTTATGGCCATTGTCCGCCAAACTACAAAAGGAATAAGCGGTATCGCATTCTGGATGGAACACTTAAATGAAGACCGCTCTAATGATCCATTAAGTCTCTATGCCATGAGCATTGACGAATTGGAAAGAAAAACTGGTATTGACTTTTTCTGCAACTTGCCTGATAACGTTGAGAACTCTGTCGAGGCCACATTGACGCTGAGCGACTGGAATCTTAAATAAAAAAGATTAAAATTCTTGGTAATAAGAAGGAAATGTCGTATCTTTGCTGAAAATCAAAGATACGACATTACATTTATTAATCAATAAGAACAAAAAAAAGAAATGAAGACTGTTTATGATTTCTCTGTCAAAGACAGAAAAGGAAAGGATGTGTCACTGAAAGAGTATGCCAACGAAGTGCTGCTGATTGTCAACACAGCAACCAAGTGTGGCTTCACACCTCAATACGACGAGCTGGAGGCCCTGTACAAGAAGTACCACAGCCAGGGATTCGAGATTCTCGACTTCCCCTGCAACCAGTTCGGACAGCAGGCTCCTGGTACCGACGAGAGCATTCACGAATTCTGCAAGCTCAACTTCGGCACTGAGTTCCCACGCTTTAAGAAAATCAAGGTGAATGGCGAGGATGCTGACCCTCTGTACAAATTCCTGCAGGAGCAGAAAGGCTTTGCCGGATGGGATCCTGAGCACAACCTGACTGCCATTCTCGACGATATGCTGTCAAAGGCTGACCCCGACTACAAGCAGAAGCCCGACATCAAGTGGAACTTCACCAAATTCCTGATTAACAAGAAGGGACAGGTGGTAGCCCGCTTCGAACCCACCACCAGCTGTGCCGTGATTGAAGAGAAAATAAAAGAACTGCTGTAATCAGCTAATCATAATTACTAATTTCTAATTACTAATTATCTAAATGGAACACGTAAAATGCCTGATTATAGGCAGCGGTCCTGCTGGTTACACAGCAGCCATCTATGCCAGTCGCGCCAACCTGAACCCCGTAGAGTATAGCGGAATGCAGCCTGGCGGTCAGCTGACACAGACCACTGAGGTGGAAAACTTCCCAGGATACCCCCAGGGAGTTGACGGCAACCAGATGATGATGGACCTCAGAGAACAGGCCGAGCGCTTCGGTGCTGACATCCGTGACGGCTCTATTACGAAGGTTGATTTCTCACAACGTCCCTATAAGTTATGGGCAGAGGACGGCACAGAGCTAGAAGCTGATACGGTTATCATCGCCACAGGAGCCTCAGCGAAGTATCTGGGACTGGACGACGAACGCAAATACAACGGACAGGGCGTCAGCGCTTGTGCCACCTGCGATGGTTTCTTCTATCGTAAGAAGACGGTGGCTGTAGTGGGTGGTGGCGACACAGCCTGTGAAGATGCTCTCTACCTCAGCGGACTGGCCAAGAAGGTGTATCTCATCGTCCGCAAGCCCTTCCTTCGTGCCTCAAAAGTGATGCAGGACCGTGTTAAGAATGCCGAGAACATTGAAATTCTGTTCGAACACAACACATTGGGACTGTTTGGCGAGAACGGTGTGGAAGGTGCCCATCTGGTAAAGCGCAAGGGCGAGCCGGACGAGGAAAAGGTGGATATTGCCATCGACGGATTCTTCCTGGCCATCGGCCACAAGCCCAATACCGACATCTTCAAGGAATGGCTCGACACTGACGAGGTGGGCTATCTCAAGAAGATTGACGGCACACCACGTACCAAACTGGCTGGCGTATTCGTAGCCGGCGACTGTGCCGACCCCGTCTATCGTCAGGCCATCAGTGCTGCCGGAACAGGATGCCAGGCAGCCATCGAAGCGGAACACTTCCTGCTGGAGAACAGCTAAAACACAAAAACACCCCATCATAGTCACAAAAAAAAGCCTCGCTTCACAGCGGGGCTTTCTCGAAATAAAAACTAAATTAATCAACCATAAACCTTAACCATTAAAAATATTTCCTTGTTGCGATAGGAGAATGACCTATCATGAGCTAAATTGCATCTGAGAATTCGCCAATTCTCTTTTCTTTGATGCAAAGATACAACATAAAATCAGAGTACGAGTTCACTTTACGTTATATATGGTTTAAAAATCGTTATTTTCATCAAAATCAAACCTTAAATAACGTTTTTCAAACTAAAATCGACCATTTTAGCACTTTTTCAGGCAAAAATTATCTATAATTAGAAGAAAATATGTATCTTCGCACCCGATAAAACTATAAATATGAACATCATAAACATCTATATCGGGGTTGTCGTAGTCCTCATTATCGCCTTTATCATCTTTCTCAGATGGATTTTTGTGCGTACAATACGCATTCGAGAGCGTCTGCAGATGAGTCTCATCTTCACCAACATCACCCATGAACTGCTGACACCACTCACCATCCTGAGTGCGTCCATAGAAAACCTGCGTAACAGCAACCCGACAGCACACCACGAATACGACCTGATGGACCTTAACATACAACGTAGTGTGCGACTGCTCCAACAGATTCTGGAAGCGAGCATGTCGCAGGCAGGGAAACTGGAGCTGAGAGTGAGCAATGGTGACGTGATGCAATATATCAGGGAAACCGCCCACTGCATAGAGCCACTCATGGAAAAGAAACAGGTTGACTTCCTGGTGCAGTGCAAGCCTGACAGCATGATGGGCTGGATAGATACTGACAAGCTAGACAAGATTATCTTTAACCTGCTGTCCAATGCGGTAAAATATGCGGGTGACAAAGCAAAAGTGATTCTGGACGTAACAACGAACCAACGCTACGACCACGTGCTTATCCGCGTCAGCGACAACGGACCCGGCATTCCCAAAGACAAGATGAAGCATATCTTCACCCGATTCAACGATGGTGACTATCGCAACAACCAGACCTTCGGCACAGAACTCGGTTTATCACTGACCTACGACTTGGTTCGCCTGCACAAAGGAACCATCCAATGCAAGAGCATAGACGGACAGGGAACCACTTTCCTGCTGGAACTGCCTATTAACAAAGAAGCATTCTCTGCCGCACAGATTGACGACAAACACCAAATCAAGATTCCACAACAGCTAATTCTTGACCTTCCAACACCTGAGGCCACCATCCCTCAGGCTATCCAAACCAGCCCTGTCAACGAAGATGCGTCACGAATATTGCTGGTGGTGGACAACCAAGAGCTGCTGATGCTGATGAAACAGCTATTGCAAAGCAAATATCATGTGCTGACAGCTACCAACGGACGGGAGGCCCTTCAAGTGGTACATGCCCACCCCGTTGACCTGATTATCTCGGACGTCATGATGTCTGATATCAACGGCTATGAACTGACCAGTGCCCTGAAACAGGATGAGAATTTCGACCATCTGCCCATCATCCTGATAACAGCCAAACTGAATGACGAAGAACGCATGGAAGCCCTGACGGCGGGTGCCGACGACATCATAGCCAAGCCTTTCAAGATGCGCGAACTACAGTTGCGCATAGACAACATCATAGCCAACCGCCAACGTGTACATGCTGATATCACACCTGTCACCTCAAACACGACAGACAGTGTGGTGCATAAGATACAATCTGCCGATCAGGAGTATCTGCAACGAGCCATCAGGTGCATCAACGAGCATATCAGCGATTCGGACTACGACCGTGACGCCTTTGCTGCTGATATGAGCAGCAGTGTGAGCACCTTATATAACAAGATAAGAGCTATTACGGGAAAGAATGTGACCACCTTTGTACGGGACATCCGCATCAAGACCGCTTGCAGACTGGCCAAGGAAGACCCCAGTTTGCGAGTGAGCGACATTGCCTATCAGGTAGGTTTTAAAGACCCCAAATACTTTGCCACCTCCTTTAAACGCGTCATGGGGATGCAACCCAAAGAATACTTCGACCACCTCAGGGGCGAAGATAGCGAGATGCGGCAAGTCCCACAAACGTGAACAGGGCATTGAGCATCAGCAACTCATAGCCAAAGCGGTAACCTGTCAGTTGGCCTATCCCCCAGTCTATCACATAACATAACAAAGGAGAGGCTATGGCAATATAGGGCACCCACCGGTCATTCACCTCCTTGTGTGTCAGCAGGCCATAGGCAAACAGACCGAGCAACGGCCCGTAGGTATAGGACGCGATGATATAGACGGCATCTATCAGACTGGTGGAGTTGACGGCTTTGAACAACAGGATAAACAACACAAAAAGTCCACACATTGCAAGATGGACCCTTTTACGTAATGGCTCGTCGGAAGCCCGCTCCTTGATATCCACACAATAAATGGTAGTCAGCGAGGTCAGCGCTGAGTCGGCACTGGAGAAGGAAGCAGCAACGATGCCGAGAACGAACAACAGTTCTGTTAATTGATAATTGACAATTGATAATTGACAATTGTTATTGGATGAAACTTGTTCAATATAGTTTGGCAGCAAGTCGTCGCCCATCGTAGGAATCGGCATTCCCTGTTGCTGATACCACATAGTAAGCAGCACGCCCAGCGAGAGGAACAGCAGGTTTGCAGGCAAGAAAGCCACACCATAGGTACACATATCTTTCTGGGCACCTCGTAGCGTTTTACACGTCAGGTTCTTCTGCATCATATCCTGGTCAACTCCCGTCATCACCAATACAATAAACACACCACTCAGGAACTGTTTCCAGAAATACTGTTTCGACAGCCAGTCGTCCATCACAAAAACCTGCGATAAAGCATTGTCTTTAATCATCGCTACCGCTTCTCCCATCGTCAGTCCCATATCCCTCGTCACCTTATATATAATAAGGAGAAGGGCGGTGAACAGACAAAGTGTCTGCAAGGAATCGGTCCACACCAGTGTCTTGATGCCTCCGTGACGGGTATAGAGCCAGATAAGCAACACCATACCTATCACCGTAATGGCAAAAGGGACTCCCACCGGTTCAAAGACAAAACGTTGCAGAATGATACAAACCACATAGAAACGCACGGCGGCACCCATCATCTTTGACAAAAGGAAGAAGGAGGCACCCGTCTTATACGACCTGCGTCCCAGCCGCTGGGCCAGATAACCATAAATCGATGTCAGATTAAGCCGGTAATAGAGGGGAAGCAACACGAAGGCTACCACCACATAGCCTACAATAAAGCCCATGCACATCTGCAGATAGGTCATTTGCATATGAAGCACCATTCCTGGAACTGACACAAAGGTAACCCCTGAAATGGAGGCGCCAACCATACCAAAAGCCACCATATACCACGGGGAACGGCGGTCTGCCCTGTAAAACGTTGCATTGGTAGCCCGTCTGCTTGTCCACCGGCTGATGGCAAACAGCAAGGTAAAATACAGAAAAACGGCAATCACAATGACCATAATGGCTGCAAAGGTACGATTTTAAAATGGCAGCAGCAAATTTTTCACTTTTCACTTTTCACTTTTCACTATATTTTTATTACCTTTGCAAGCGGTAATTATTCACCAACAACAAAAAACAATGGCAAAACAGAAAAAATTCATCCTTCAAGAGAGTGAGATTCCTACACAGTGGTATAACATTCAGGCAGACATGCCTAACAAGCCCATGCCACCTATCCATCCAAAAACCAAGCAGCCTTTAGGTGTTGACGACCTCGCACACATCTTCCCCCGCGAATGCTGCGTGCAGGAGTTGGACACGGAACACCGCTGGATAGACATTCCAGAGGAAGTGCTCGACAAATACAAGTATTACCGTTCAACACCCCTGGTGCGTGCCTATGCACTGGAAGAGGCTCTGGGCACACCAGCCCATATCTATTTCAAGAACGAGAGTACCAATCCCCTGGGTTCGCATAAGATCAACTCTGCTATTCCTCAGTGCTACTATGCCAAGCAGGAAGGCACCACCAACGTCACCACAGAGACAGGTGCTGGTCAGTGGGGTATGGCACTGAGCTATGCAGCCAAACTCTATGGACTGGAATGTGCCGTCTATCAGGTGAAGATTACCATGCAACAAAAACCGTATCGTAGCAGTGTGATGCGCACCTTTGGAGCTGCTGTAACAGGCTCTCCTTCTATGTCAACACGTGCTGGTAAGGACATTATCACCAAGGATCCCTTGCATCCAGGTTCACTGGGTACAGCTATCTCTGAAGCTGTCGAACTGGCTACCACCACACCCAATTGTAAATACACGTTAGGCTCTGTGCTCAACCACGTAGGCTTGCACCAGACGATTATTGGTCTGGAGGCTGAGAAGCAGATGCAGATGGCAGGCGAATATCCCGACATCGTCATCGGATGCTTTGGTGGCGGTTCTAACTTCGGTGGTATCTCGTTCCCCTTCATGCGCCACAACCTGAGTGGCGAGCGCCATACTGAGTTTATTGCTGCTGAGCCAGACAGCTGTCCGAAGTTGACCCGCGGTCAGTTCCGCTATGACTTTGGCGACGAGGCGGGATATACTCCCCTACTCCCTATGTTCACGCTGGGTCATAACTTCAAGCCCTCTAACATCCATGCTGGCGGACTGCGTTATCATGGTGCCGGTATGATTATCTCACAACTGATCAAGGATGGACTGATGCATGGTGTTGACATTCCACAACTCGAGACTTTCGATGCTGGTATGCTCTTCGCACGCACTGAGGGTATCATCCCTGCTCCAGAGAGTACTCACGCCATTGCAGCAACCATTCGAGAGGCCAAGAAATGCAAGGAGACTGGCGAGGAGAAGGTGATCCTCTTCAACCTTTCCGGTCACGGTCTCATCGACATGCCTAGCTATGAGGCATACATCAACGGTGACCTGCAGAACTACACAGTTACCGATGAGATGATAGCACAAAACCTGGCAGAATGCGAAGCCTCACTTTGACCATGGTCAGAAAACTCAAATGAAACAGGCAATACAGTTTCTATTATTATTTGCCGTACTGACCATAATAACGGTGGGCTGCACTAAGCCATACCGCAGTGAGGAGGCGCAAAAGCTGAAAAGCGAGTTGCACGATATGGCATTCAAGACCCCCGAGAAGGCATTTGCGCGGATAGACAGTGCTGAGCAAGTGGGCTTGTTCTCATCAGCCACAGCCAACCTCATCAGGACTAACATCTACGGGCAAATGGGCCAGACGCGTTTAGCCATATTTTACGGTGAGCAGATATTGAACGTCCCTGAACTGAAGCGTGAAGGTGTTTCCTATTATTCAGCTCTTCTTATGTTGAGCGGATGGCTGGAGAGAAATGGTGAATACGGGAAGGTCCTCCGCCTGTGCGATGAGATTATTGCTGATGTGGAGCATGAGCGGGAGCAAGGTGGCGGCATATCCGGTATCAGCGAGGAAATAGCTTTGCGGGTAAAATGTCGGGCGATAATCCTCAAGGGTGATTGCGAGAAGAATCTGGGGCATCCCGACAAGGCTGAGCTTTTTTATCTGGAGGCCATTGACATGATGATGGACGGTGTGACACATACCGATGACTACTGGGTGATAGACCCCATGCTCATCGCCGTTGGGGAGGCGACTGAATTCTACCTAGAGCAGGGCATGCCTCAAAAGGCTCTGGCTTTGCTTGCTAAAGGCGACACGGCACTGGCCCGTCTGGACCGTTGTACAGACCGGCCCGAATACGTTTACCACATCCGCCACAACAACATCACCATCAACCAAGCCATGATTTATGCTGCCAATAGTCAGTTCGACAAGGCCGAGACTCTCTATCAGAAGCACCGGAAGTCTGAAAATCTGAAAGTATATGACCTCGGTGCCGATGCCCGTTATCTGACTATGACCGACCGCTACGACGAGGCTGTCCGCATGTTCCGTCAAGCCGACTCACTCTATTTGGCACAAGGTAGTGCTATCACTACCGAATACATCAAACACTATATGATGTACCAGTATAAGACCTTGCAGAAGGCTGGGCGACAAGCTGAGGCACAGGCCCTGTCCGACCGCATGCGCCAGTTGACGGACTCTATCCACATACAGGAGCGAAAGGTTGACGTGGAGCAGCAAGAGGAAATCCGCCAGAAGGAGATTGAGATAGCCAACCGTCGCCAGTCACTCACCATCCACCGCATCATCCTCATTGCCGCCGCCCTGATCTGTCTGCTCATCGTCTATTTCCTATGGCGCTCTCATCAATATAACAAGGCACTCCTTGAGAAAAACCGCCGATTGCTGGCTGAGATAGAACAACGCGAGAGGGAAGAGCAGCAGGCTATTGAACAGTTGAAGGCAGAACCAGAGGATGTGCTCACTGCCGAGCAGCAGCTCTTCCGTCGTATCTGCGACCTTATGGACTCGTCAGACCGCATTTATACCGATGCAGCCCTTGATCGCAGTCGTCTGGCTCAGCTTCTCGGTACCAACGAGCACTACGTGACCGATGCCATAAGTGCTTGTACCAATGGCAAAAGCGTAAACGGCTTCCTTAACGACTACCGCCTGCGGTATGCTACCCATTTGTTAGTCACCACGAAAGATTCTATTGCACTGATTGCCGAACTCTCCGGCTTCTCGCGCAGTTCGTTCTTCCGCATCTTCAGTGATGCCTATGGCATGTCGCCTTCAGATTATCGTAGGGTAGCACGGAAATAACAAAAAACGTCCATTTCATCGGTAAAAGTAAGCCTGGCAATTTCTGTCAGGCTTACTTTTTCTCGTTTTGAGACTCTTTTTTCCTATCGTGGGACTGTTGTTCCCTGAAGGCATCCTAATTTTGCAGACGAAATCAAACAAGCAATGCAAATAATAATTTAATTAATCACAATGAAAAAGAATCTGATGACGTTTGCAGCCGGCCTTTGTTGCGTAATGGCAGTGACGATATTCACTGCATGTACCGACAACAACGACAACCCTACGTTGCAGCCGGAAACTAATCCCGATGATTTGACAGATTATACGGTGAAGATGGTGCCAGTGAACCGTGACGGCAAGGATGGTGGCACCGTGGCTATCCGCTTCTACGAGGACATGCCCTCAGTACCTTACATCTCTGTGGATGATTTCCAGAACATAGTGGTACCAGGTACGACGGTCTGCGTGACGAAGACTGGCACCGCTCTTTACCAGCTGACGAACGCTGGTGGCACGATGGTGGTGAATACCATTGACGAGACCTGCGCTTTCGATGATTTCATGAGCTTTACCAACCAGATGGATTTGGTGCAGCCGGGGATCGAGAATGTCTGCTACGATGGTCTGCCCTTCGTGCGCTTCAACCATCAGACGCTCAGCGGCGGTTCACCAGCAGTGACCTTCAACTACAGTTCCTACGGTATCAACCTGCGTGGTGACGAGAAGACAGCCTATTTCCCCTTTGCTACGCTGGCGGACCTCTATGCCGACCTTTATGGCCACAATGTCGCCTGCAACGGAAAGAAAGTTGTCTTTGCCAGCAATGACGGCTCTACAGGTGGAATCGGTGCCTTGGATGAAGATTTCCAGTTGGAGAATCTCATGAAAAATAAGGAACGCGCAGCCGATATGGCTGCCTATAGCTATGCCGAGCTCTGCTTTGTCATCGACCATTTCTACGGCATGCCCACCGGTTCTGACTTCGAGAAAGCCATTCAGGAGAAAGGTCTGGACAAGACGCTCGAGGCAAATGCTGACGGACAGGGCGTCAAGCAGTTACTGCTGTCAACAAACACCGAAGACTATGGCGACGGCATGAACATGCTCTATGCCTACCTCTATGACCGAGGTCACACGACGATGTGGTATGGCACGTTCAGCGAGTCTTTCGCTGGGAAATATCCTTCGCTCTACGCGCTCTATGACGAAAGAGTTACTGCGTCCACGAATACCAAAATCATTCAAATCTATAATGCGGCATTGCCGCAGCGCGAACAAGTCTTCGGTGACGATAAGACTTACCACAAGTCAGGAAATACCGCTATCTGTCATTTCGATAGTTTTGCACATAATGACAAAGAGGCCTGGATAAATTACTATCAGGGCAAGGGTCCGCGCCCCACGCTGGCTACCAGTCCGAAAGATCCGATGGTCATCTTCCTCGATGCGCTGGAGCAGGCCGCCGCCGACCCTGAGGTGAAGAATTTTGTCCTTGACCTAAGTGTCAACACCGGCGGCTCGTCGGATGTTGTGATGGCTATGGCATCGCTGATGCTTAACCAGAATTCCTTCCGTGCCTACAACGTGATTACCGGTCAGAATACGGTGTGGTACTACGACGTAGATCGTAACTTCGACGGCAAATATGATGCCCTTGACAAGGACGTTCACTACGATCTGAATTTCTGCGTCGTCATCAGCCCCAGAGCTTTCTCCTGCGGCAACCTCTTCCCTGAGCTCTGCAAGGAGGCAGGCCTGCTCATTGTCGGCCAGAAGAGCGGTGGTGGCAGTTGTGCCGTAGGGAGCTATCGCACCGCTGATGGAATCTACTACAAGATATCTTCTGCACGTGGCCGCCTGTGTGATGAGAACTGGCAAAACATCGACGGTGGCGTCACACCGCATGTAGAAATACCGTATGCCAATCAATGGGTAGTCCCTTATGAAGGCAGAGATTATATAATATATAACTACAAGAACTTCTGGGACTTAGACAACCTAAGCACCATTATCGGCAATTATTATAAACATTAAAAGAGGTAAAACTCATCAAAAGACAGCGATGCCTATGGATTTAACACTTGTCTTCACAGTTGCCCTTGCCGCCGCCATTATTGTAGTGGTGCTCGCGCTTGTGGTTATCATTATTTACCAGCGTTGGCGCATTGGCGACCAGAACGTATTCATCGAGCGCTTCATCCGTCAGATCGAAGAGCAGCGTCAGAAAATGAAAAAAGCAGGAATCTTATAATTAATGAAGTACAGGATATACATATTTTTTTTCTGTGCCGTGCTGGCCTTGATGTCAAGCTGTACTCATTGCACCGATACGAAGGCCGATGAAAGGGCAAAAGCAGCGTGGCAGCGGTATTACGAAGCCTACGGTGCCAAGAACCTAAACCGTGCCCTGGCCGTCATCGACAGCATGGAGGCGGAGAAGATAGTCAGTACGCCAAAGGCCGACCATCTGCGTGGACTCGTCTATGACCAAGGCTGGCAGATGAAGATAGCAGAGCATTTCTATAAGAAGTCTTATCAAGGCTATGCCTTAGACCCTTCCCAGGATTGGGGCACCTATTCCGATGTGGGCTATCGTTGGACATGCTTGAGTTTTCGTCGTGGCGACACTGAAGGCGCGCTGAGCATTATCACCGAACTGCTGCACCAAGCGAAGGAAAACGAGGCATTCCCCAAAAATCAAGAGTCTGCTTTGCTGATGCTCATGGCGGATATCCAGCTGCAGTTGCACCAGTTTCATGAAGCACAGCTCACAGGACAGAAAGCCTACGAGGCAGAAGTGGAAAATGCCAAGCATGAGAGCCGGAAAGGTTGGGGTATGGCCTGGGCCTGTATGAACATATCCACTATTCACCACACATCAGGAGACATCGAAGGAGCTTTAGTATGGATAGACCGTTGTGCACAAGGGCTTGCCCTCGCCGAGCAAGAGCATGACGACTCGCTGTTGATTGAGGAATGGAAAGGCCATGTTGCACTCCGGCGGGCTTTGCTCTTACAAGAATCTGGTCATGCTGCCGAGGCTTCCGCCACTTATGCCGCTATACCCCGTAGCCGTCTGATGGAGCCCAATGCCTATACCGAGGCGGCCGACTACCTGATGGCTGCTGGTCGCTATGGTGAGGCAGCTTACTGGTATGAACAGATTGACAGTACCTATCTGGCTACCGACGGCGCCAAGATGACATTCGACAACATCGCAACACGTCTCTCTCCCCGATACACGGCCTACCGCAAGGCTGGGCGCAACGCCGACGCGCTGGTACTTGCCGACAGCGTCAGCGCAGCCATCGATTCTGCCCTCGTCTGGCAGAAGCAAAACGATGTGGCCGAACTGGCAGTAATCTACCAGACCCATGAGAAGGAACTGGCCCTGAGCGATGCCAAAAGCGAGACTCGTATCCATCGTGTGCTGCTTGTCGCTGCCTTCCTTGTCATCCTGCTCATAGGCTACCTGTTCTGGCGTACGCGAAAATATAATAAGGAACTCCTTGACAAAAACCGCCGCCTGCTGCTCGAGAAAGAACAGCGCGAACGGGAAGAACAGCAGGCCATCGTGCAGTTAAAAGCTGAACCCCAAGAAAAGCTGACAGCCAATCAGCAGCTCTTCTGCCGTATCTGCGACCTCATGGAATCGTCAGACCACATCTACACCGATGCCGACCTTGACCGCAGTCGTCTGGCGCAGCTTCTCGGTACCAACGAGCACTACGTGACCGATGCCATCAGTGCTTGCACCAATGGCAAAAGCGTTAACGGTTTCCTCAATGAGTACCGTCTGCGGTATGCTACCCACTTGTTGGCCACCACGAAAGACTCAATTGCACTGATTGCCGAACTCTCCGGCTTCTCGCGTAGTTCGTTCTTCCGCATCTTCAGCGATGCCTACGGTATGTCGCCCTCAGATTATCGTAAGGCAGCACGGAAATAACAAAAAACGTCCATTTCATCGGGATTTTTTAGCCTGGCAATTTCTGTCAGGCTTACTTTTTCCCGTTTTGAGACTCTTTTTTCCTACCATGAGACTATTGTTTTCTGAAGACAACCTAATTTTGCAATCGAAATCAAACATCAACGCAAATGAGAATTAAATAACTATATTATTCATCTTTAAATTAATCACAATGAAAAAGAATCTGATGACGCTCGCAGCCGTCCTTTGCTGCGCAATGACCGTGACAATGAGCCTCACATCGTGCTCACAGAGTGATAACTCAGTTGACCCACAGCCTGAAAAGCAAGTTCTTATGGCCGATGTCGTAACGTTGAATGTAGGTCCCCATGCACTCTACAAGCTTGGCACCAAGGAGGTGTTGCCCATCTACGTTGCCGTTAACAGCGCTTACAAGGACGAGAAGGGCGATACCCGGTTCTACGACCTTTCTAAAGTTATTGACGTAAAGATAGATGAAGAGATGTTCGATGTAGATGCCAGTCATATGGCTGAAAACGGCTACATCAAGTTGACGCCCAACCCTACACATCCAGGCACCCAGGAAATGCTGGAGGATGTAGAGATCTATGGAGCCTATGTATGGGGAAGGGATGTAACCATTACGCTGACAAACACCGATGGCGAGAAACTGGCGACTGACCTTCACCTTTCTTATATGCCTAAAAACGAACAGAAAGAGGTGTTGACCATCAAAAAGTCTGATTTGAACGAGAATAATGAACTGATACTGAACCCTTCTGTCATTGCTCAGTTCGGTCTTGCAGAGTGGCCTAATACGAGAACTGGTGATAGCAAATGGTGGGATGCACTTGATGTAATCGATATACGATTAACAGACGACTTTAAAATGCTCATTAAGACTGATGGTGCCGTCACCGATCCCAACGACCCCATCAAGGTGACTCTGATCTTTAACCGCGTACTCACTGGAAGTCCACTGCCAGAGCTTCCTGAAGGCGAGGGCCTGATGGTGAACTTCCGTTACGACTTGGAACTGAACATTACTGAATAAACCAACCATCAATCTACCATTATGAATATTAGAAAGACTTTTGGGCTGGCGCTGACATTGATGTGCGCCTTGGTGATGACTTCAGTATTTACTGCCTGCGGTGGCGACGATGCCACCTCAGGCACTCCCGGCGGCGACGACAACAAGCCGGTGGCTGCAGTGATGGATGTAACCTTGACCGTAGGCGCTGACATGTTCAAGTATCTCAACCTCACCGTCGACTATTACGATGCCGACGGCAAGGTACAGAGCGAGCTGATGACAGCGAGCAAGTGGACGAAGACGGTACAGGCCAAGCTGCCAGCAACCCTCGGTGTTCGTCTGAAATGCAGTCTGAAGGACGGTGTCGACCCTGCCAGCATTGATTTGTTCAGCACCCAACATGGCATCACCTACGGCTTCTATAGTATAGATGCCAGTGGCAAGCACTCAGGCGTGGTTACTAACGCGTCTTCAGGGGGAACCAGTATTTATGGCAGTCAAATACCAGAATGGCTCCAGAAAGATGCTGGCAATCTAATAAAGATCCTTTATGCCTACGATACTAACGGCAATCCTACAAAAATAAGCTGGTAATATGAAAAAGAATCTAATGACGCTTGCAGCAGTCCTTTGCTGCATGATTTCTACGACGGTGCTTACGTCGTGTTTTGACAATGTGGACAATCCTACACCTCAGGAGCCCACGATGATTGACCCTGTTGCCGACATCTATCTTCACGACGATGATATGGACCGTAGCGTACGTCCTGGCGACTCCTTCTATCATTTTGCCAATGGCAGCTGGATCAAGAGTCATGACCCGAAGGATGTAAGCTGGATAACCGAAGGCATGGAGTATATCAATTCGATTGCGCAGAATGCCCTGATCAACAGCGAAGACCCGCAAGTCAAACACCTTGTCAGCAATCTTCTCGGCACGCCCGATGCCAATAAGGAGATGGCTGCCATCGACAAGGTGCTGAGTGTTATGTTAGACGAGAATGGCAATCTCGACGTCCTAAGAGGATGGGGCATCCTGTCCGACATGGGCTATTCCACTCCCATAGCACGTGTCATAAACCCTCAAAACAACTTGTTCTATTACGTCATAACGGTTGGTGCCAACAGTTTAGAGCAGGAGATTAGAAAAGCCAACGATACGAATCTGTTGCGTCACTATATGAGGAGTTGTCTCACACCGTTTGTCGCAGACCCCAGCCAGTTGGACGATTGGGTTGACAAGGTGATGGATCTGGCCAACAAGGCCTGGGCCGTCAACAACCCCCAACTTACTGGTTCTCTCATGGAGCGTTTGCAAGGCGACAGACTGCCTCAATATGCCCTTGCCAAGGCCATGAAGGGGCATCGTGCAGGCACAATAGATTTCAGTCTGGAAAAGTTGGTTGAGTCATACCATCTGGATCTCACTCGCGACAAGATAGACAGCAAGCCTTCTTCTTTCTTCGAAGAGCTTGCCAATCAGGATCCTGCTTTGCTCTTAATGTACACTGCCTATAATGTCATGATGGAAAACTACTTCTTCATGATTGGTTTCCATCAGATTGACGTCAGCAAGAATCTTGCTACAATACATAGCTTCATCAAGACTGCGGTTCCAGTGTTCATCAACACCGCTGAGGCCGAGGCTTTTGCTCCCGTTGTCAACCAGGAGGAGTGTCTGGCCGATCTGGAGCGTCTGCGTGGCAAGATGTCGCAGCGCATCCAGAATCTCGACTGGATGAGCGACGCCACCAAGGAGGCTGCGCAGCAGAAGTTGCAGAAGATGCAATTCTATGCCGGTGTGCCTGAAAATCTGATTGGGAAGGGTGCCTTCAACCTTACGGGTGAAACTTTGCTCGAAGACGTGATACAGGCCCGTACCCAATGCACCGCATTGGCTAATTCTTATCTCGGCAAGCATACTTACGGATACCTGCCCGACTATATTCTCCTGAGTTTTCCGCTGAGCCGCTTCAATGCCTCCTATGCGTCCACCTTCAACGGTGTCTATATCTTCCCTGCATTCTGCTCTAAGGTCATGTATCCCCAGTCCGATGACGAGGAGGATATGTTGCGCCGCTATGCCACATTCTATGTCTTTGCCCATGAGTTGTGTCACGGATTCGACTCCAACGGCTCTCAGTACGATGGCGAAGGCTATATTAGAGACTGGTGGGCTCCTTCCGACAAGCAGCAGTTCGAGGTTAAGAAACAGCAGATGGTCGACCGCTTCAACGAGCTGTGGGCCTACGAGGGTCAGCATGCCAATGGCTTGATGACGCTGGGCGAGAACATGGCCGACTTCGGCGGAACCCGTCTGGCCTTCGAACTCTTCAAAGACCTGATGATAGAGAAGGGCTATTATGGCGAGTCTCTGAAGCACATGCTCCGCGAATATTTCCTGCACTATGCCCAGGTTTGGAAGGAAGAAGACAGAGGTACCGAGGGCTATAGACAACAGTATCTGACCGACGTCCATTCTGCCTCTTTCAACCGCATCAACGGTATAGCTCGACTCATGGACGAGTGGTACGACCTGTTCCAGGTGAAGAGTGGCGACATCTATGTTGCTCCCGCCGACCGTCCATACATCTGGTAACCAACAATGCGTATGGACATGACACTTGTTTTCACAGTTGCGCTAGCTGCCACCCTCATCGTGGTGGTGCTAGCGCTTGTGGTCATCATCATATACCGGCGTTGGCGTATTGGCGACCAGAACGTATTCATCGAGCGCTTCATCCGTCAGAATGAGGAGCAGCGCCAGAAGATGAGGAAAGCAGGAATCGTATAAATTTAATTATTCAGATTTTAACCCCTAATGAAGAAAATTCTCATGACGATAGCAGCCGTCCTTTGCTGCTCCTTAACTGTTTCGGCCCAAGATACGCAAACCAACAGAAATCAAGTATACAACATCATGCTCAACAATGTGGAGTATACCCATCGCAACGAGAAGCTGTCGGCAGGCGAGGCCGTTGGTCAGATTCTCTCTGGTGTGCTGACGGGTCAGTCCTCCGTTCAGGCCTCCAAATACGAAGATGATGTCAAGAACGCCATTATCAAGGGCCTCTCTGGAGCTCACCGCTTCCGTTACAACGACGGTTTGGCTCAACTGAAAGATGTAGTCCAAGAGGGCAACATCGTGGTAAATGCCGTCATTACCAACATTCAGGCCGAGTCAAGCACCAGTTCTTTAAAACTCAAGGACGACGTAAAGACCTCAACCACCTATAGAGGTATTGTTGAAGCCATGCTTACCCTGAAGGACTTAAAGACGGGCGAGGTCATCGCCAACCCATCGTTCGGTGGCAAAGGCTCATCCTTTTCTTCCTACTCTACTTCCGATAAAGCTGTCAAAGAAGCCATCGAGTCCTTTGCAAAGCACATCACCGCCTGGCTCAATAACTACAGCCCGTTGCAAGCAAACATCATCGAGGGTGCCGCTGCCAAAAAGGACAAGCAGAAGGAAGTCTATATCGACCTGGGTAGCAGTGAGGGCGCGTATGAGGGCCTTCACATGGGTGTTTACCAGGTAAGAATCGTTGCTGGACGTGAGGCAAAATCGCAGATTGGCAAGTTGAAGATAGAGGCTGTGGAGGGCGATGACATCAGCCGCTGCAAGGTACAGAGTGGCGGCAAGGACATCAAAGCGGCCATCGACGCAGGCGAGAATCTCAAGGTCATCTCCATCGATTAACTTTAGCACGATGTAATATAGCAACATTAATCAACACATATTTATATAAATTTCAAACAACATGAAGAAGATTGCAACACTCCTAGTATTCTTAGGAACTACGACATGCCATGTGATGGCACAGGAGATTAACATCGACAGCCTGCTGAAGGTAGCAGATGAAGCTGTAAAGGTCGCAGACAAAAATCCCAAAGACGGTTTAAAGCAGATTTATGCTGCTGAAGCACTGACCAACTACGCATTAAATGACAAGCGCGACTTCGGGCGTGCCGAGATCTACACCAACCGAGCTCTGGACATTGCCAAGAAACAAAAAGTGCTGAAAGACACCCTTTTGGGAAAGACATATACCATGATAGCAAACACCAATTTGGCCGAGGGCAGCTACTCAAATGCCTGCGACTATTACGAGATGGCCATTGACGCTTATGAAAAAGAACTGGGTCGCTACAGCCCCAGCACCATTTATGCACGTCTTGTAGGAGGACGTATCATCATGCTGGTAGAACCCGACATGCGGCGCGGATTTATACATCTCTTGAAGGCGTTCTTTGACAACGAGACTGCGCCAGGCGGGAAACCCATTACCAACCTGGATTATCTGAACTCCTATTTTAGTCTCGCTATGGAACAGATGATAGCTGCTCATACCAGCAGCCAACGCTTCGGTGTCCCTATCGTTCAGAAAGACCAAAAGACTTACATGATTGTACAGACTCGCGACTGGCATATCGGACAACCGCTGGTAAACTGGCTGGCTCCCAACATGCTACGTTCTCAAGAGGAACGTGATGCTCATCTTGGCGAGGACATCATCATTGCCGATAATGGTAAGCTCATAGCCCTGACCAAGGAAGAAGGCAAGAACATCCGATTCGATTTGCCCTCATTCCAACAGAAAGGCCAGTCCCATGAACTGACGATAAGCCCAGGCTCATTTATACTGTACCTGGACCCCGATTCTTATAAAAAAATCCTCCATGACTACGAGGAACTCAAGAAAAACAAAAAAGAATAAGCAATCATCCCGATGTGAATTGACCTGCTGTACTTAAAAGAAAGAGGACGTTTACACGCCCTCTTTCTTCCTCCTTAAACCTTACAAGCCTTTAATCAATACTGATTTGGCGAGATACCTTTACCTTCTCCTCGACAAGCTTTGGCAGGTCAACTGTCAGCACACCGTTTTCTACTTTAGCAGAAATCTGCTCCTTGTTGACATCGTCAGGCAAAATCAGTGTCTGCTCGTACTTTGAGTAGCTGAACTCACGACGCAGATAGCGGGTGTTCTTGTCTTCCTCCTTATGCTCCTGCTTGCTCTCCATCTTGATGATCAGGTTACCCTCGTCATTGATGTGTACGTTGAAGTCTTCCTTCTTCATGCCTGGAGCGGCAAGTTCTACGGTATAAGCTTTGTCTGATTCCTTCACATTGATGGCTGGAGCCGTAGCATTGGCCTTTGGCATATAGTCTGCATCAAACAGATCGTTAAACACTGTAGGAATCCAACTGTTAGTTCTCATCATTGGCATCATAATCTTTACCTCCTAATTATATTTTTTTGTTACACATGTTTTTTATTTTCTCTTGAGTACCTTGCGGTGCTCGCTAAACAACATGCAACTATGATGCCAGCGTACTTTTATATGCCACAATGTCGCACTAGAATGACATTATGACAGAATCAAACAAAAAAAGAATGAATCAGATTGTCTTAAGCAGCTTCACAGCCTCATCAACTGTGGGCACATTGGCAATCAGCATGGAACGCTTGCCATTCTGCTCACGGAACTGGCAGCGACGGGGATTCTGCGCCACGAAGGTGAGGATATGGTCGAAGGCCTCACTCTGATAGAAAGGACTTGTGGGAGCAGACACAAAGAACAGGGTCATACGACCTTGCTTCAAAACAATCTTTTCGCAACCTAATTCCTTTCCTAAGCGGCGCAAAGGAACAACACGCATCAGTTCTTCACCACACTGTGGCACAGGACCAAATCGGTCAATAAGTCGAGTACGATATGCAGCCAGTTGTTCGTCGGTATGCAGTCCGTCCAGTTCGCGGTAAAGCAACATACGCTCTGAGTCGGAGGGCACATATTGGTCAGGGAAGAACATCTCAAGGTCACTCTCGAGAGAACAGTCAGCTACAAATGAGAAATGAGAAGTGAGGAAAGAGGAATGATGCTTCGCATTGCCACGTTTAGAAGAATGCTCTGGGGTATTTCTCATTGCTTCATTTTCATTGCTCATTTCATTATTGATTTCCACGACAGCCTGCTGCAGAATCTTCACATACGTTTCATAGCCTAAATCAGCAATAAATCCACTCTGTTCAGCACCCAACAGATTACCAGCCCCTCGGATGTCAAGGTCTTGCATGGCAATATGAATGCCGCTACCTAAATCGCTAAAGTTCTCCAAAGCCTCCAGACGACGACGGCTCTCAACAGGCAGGTCAGCCAAAGGAGGTGCCAACAGATAGCAGAACGCCTTTCGATTACCTCGACCCACACGGCCTCGCATCTGGTGGAGATCAGAGAGTCCGAAGCGATGAGCTCCATTGATAATAATGGTGTTGGCATTGGGAATGTCTATACCGTTTTCCACAATCGTTGTAGAAAGCAGCACGTCATAATCGTAATTGGCAAAGTCGAAGATAATCTGCTCCAACTCGTCAGGTCTCATCTGTCCGTGCCCCACAGCCACACGAGCATCTGGCACATATTTCTGAATCATCTCCTTGATGCGTGTCAGGTCGTTGATACGAGGATTGACGAAATAGACCTGTCCATTACGGGACATCTCGAAATTAATGGCATCGGCAATAATCTCGGCACCAAAAGTGTGTATCTCTGTCTGGATGGGATAACGGTTGGGAGGCGGTGTCTGGATAATACTCAAATCGCGAGCACCCACCAACGAGAACTGAAGGGTACGGGGAATAGGTGTTGCCGTCATGGTCAGCGTATCGACATTGGTTTTCATCTGGCGCAGCTTCTCTTTGGTGGAGACACCAAACTTCTGTTCCTCGTCGATAATGAGCAACCCTAAATCGTGGAACTTCACCGTCTTGCCAATCAACTTATGCGTACCTATTAATATATCTATCTTTCCTTCCTCCAAATCCTTCAGCAGTTCTTTGGTCTGCTTGGCAGAGCGAGCCCGGGACAGATAGTCCACACGAACGGGGAAATCCTTCAGGCGCGACTTAAAAGTTTGGAAATGCTGATAAGCCAAAACCGTAGTAGGCACTAAAACAGCCACCTGCTTCGAGTCGCAAGCAGCCTTAAAGGCAGCTCGTACAGCGACTTCCGTCTTGCCAAAGCCTACATCACCACACACCAGGCGATCCATTGGACGGGCCTGCTCCATATCTGCTTTCACATCCTGTGTGGCCTTCAACTGGTCGGGGGTATCTTCATACAGGAAACTGGCTTCCAACTCCTGCTGCATGAAAGAATCAGCAGAGAAGGCAAAACCAATCTCACGGCGACGGGCGGCATAGAGTTTTATCAAATCTCGAGCAATATCCTTCAGTTTCGCCTTGGTACGCTCCTTCATGCGTTCCCACTGACCTGTTCCCAGATGGGAGAGACGAGGCGCATCGCCATTATCCTGTGCTTTATACTTGGATACTTTATAGAGCGAGTGGATAGAGACATAGATGGAGCCCCCGCCCTCATACATAATCTTAATCATCTCCTGATAGGAGTCGCCCTGTGGCATTCGCACCAGTCCACCAAACTTTCCGATACCATGATCGACATGAACCACATAGTCACCCACCTCAAATTGCTGAATCTCCTTCAGGGTCAAAGCCACCTTTCCTGAACGGGCCTTGTCAGAGCGAAGGTTGTACTTATGGAAGCGGTCGAAAATCTGATGATCCGTAAACACACAGAGTCTCAAATCGTGGTCAGCAAATCCTTCGTGAAGCGTCTTCTCGACGGGAGTGAAGAACACTCCCGACCTCCCCAAAGGAGAGTAAGCATCCTCCCCTCCTTGGAAGGTGTCGGGGGAGGATAGAATGTCACGCAATCGGTCTAACTGCTTCTGACTGTCAGCTAGGATGCATAGTTGATAACCATCTGCCAAATAACGCTCCAAGGACTCCAGCAGAAGAGTGAAATTCTTATGGAACTGCGGCTGTGGTGAAACATGAAAGGCGAGGGTAGCATCTGGCAGTCCGGAAGGACGGTGACCCATCTCCACCCTACGAAAGGCTACAGCCTCACGCCCGAACTGCGGACCACTAATCAGTTGCAACTCCTTACGCATCTCTTTCATAAGGTGTTGCTGCTCCTCTTCCGTAGCTCCTTCCAAACGTTCTGTCATAGCCTGATGGGAGAAGCCTTCTTGGTAGATGCGGTCAATGGCATCACGAACATACAGGAAGTCTTTCACCACCATTAATGTCTTCTCAGAAAGGAAAGACAAGAACGACACCTTATTCTCTTCTACGACAGCCAGTTCCGGTACTATCTCCACCTGTTCACACTTATCTTTCGACAATTGGGTGTCAACCTCGAAAGTACGGATAGAGTCTATATCATCACCGAAAAGATCAATACGATATGGAAACTCACTACTATAGGAATAGACATCAAGTATGCTGCCTCGCAAAGCAAACTGTCCTGGCTCATAGACATAGTCAACCTCCTGAAATCCCCATTCACGCAAGGTTTTGGAAGTAATATCAGTATCCAGCACGTCCCCTTGACGAAGCACCAGCGTCCTATCATCCAGCACTTTCTTAGAAATAACCAGTTCAGCTATAGCCTCTGGATAGGAAACGACGAAAAGTGAAGCATCGGAACCTGGTGCAGAGAGTTTTGAGAGCACTTCCGTACGCAAAATTTCATTGGCAGCATCACGCTGCGCATATTTCACAGCCCTCCGATAACTAGAAGGAAAGAACAGCACTTTCTTGTCGCCCAACAACTGCATCAGGTCATGATAGAAATAGCCTGCCTCATCGGCATCCTGCAAGATAAACAGAATGGGAGTCTTCCATTTTTTTGCCAAAGCGGCAAATAACATTGGAGCAGACGAGCACAACAAGCCCTCGAGGAAAATTGTCTTTACCGACTTTTTCCCCAATATATCAGCCAATGCGCCAACCTGTGGCAGCATGGCGTATTGCTTCAACAAATCACTGACCTTCATCATGAAATCGACTGCAAAGGTACAAAATAATTCATAATGCATAATTCATAATTCAAAATTATTTCGTAATTTTGCAACGAATTAGTAATAAACACGCAAGTACTAAAAAATATGATGCACACAAGCGACAGTATAGTCATCATTCCTACCTATAACGAGAAGGAGAACATAGAGAAAATTATCCAGGCTGTATTTGGACTGGAGAAATGTTTTCACATCCTAGTGATTGACGACGGGTCGCCGGACGGGACTGCCAGTATTGTGAAAGGCATGATGGCAAAGGAGGATTATTCCGATCGTCTCTTTATTTTGGAGCGCAGTGGAAAACAGGGACTCGGTACCGCCTATATCACAGGTTTCAAATGGGCTTTGGAGCATGACTATGGCTATATCTTCGAGATGGATGCTGATTTCAGCCACGATCCCAACGATTTGCCCCGCCTTTATAGCGCATGTGCTGACGAAGGGTACGATGTGGCTATCGGATCGCGTTACATCAGTGGTGTAAATGTAGTCAACTGGCCTATCGGTCGCGTGCTGATGAGCTACTTTGCCTCGAAATACGTACGGCTAGTGACAGGATTCAAGGTTCACGATACAACTGCAGGTTTCAAGTGCTACAAGCGTCGCGTGCTGAAAACCATCGAACTAGATAAGATTCGCTTCAAGGGCTATGGTTTCCAGATTGAGATGAAGTTTACAGCCTATAAGATTGGCTTCAAAATCAAGGAAGTTCCTGTTATCTTTGTGAATCGTCGCGAAGGGGTTTCCAAGATGTCGGGTGGCATCTTTGGCGAGGCTTTCTTCGGTGTGATGCGTCTCCGCTGGGACGGATGGACAAGGAAGTACCCGAAGATTTTTCAGGAACAATAATCTTTATTGATCTGGATTCTCCACATAACCTTGGTACTCAGGAACCAAGGCAGACATTACGCTGTCATAAGCCTGGTGCATCGTTGCCTGCACATTCGGAGTTCCATGACCAACAGGGTAAATAGGTTGATGAATGGTCAGAGACAGTGGATGCCAATGGGCAAAATGCCAGTCACGCATACGAGGCATTATATCAAACGAGCCGTTGATAGTCAAGGGTACAACAGGAAGTTGCAATTCATCAGCCAGAGCAAAGGCTCCCTTTTTGAATACTCCCATATGACCAGTAAACGAACGAGCACCTTCTGGGAACACCACCACACTCCAGTTGCCCGTTTCAAGAATCTTGCGAGCCGACTCGTATGTGTGGCGTACTTTTCCCACCCCTCGCCTATCTACCATAATCTGATGTGATTTCCGGCAAGCATATCCTATAAAAGGAATCTTGTTTATCTGATATTTCATCATCCATTTGAAGTTGCGTCCCAGGAAGCCATAAATCAGAAAGATGTCGAAGGCACCCTGATGGTTAGCCACAAAGACATACGACTGGTTTGGCTCCAGATTTTCACGTCCTTCCACCTTGACGGGCAGTAAGAAAACCCATGTTATGACACGGGCCCACCAACGGCCTGGATAATAGCCCCAGTAATGACCGTCACCAAAAGTACACCCCAGACCCACCGTTACTGCTGTCCAGATGGTCATGAGTATGGTGACAGGCAATGCAACAACTAATTGATAGAGGAAATACAGATATTTCATTTCTTATTTCTTTCTCAGTGTAATCACAACAATTTCGCCAGGCTGACCAAGTCGGAAGGGAATCAATCCACCCAAGCCAGAAGAGACATAAATGGCACGGTCGCCCTCATGATAAGTGCCAAAACACTCGCTATACGTAAAGTTCGCAGGATTCCAACCAAACAAGGAGAATTGTCCACCATGTGTATGACCACTGAGCGTCAGCTGGGCATTGCACTGCGGTAGAATCTTCTCGCGCCAAGCGTTAGGATCGTGCTGTAGCATCACGGTAAAGGACTTGGGTGATATTCCTTTCATTGTCTTGCGAACATCACCATTTCTGGGCATTCGTTTCTGTACACCCCAGTTCTCCATACCAGCAATGACAATACTGTCACTATCCCTTCGGATGATACGGTTTTCGTTCATCAGCAATGTCCAGTTCATCTTACGTTCCAATTGCTGAGTCTTCAAATCATTCTTCTTTTTGGTTGTTTCATCAGCATCAATATAGATGGAATAGTCGTGATTGCCCAATATGCTATACACCCCGTCTGGTGCATGCAACTTGCGTAACAGCGACACTTTGGATTCCAGTTCCTCAGGATACAGGTTCTGTAAATCGCCCGTAAAGACAATCATATCCGCCTTCTGCGCTTGAATAGAATCAACAGCCCGTGGCAGGACATCCTCCAGGAAACCATCGTAGGTTGCCACATGAGCATCAGAGAACTGTACAATACGGTAGCCGTCAAAAGCCTCTGGCAGGTCCTTGCTGGCAAATTCCATGTGCTTCACATGAAATTGTGAGAATCCGATAGTCATTCCATAGAGCACCAGACCAATAATGACACAAGCCAATGCGATTCCTACCCGTCTTCCATAACGACGATTCAACAGTTTACTACACAAGAAATAGGATATGAAGGGAACTACGATGAATCCCATCACTAAGAAAAAGATTACAGAATACCTTGCTATCATATCATTATAAATTTGCACTTAAAAACTTCCTTACAACTTCTACTGGCAGTCCTCGCCGGTGGGCATAGTCTTCCAACTGGTCATTACCAATCTTTCCTATGGCAAAATAGCGAGCCTGCGGATGGGCTAACATCAAGCCAGAAACACTGGCATGCGGTTTCATAGCCCCACTTTCCGTCAGTCGGATGCCTACCTGTCTCAGTCCTATCAGTTCATCAATGACAAAGTTCAGACTCGTATCAGGCAGCGAGGGATAACCTACTGCAGGACGGATGCCTTGAAACTTCTCTATATGCAACTCCTGCATGGTCAATTGCTCATTAGGAGCATATCCCCAGTATTTCTTTCTCACCTCCTCATGCATACGTTCAGCAGTGGCTTCCGCCAATCTGTCTGCCAACAGCTGCACCATCATCTTCTGATAGGCATCATGGTCAAAGTCTGTTTCCAGTCCCCAATCCACCGAGGTGGCAAATACCCCTATCCTATCCGTCACTCCTGACGACAGCGGGCGTACGAAGTCTGCCAGACAGAGTGATTCAGCATTCTGCTGTTGCTGGCGGAGCAAAGGTATGCGCCTTTTGCCCACCACGATGTCATCACCCTCACTATTGGCCTCAAACAACAAAAACACGGCATGTGTCCGATAATGTCCCTGCAGCTTTGCCAGTGTATCATCTGCCTCTGCGCGTAGTTTTTCTTTCTCGCTTTCAGGTTTGCCATGCATCCCCCACGCATAAAAGAAATAGTCCCAGTTGATATAGGGCGCTACGTCATTGATTTGGTAATCAAGAAGCATGATTGAAACAAATTTCTTCTCCCAAGACATCACTGTTCACGTGTCCGTCAACATAAACCGTCTTTCCATTACATAGCGTTCGCTCTACCCGCCACTGGTATTCATGACCTTCCATAGGACTCCATCCACACTTGCTCAGAATGACATCCTTTGTCACCTTCCAGGGACTTCTCGGACGAACTATCACCATATCGGCACGATATCCCTTACGCAAAAAGCCACGTTGCTCGACACCAAACAGACGAGCTGGGTTATGACACATCAACTCTACCATTCGCTCTATAGTCAGCACCTTTTCATCTACAAGTTCGAGCATAGTGACCAACGAGAACTGAACCATCGGCATTCCACTGGCAGCGCGAACACATCCGCCCTGCTTCTGTTCCAGCAGATGGGGAGCATGGTCTGTACCAATCACTGTTATGCGACCGTCAGTCAATGCTTGACGCAGCAGAAATTGATCCACAGGCGTCTTGATAGACGGATTCACCTTGATTCTACTCCCCAGACGTTGATAGTCCAGTTCTGTGAAATAGAGATGACCCACACAGGCTTCTGCAGTGATGTTATCACCCACCAGTTCCAACTCCTCTGCGGTAGAGAGATGGGCGATATGCAGACGAGTGCCATATTTCCTAGCCAACTCCACAGCTTTTCTCGAAGAAGCCAGGCAGGCCTCCTCACTTCGTATCAAAGTGTGCAGACTCACCTGCGGGTCTTCTCCCCAGGCTTTCTGAGCCTCAGCCATATTGTGATTGATGATGTCTGTATCCTCGCAATGCACCATCAAGGGCAGTTTCACGGTAGAAAAGATCTTCTCCAACGTCTCTTGACCGTCAACCAGCATATTACCCGTTGAAGAGCCCATAAAAAGCTTGATACCAGGAATACGATGCTCGTCCAGCTGGGCAAACGTAGGAATATTGTCGTTGGTGGCACCATAGAAAAAAGAGTAGTTCACATGACTGCTTTGCTTGGCACGCTCGAACTTATCGTTCAAAGCAGCAAGACTTGTGGTCTGTGGCTTACAGTTAGGCATGTCAAAATAGCTGGTGACACCACCTGCAGCACAAGCCTTGCTCTCACTGTCGATATCTGCCTTTTCCGTAAGTCCCGGCTCACGGAAATGCACATGATCGTCAATCACACCGGGCAACACATAACAACCCGAAGCATCGATGATCTCATCAAACGATGACTCGGGCTGCTGATTATTAATATCTACAATATAGCCGTCTTCGATAACAACGCTGCCATCGAAAATCCGACCTTCATTGACAATGCGTCCACCCTTGACAACTATTCTCATTTCTGTTCTGGGACATTGGTCAGCGAAGGAGTCGATTGTGGCATGGTGACATCAGGCTGTGGCTTTGCAGCTTCGTCCATGCCGTTCATACGGGCTTCGTTCTCCTGAGCTGTCTTATAATAGTCCTTCACGTAAGGATCATTCTTGAATTTCTCTGTGGCCTTGGACATAATGTCCTCAATCTGTGGAGTCAGCACAGGAAAACGATACTGGCTGGTAATCATCATGAATACACCAGGACCCAGCACATTGTCGAAGTTATTGACCACAAACTTAGTCACCAGTTCGTCTTCTTCAGCAGCAATAGCATTGGCTTCTGCTGAGAGGCGTTCGTCAATTACCTGTTCGTCAATGCCATCTAACAGCATTTGACTCTGCCGGTGTGACAATTCATTCATACGATTTGACAACTGGTTATGCTTGTCTATGAACTTATAAAGGCTATCGTTTAATGGTGTACCACCGACGCTCTGCGAGGCATTATCTATCTTGATGGTAATCTCACCCTCTTCCAAAACGACAGGCATGATGCTCTCATCGCCCATAAAGAGGTTAGCCATACGCACAGTATCCAACAGCCCGGCAAAGTGGAATTCTCCATGTACCACATCACAAGAGTCGATATTCTTCACCTCATTATCCTTGAGTGCCTTCAAGTATAGCTTACTTCCGTCCAGTGCAGATATCGATGACGAACCTTGCACATTATAGGAACTGGCACACGATGACACCGCGGCAACGAGGACAAACATATATAATATTTTGTTCATAAACGAATCATAGTTGTTCAAATCATTGGCAAATGTACAACCTTATATCGAAATAAGAAAAAATATTTGCGCATTTTAAAACATTTGCGCAATTATTAGCGTTTTTTTGCCTCTTTTTCTAATTCGTTAGCAATTCTATGGCTAGCATATAGTTGTAAGATGGCAGCTACAAGCAGTACGACAATCCAATTGTTGTGTACATATTTTATATATATAAGTTGATTGATGCCAAAGAAGTTCGACTGGCTGGCAAGCATCAGTAGTCCTGCCAACAAGAAAAAGACATCACTGGTCAACAGGATACGACGCAGACGGCGAATGGTGAAGTTATTACCGTCGTACGATTGGCGCATCTGCATAGCAGCAAACATCAGGGCTCCGGGGGCAAAGATATAAGCAGCCCATGACTGAAGGAACATACTTCCGCCTGCTCCTATTACCATCAGGAGTCCACCAATCAGCAATATGAAGGTTTCCGTTTTACTCAGCTGTCTCATTGCTTATCACACTTGATGGAACATTCTCGTCATCGCTTAGCACAAAGATATCCTCGTCGTCAGCTTTCATAAAATAGCGTTCTCGAGCTATCTTTTCAATTGACTTAGGATTCCGCTCCAGCTCCCGGATTTGGGCTTTGTCGTGATTATAGCGCTTTTCGTATTCACCTATTTCTTCTTTCAACTCGCTGATATACTGTTGGTTGCGGATATGTTTCCATACACTGTTTTCATCCAGGAAACCAATGAAAAGCACGGCAAAAAAAATCACAACGATGTACTTCAGGCCTTTTACGTGATATATTCTAAGTAAAAAATTCTTAACCTTCTTCATTTTATATTCATTTTCGACTGCAAAGATATAAATAAATTCTCATTTCTTATTTCACATTTCTCTTTTTTTTCATACCTTTGTACGCAAATTCTATTTTTGTTATGGAAGAATATATTGTATCAGCGCGAAAATACAGGCCTATCTCCTTCGATACGGTGGTAGGACAGCAGGCACTGACCACCACACTGAAGAATGCAGTAAAGAGCGGAAAACTGGCTCACGCCTACCTCTTCTGCGGGCCACGCGGTGTGGGCAAGACCACCTGCGCCCGTATCTTTGCCAAAGCCATCAACTGTCTTACGCCAACTGCCGAGGGTGAAGCATGCGGACAATGTGAGAGCTGCCAGGCTTTCAACGAACAGCGTTCGTATAACATCTTCGAGTTGGATGCCGCCTCCAACAACTCCGTAGAGCATATCAAGTCGCTCATGGAACAGACACGCATTCCACCTCAGATTGGCAAGTACAAGGTGTTCATCATTGACGAGGTGCACATGCTGTCAACTGCGGCATTCAATGCGTTTCTAAAAACGCTGGAGGAACCACCTGCTCACGTCATCTTCATCCTGGCTACTACGGAGAAACATAAGATTCTCCCCACCATCCTCTCTCGTTGTCAGATATACGACTTCGAGCGAATGACGGTTCGCAACACCATCGACCATCTGAAGTCTGTTGCCGAGAAAGAGGGCATCACCTACGAGGAAGAAGCTTTGGCTGTCATTGCGGAGAAAGCTGACGGAGGTATGCGCGATGCCTTGAGTATATTCGACCAGGCCACCTCTTTCTGTCAAGGGAACATCACCTATCAGAAGGTTATTGAAGACCTGAACGTGCTCGATTCTGAGAATTACTTCCAGATTATTGACCTAAGCATTGAGAACAAGGTGGCAGACATCATGGTCTTGCTTAACAGCATCATTAGCAAGGGATTCGACGGAGGATTGCTCATCGCCGGACTTGCCAAGCATGTGCGCAATGTATTGATGGCTCGTGATGAACAGACTCTCCCCCTGCTTGAGGTAAGTGACCAGCAACGTGAGCGGTATAAGCAACAAGCCAAGAAATGTTCTGCGCCATTCCTATACAAAGCCTTACAGCTGATGAACCAATGCGACATCAATTATCGCCAGTCTAGCAACAAGCGCTTGCTTACAGAACTGACCCTGATAGAAATCGCACAGATCACACAGCCCGAAGAGGGGGTAGGCAGTGGGCGTAAGCCCAGAAGATTGAAATCCCTGTTTAAGCAACTGATACAGCAGGCTCAGCCCAAGAAAGCAGCTCCACAGGTGGCTGCGGCTGAACCCGTTGTATCAACCCCTTCTGTTGATTCCAGTAAATCAAGATTATCCAAAGACACTAACGTCTCCAGCAAGCCTGCTGCTGTCGCCTCGACAACCTATAATTCTGCTTCCCGACCTCAACTGAAAGACAAGATAGGTTTTTCTTGGAATAACCTCCGCAACAAGGATAACCCCAAGAGCAAAATGTCCATCATTCCTGGTTCTCTCAGTAACGATGACCCCAACTTGGCACGAATTAATGACCAAGAATCATTCGAACAGCAAGACCTGGAACTGCAGTGGATGTCCATGTGTAACCGCATGCCCCAACAACTGAGCGGTATCGCTTCACGCATGAAGAACATGACACCCGTCATCACCGAATTCCCACATGTTGAATTGGTGGTTGAAAACCAATTGGCAAAAGACCAGATAGAGAACATCAAAGGCAGCATTCTCAGTACCCTGAAGACCTATCTCCACAACAAGTCCATTGACTTCACCATCCGCGTGGCTGAACACCAAGAGCAAGTGCGGCCCCTTACTCGTAGTGAACAATACGAGGTCATGGCAAAAGAAAATCCCTCAATCAAAAAACTGAGGGACCTCTTAGATCTTGAATTAGCTTAATATTTCTTTGACCAAGGTCCGCTCGGCATCCCGAAGGGTGACGCTTGCTAAGCAAGAAAGCGACCAAAGGTCGAGCGCACTATTCACTTTTCACTATTCACTTTTCACTAAATCAATTGCATTCCCAGCTGCTTGCACTGCTGGCGCATCTCATCAGGCCAGATAGAAGCCTGTATCTCTCCAATATGCCCTTTGTGCAACAGTACCATACACAGTCTGCTCTGACCGATACCGCCACCAATGCTTAAAGGCAACTCATCGTTCAACAGTTTCTGGTGGAAATAGAGGCTCTTGCGTTCCTCCTTACCTTCCAGCTGCAACTGGCGCAACAACGACTCCTTATCAACACGGATACCCATCGACGACAACTCAAAACTTCTGCCCAGCACAGGATACCATATCAGGATATCACCATTCAGACCCTTCATGCCGTTCTCGCCCATCGTAGTCCAGTCATCATAGTCTGGAGCACGTCCGTCATGCTTCTCGCCATTCGACAATTTTCCACCAATACCTATAATAAATACGGCACCATATTTTTGGCAGATAGCATCCTCCCGCTCCTTCGGAGTCTTATCAGGATACATCTGCAACAACTCTTCAGCATGAATGAAGTGAATCTTTTCCGGTAAGAAAGGCTTTATCTGCGGATAGGTCTCACAGGTCAGATACTCCGTGCGACGAATAGCAGCATAGATGCGCTCCACCACATTTTTCAGGAAAGCCACCGTACGCTGTTCTTTCTTAATCACAGCTTCCCAGTCCCACTGGTCCACATACAGCGAATGCAGGTTGTCGAGCTCTTCATCAGCACGGATGGCATTCATATCCGTATAGATACCATAGCCCGGCTCAATCTTATATTCCGCTAGTGACAATCGCTTCCATTTTGCCAGCGAGTGAACCACCTCAGCCCTAGCGTCTCCCAAATCCTTGATAGGGAAAGTCACGGCACGCTCCACACCATTCAAATCATCGTTGATACCCAGTCCCTGCAATACAAACAATGGAGCTGTCACACGACGTAGGCGTAATTCAGTCGATAGGTTCTGCTGAAAAAATTCCTTAATCAGTTTAATGCCCTGCTCCGTCTGTTTCGTATCGAGCAGGGGCTCGTAGTCTATGGGTTTTATCAGTTGACTCATCTTTTCTACTTACAATTTGACTATTTACAATCTACTATTTTCAACAATTATGCGTGCAAAGGTACTACTTTTACTTTAATTTGCAAGTAAAAACCCTAAGTATTTTCGCAAAATGATAGCATTTTATTGATTTCTATATCATTTTGCACTTTTAAACATACGCCTTTGAACCATGTCCTATGTACTTTTACTCGAAAAAAGCCAAATAAATTTGTTTTTTTGCTCGTTTATTCGTACCTTTGCATGCGCTATCCCAAAAGCACCGGTCCCGTAGCTTAGCTGAATAGAGCGTCAGATTCCGGTTCTGAAGGTCTTGGGT